>CALVZM010000057.1 GCA_944372515.1 uncultured Clostridia bacterium
GGCACGCACTGCGCCTTTCGCCGCGCCTGACCGCAAAATATACGGCTTTTGATTGCTTTGCACCTTTTGCGGCAAGATTTTGAGATGGATTGCCGTGAAGAGGATGCGGCAATACCCGCCGTATTGCCAAGACGATGAACGGCAAAACGCACAAAAGATGCCGCAAAAGACGTGGTTCGTATTTTTCCCTTACAGTATACTGTGCAAAACGAAACAAAAAGGGGCGAAAGCATATGTTCGTCAACGAACGGTTCAAACCGATCTCGGAATATCTGAAAGAAAAGAAGCGGGCGTCCGTGGAAGAACTTTCCGCACTGCTTTATGTGTCCCCCGCCACCATACGGCGGGATCTTCTGGAAATGCAGAAGCTGGGCATGATCGCCCGCACGCACGGGGGCGCGCTGTACATTGAGGACTCGGACGAGATCTCCATCTTCGTGCGGCTGGAAAAGAACGCAAAGGAAAAGGAGCAGGCGGCGAGCGTGGCGCTCGGCAACCTGCCACCCTTTCAGACGGTGTTCATCGACAACTCCTCCACCTGCCTCGCCCTCGCGGAGCGCATGGATCTCACGCACAAAACGGTCGTTACCAACGGCTTGCAGATCGCGCTGAAACTCTCGCAGAAAGAAAACGTGCACATCATCATGCCCGCGGGGGAAGTGCACTTCAACACCAATTCCGTTACGGGCAGCCTCACCTGTAACCTTCTGCGCTCCTTCCGCCTCGATCTCATGCTCTGTTCGTGCGCGGCGCTCGATGACAAGGGGTCCTATGAATATTCCCTGGAAACCATACAACTCAAACAGGTCGCCCTCGAACAGAGCAGCAGGCATATCCTGGTCGTTGACAGGACCAAACTCTTTTCCACCGCGCCCTACCGCACCTGCGCGCCGAACGTCTATGACGCCGTGATGACGGACGCCGACGACAAAACCGTCCGCCCGCTGCGGGACGCCGGCATCAACGTGTGCAACAAGATCACGTCCCCGCCCGTTCTGTAAGAAGCGAAAAAAAGCACGAAAAAAAGCGCCCGCAAAAGGCGCTTTTTGATTTTTCAGCCCACCCATGCCCGCAAATAACGGGAAAAGGAAACGGGGTTTATCCGATGATGGAAATGCCGTTTTTATGGATAAATTCCAGATATCCGTCCATGGACTCCGCGTGTTTGGACCGCCCCACGGGCAGGGTTTCGCCCGTCTTTAAGGTTACCGTTTCCTTATCGAAGCGGGCGATGTAGCGGCAGTTGACCAGATATCCCTTATGTATGCGCAGAAAGCCATAGGACTCCAACTGCTCTTCGAGGGTCTGCATGCGGGAACGGATGGACTTTTCCTCCTGTCCGTCCATGTGAAAGATCTGCTCGTTGCGCAGGCACTCGATATATTTCAGGAGCGAAACATCCAGCGTTACCAGCCCGCCGCGGTCGCGCAGTTCAAACTGCAAAAGAGAACTCTTAGCCGTCAGTTTCTGCTTGACATACCGCTCGATGACGCCCGAAATGTCCTTCAAGAAGTTATCTTTTCTCACAAACCCGAAGGGATTGGCTTCAAAGGTCTCGAATACGCGCCCCACGTTGCTGGACACGAACACGATGTCGGGTCTCCCCGCCAGGGCAGAAATCTTTTTGCCCAGATCGATGCCGTTCAGACCCGCAATGTTGATGTCCAGGAACAGGAGATTATACGCCTGTTTCTGCAACGCGTTCCACAGATCCCCCGAGCGGGAGAACGTATCCACCCGCGTTTCCACCTTATAAGAAGCAAACACCTTCTGCACCGCGCCGGCAATGATGTCGAGCGCGATCTTTTCATCGTCGCAAACGGCGATCGTCAACATTCTTCTTTTCTCCCTTCCTCTTTATTCTTCTTTATCCTTCACCGAAGCCGCCCCTTCCGCCAACGCCGCAGGGCATGTGGTGTCCAGCAGGCTTTCAAAAACATATTTCCCGTCCCGCACGAAACAGCGGTAATACCCGTTATATTTTTTCACGATCTTATGAATGATGCGCATGCCGTAACCGTGCAGCACCTTATCCTTCTTTTCCGAGTGTCCCCCGTCCGTCGTAACATAGGTTTTGCGGGTCGGGTTGGACACGTTGAAGAACATATAGTTGCCCTGCATGCCCACGACGATCTCGACGGACGCGCCCTGGAACCCCTCCCGCTCGCACGCCTCGACGGCGTTGTCGATGACGTTGCCGAAGAGCCCGAGGATCGCCGACTGCGGGAACGGAAGACAGGCGGGAACGGCGGCACGCACTTCCAATTTGAGCCCCGCTTCGCGCGCCTTGGAACGCTCCATGTTCAGCACCGAATCGACGATGGCGTTGCCGCTCTCCACCGCGTCGTAGAGCGGTTTTGAGAAGGTGCCGACCAACTCCTTGAAGTAGTCCTTCAACTCGTCATAGCGCTTGGATTCCAGCATCGTCTGCATGTAGGCATATTGATTTTTAACGTCGTGGCGCACTTCGCGCAGTTCGATGAGTTTCTGTTCGGACAGCGCCAGCAGGTCGTGCAGGGATCGGCTCTTCTGCCGCTCCATCTGATAGTTCATGATGCGTTCCCGCTCACGGCAGAGGAAGTAGGTCATGAAATAGGTCATCACGTTGATGACGAACACGAAGATGATGGAGAGGGACAGATAGCCGGAAAATTGCAATATGAGCCCGAACGCAAAATTGCCGTATCGCTGACAGAACTCCAAAATGACGAAAAGCAGCGCCGAAAGCAGATTGCTCACGATGTTGAGCGAGGCATCGAAGCCGCTGATGCGGAAACGGAAGAGCGGCCAGCGGTAATAGATCGCCGCAAACAGCACGGTGAAGAACGAAGCGCCGATCTTTGTCCAGGCGATGTCGAACCCCGCCACGCTCACTTCGATGGCGTTGCCGAGCAGGGTGCCGAACGATGCCATCATGACCGAAACGGAAAAGACGACGCTTGCCATGACCACGCGGGTCAGCGGACCGTGCACGCCGAAAAATACCGCAAACAGCACGATGCCCAACAGATAATGCAGGTAAGAGCCGAAAAACACGTTCGCCGCCATCGACACGGCGCCCGAAATGAGATTCAGCAGGAAAAAGGCAAGCGTGAGCGCCGCCGTTTCCAGGCAAAAGCGAAGCGCATCGAACTTGCCCCGCGCGCCGATCCCCAAAAGCAGGACGGTGGACAGGGCTATGCATAATTCCTGTATGATCAGCGGCGCGTCGACGCCGACGCCGAATAAATGTATATCCAATAGAAGATGTGTCAAGACATACCCCCCCCCCTTCTATGTGTTTCATTATAGCACAACGGGACACAAAATGCAAGGGGCTGGGACGAACGGCAAAATAACGACACAAACGACAGAGAAAGCACAAAAAGAACGGCTGCCCGCTTGAAACGGGCAGCCGCCTTTTTGATTTAGAGATGAGTTTCAAAGATCAATATTCATCTTCGGTCCTCTGTTTCTTCTCCTTTTCTTTCAGGTGGATTACATCCTTTGCCACCAGCACGTCGAGGACGACGGCAGCCGCGGCATAGATACCCACAACAACCCAACCGACGATCAAGCCGACCTTCCAAGGCGAGATCTCATAGTAGAAGGTATCGCCGGGCGCCAGACCCTGCATCGTATTGCTGTTGGCAATGTTGAAGAGCAGGTATTTGGTGGAATGTTTCAGCCAATAGACAGCCGTCGGGCTCTCGGTATCGTACAGCGAAGCGTTGGGCGTGCTGCCGTTGTCGGTCAGGCAGAGGTTCTGTCCCCTGCGCAGCGCGAGGTCGGTGGTCATGTAGGTGGACTTCTGTCCGCCGGCGTCGGTGAGGACGGTACCGGTGAAGCCGAATTCTCTGCGCAGAATGCCGTTGATGCAGACGGACGCGCCGCCGAACGTGGTGCCGATGCGGTTATAGCAGGTCATGATGGCGGTTGCCGCGGAGATCTCTTTTTCAGCCATCTCGTAAGAACCGGTCTCTTTGTTGACCGCATAGTAGTTCATCGTGGTGGTGGCTTCCTTCATGTAGATCTCCCACGCACGCAGATAGACTTCGCGGAACGCCTGTTCGTTGACCCAGGCGCAGTAGCCGTTCGCCTGTCTGTACGCTTCCTGATCGTTCAGGACAAAGTGCTTCATGTAGGTGATGAGCCCCTTTTCGTTGGCGCCCTCCGCCTCCGCAGCACCGATCTTGCCGCACAGGACGGGATCTTCGGAATAGTACTCATAGTTACGGCCGCCGAACGCGGAACGGTGCTGGTTCATACCGAAGCCGTACAAGCCGTTGATGCCGAGCGCTTTTGCCTCTTCACCGAACGCACGGCCGACTTCTTTGGCGAGCGTCGTGTTGAAGGTGGCTGCCACCATGGGCGCGGAGCAGTACCAGGTGTTCTGACCGCCGCCGGATCTAATGCCCGCCTGGAACGCATAGTAACCGTAAGGAGAGTCGGCATCGAGCGTCTTGGGAACGCCGTTGTCCTCGTCGCCGGGCTGACCCCAGCCGCCGTTACCGAACATGTTTTCCATGGAGTCAACGGTGAACTGGTTGATGTAGTCGTCCCACTTCTCGTCGTCGATGTCTACGCCGCGCATATCGGCGAGGGTATAGTTGGTTTCATCGACGTTGGTTTCGGGAACCGTGCTCTGGTCGATGGGATTGCCGTCCTCATCCACGTTGTTGTCCGTATCCTGCCATACGTTGTATTTGGCAACATATTGGAGATGATAGTCGCCGCTGAGGACGAAGTCCTGACCGGTGGGAGCCGTGGGGAAGGACTTTTTGAAGTCTTCACGGCTGAAATCGTGGATGTAGCCGTCGCCCGTGGAGCCTTCCTTATAGGATTTGAACTTGCTGTTGAGTTCGTCATCCATCACGTTGGTGGCAACGACGTCATCGGTAACGCGCTTGCCGTACTGTTCGTTGTAGACGACTCTGTTCGCCTGGTTGTAAGTTTGCAGGACTTTCGCCTGTTCGCTTGCATCCATCTTGTCGATTTCCGTCCAACTGTGGCTGCCCAATTCGTCGGAAGCGAGATAGAACTTATAATCGCCCGCATCGAGCAGGTATGCCTTTTCGCTCTTGTAGTCGTAGGAACTGAAATAGTCCTTCTTGATTTCGATGGTAACGACTTCGGAGTCGCCGTTGGGGTCGAGGACGCCGGTCTTGGCAAAGCCGCCGAGGACGACGTGCGCCTTTTCGACCTGACCCTTTTCCCAAGGAACGTTGACATAGATCTGCGCAACGCCCTTGCCTGCAACGCTGCCCGTGTTGGTAACTTTCACCTTGAAGGTGAAGGTTTCGGTCTCGTCGTCGTAGGTGTACGCCCCCTCATATTCCTGCGTGAAGGTGGTGTAACTCAGACCGTAGCCGAAGGGATAGACGACGGCTTCGTCATAATCGTAACCTTCATAGTTGCCCTTTGCCGCTTCGGCAGCCGCCGTTTCGTGATAGCGATAGCCGATGTAGATGCCCTCTTCATATTCGGAGAAGTAGGTTGCCGCGGCATAGGAGTTGAGCGCAGTACTGTTGGAATATTCGTGCACGACCGCATCCGCGCCTTCACCGTTTTCCGAAGACATGTTGTTGTAGGTGGGATCGTCCCGCAGGACGCGCGCATAGATGTCGGACAGGTGTCCCGACGGGTTGACCTCGCCTTTGAGGATGTTGGCAATCGCATAGCCTGCCTGCGAGCCGCAGCCACCCACCCAGACCGCCGCGGCAATCTTGGAGCAGTCCATCGTAACGCCCGTGCCGTAAGGATCGGTGTAGATGCCGTCCTTCATGTTGGGATCGTTTTCATCGAGGAAGCCGAGTTCCATGGTGTTGACGGAGTTGATGAGGAGAATGACTTTGTCGAAGTTCTTGTTCGCGTAGTCGATGATCTCCATTTCGGCTCTCGTCAGGGTCAGACCGGTGCGGAGATTTTCACCTTCCGTGGTGATGTACTTCTTCTGGTCGTTGCCTTCGCCCGAATTTCTCTTGATGGTAACGATGGCGGTATTATATGTATCTTTGGTTGTGCCGAGCGCGGCATCCAAAGCCGCCGACGATTGACCATATGTGGGATTGTTCGTCAGGGTCGCGCTGTCTTTCGTGGGAATATCGGTGTCGTCCAAAGCCTTGGCTGTGGCGTCTTTGAGGTTGGCGGTGTTGACGTCGAAGTCCTCATCCTCCCAGATGCCGCGATAGAGCGACACGGCGCCGCGGGTCGTGGCGGGGTCTTCGCCGCCCGCCATGTTGTTGTGCCAGCCCCAATAGTCCAGCAGCGTAACCTTGGTGTTTTTCGCCAAAGGCAGAGCGTTGTTCTCGTTCTTCAAGAGAACCATACCCTCTTCGGCGACCTGCTGCGTAACGTCCTGAGCGTTCTCGGCTGCGCTGGTCAGGTCGCTGTACTTAAAGTCGATGTAGTCGCCTGTCATGCTTTCGTCGGCTTTGACGTCCACACGTTTCCCATGCCCGAGCCACGTATCCATCGTGCTCTCGTTCGCATACATAACGACCTGAAGAACGATCATTAAAGCAAGCAGGACGACGGCAACGGATGACACAATGGCAATAAATTTTGTCTTTGCTTTGTTCATTGAGTGTACTCCTTATTTTATTTTTTTGCCCCCCCCCGCGCCCCTTGCGGGGCGGGGACGGCTTTTTTTATTTTGCGGATACCTTTCTGGCATAAGAACGCTGATAGAGCAGGAATGCGCCGCGCAGCGTCTTGAATGCCGCAATGCAGAGAAGCACGATAAACAAGATCACGGGGTAGACGAGCGTCTTGTAGGTGCCCGCTTCGACCGCCGGTTCGAGAATGCTGCTCAGAAAGAGCGTGGTGCCCGAATCGGTGGCGGTGAGAACGGACAGAGATGCGCAGTTGAGAAGCAGCAGCCCGCCGATGAGCAGGCACGCCACCGCTACAAATTCGCAGACCGCCTTGCCCCTGTTCTTTAATTTTTTGGAGACGATGCCCCCCGCGATGAGTGCGATGATGGGCAGAACGATGCCCAAGATCAACAGAATGTTGGTGTCAAAATCATGCGTGGTGGGCACAAAGTCGCCTGCCAGAGAACCGGCGTCTTCAAACAGCGCCAGAATGGGTACGGGCGGATACCCGCAGCCGAAGATGGCGAGTTGCCAGCCGTAATAGTTATATCCGTCTATGTACTTGCCCGCGCCCGCAAGTTGCAGGTTGGTGGCAGGCATCAGCAGGAAGAGAATCAACAATACGGCGGCGACGATGGAAGTTATCAGCGTTGCAATGCGCAGCGCCTTGCCGATCTTCTTCATCGAATCCAATTTTTGTTGCGTCGATACGTTGTTCATATGGTCCCTTCTCCCTCAATCAGGCAGCAAAATCAGCCGCGGTGTAATAAGTGCCGTCCGCCTTTTCGGAATAGACATAATAAGGGTCTCCTCCGCCGAAAGGACCGCCGCCGCCCGACTTTTTATATTCGAGGCGATAACCCTTGCCGTCGGTCGACTTTTCCACAGCGGTTATATTGGCGAGATTGAGCGTGAGAGTGCCGTCTTTTTCTTCCCAGGTGCCTTCCGTATAGGTGATGGAATCGCGGCCCGTCATGTCGACCGCTTTGCCGCCGGGCAGAAGATAAATATCGGTAACATTGAGGTTGCCGCCGACGCCCGAAGAACCGCTGACGCCGCCATAGAAGTGGTAGGTGCACGTTCTCGCTTCATAGATCTCGTAGTCGGCAGCCAGGTT
>CALVZM010000058.1 GCA_944372515.1 uncultured Clostridia bacterium
ACGAAAAGAGAAAGGACCTCATCTTCACGGGCAGGACGCTGTTCGGAGCGAAGGCGCCCAAGGGGCAGGAGCTCGAGGACCACTATTTTTGCCCCATCAAGCCGCGCGTCTCGGCGTTCATGAAGGATCTGGACGAAGAACTCTGGCGGTTCGGCATCCTCGCCAAGACCAAACACAACGAAGTCGCGCCCGCCCAGCACGAACTTGCCCCCATCTTCACTTCCATCAACGTGGCGTCCGATCAGAACCAACTGATGATGGAAGTCATGAAGGAAGTCGCCGCACGGCACGATCTCGTCTGCCTGCTGCACGAAAAGCCCTTTGAAGGCATCAACGGTTCGGGCAAGCACAACAACTGGTCGATGGGCACGGATACGGGGCTCAATCTGCTCGATCCCGGCACGACGCCCGCCGAAAACGGTCAGTTCATGCTCTTTTTGATGGCGGTCATCAAGGCGGTCAACGACCATCAGGACCTTTTGCGCCTCTCCGTGGCGAGCGCGGGCAACGACCACCGCCTCGGTGCCAACGAAGCCCCGCCCGCCATCGTTTCCGTCTTTGTCGGCGAAGAGTTGGAAGCCATCCTTTCCGCTCTCGAAAAGGAAGAGCCGTATCGGGGCACGGGACGCAAGGTGATGCAGTTGGGCGTCGATTCGCTGCCCGTCATTCCCAAAGACACGACCGACCGCAACCGCACTTCCCCCTTTGCCTTTACGGGCAACAAGTTTGAATTCCGCATGGTGGGCTCTTCCTTCTCGCTGGCGGGTCCCAACATCACCATCAACGCCATCGTGGCGGACACCCTGCGGCAGTTTGCCGATACGCTGGAAGCCGCACCCGACTTTACGGCGGCGCTGCACGAACTCGTCGTGCGGACCATCCGCGAAAACAAGCGCATCATCTTCAACGGCAACAACTATTCGCCCGCATGGACGGAAGAAGCGGCGAAACGAGGGCTCTGCAATCTCAAAAACGCCGCCGAAGCGCTGCCGCACTTCGCGGACGAAAAGAACATCGCCCTCTTCGAGCGCATGAAGGTGTTTACGGCACGCGAAGTGGTTACCCGCACCGAGATCATGCTCGAAAACTATTCCAAAGTGCTCGCCATCGAAGGGCTCACCATGCTCAATATGGCGCGGCGCGACATCTTCCCCGCCGTCAGCGGCTATGTGCGCGGGCTTGTCAAGACCGTTGCCGCAGTCAAGGCGGCACTCCCCGGAGCGGAAACGCCCGCCGAGGAGGAAACGGCGAGAAAACTGCTTGCTCTCAACGCCGAGATCGCAGAGAGCGCGAACGCGCTGGAATCGTTGCTTGCCAAGGCACAGGCGGTGCCCGAAACGGCGGCGCAGGCGGCATTTTTTGCGGAGAAAGTGCTCCCCGTCATGCAGCAACTGCGGACCGCGGCGGATCGGGCGGAGGGACTGACCGACAAAAAGGTCTGGCCGTTCCCGACCTACGGCGATCTCCTGTTCAGCGTCAATTGAAAGGAGATAAAATTTATGCGGAGGTAATCTTATGGAAATTTTCGGATCAACGGGCGTCTGGTTCCTGATCGGCGCCATCCTCGTCTGGTTCATGCAGGCGGGGTTTGCCATGGTGGAAACGGGCTTCACGCGGGCAAAGCACGCGGGCAACATCATCATGAAAAACCTGCTCGATTTCTGCCTGGGGACCATTGTGTTCGTGCTTCTGGGAGCAGGGCTGCTGATGGGCGAGGACGCCCTTTTCGGATTGGTCGGCATCCCCAACCTCGACCTTTTTGCGAATTTTGAAACGTATGACTGGTCAAGTTTCTTCTTCAATCTCGTGTTCTGCGCGACGACGGCGACCATCGTTTCGGGCGCCATGGCAGAACGCACGAAATTCCTCTCTTACTGCATCTATTCCCTCGTCATCAGCGCGGTGGTCTATCCCATCGAAGCGCACTGGGTGTGGGGCGGCGGCTGGCTCACGCAGGAGATCGCCGGCGTCTATTACGTCGACTTCGCCGGTTCCTCGCTCATCCATATGGTGGGCGGCATCTCCTCCTTCATCGGCGCGCTCATCCTGGGTCCCCGCTACGGCAAATACCTCGATAAGGACGGCAAACCCACCCTGAAACGCAGAGAGGCTAAATTCGTCCGCGCCATCCCGGGGCACAACATCCCCATCGGCGCGCTCGGCGTGTTCATCCTCTGGTTCTGCTGGTACGGCTTTAACGGTGCGGCGACTTCGGGCATGACCCAACTCGCGCAGGTGCTCGTTACGACGACGGTGGCGGCGGCGACGAGTACCATTTCCACCATGGTCTTTACTTGGATCAAGAACAAGAAACCCGACGTTTCCATGACGCTCAACGGCTCCTTGGCGGGGCTCGTGGCGGTTACGGCAGGCTGCGCGAACGTCGATGTCGTCGGCGCCTTCTTCATCGGTCTTGTGGCAGGCATTCTCGTCGACGTCGCCGTCGAAGTCATCGATAAGAAACTGCACGTCGACGACCCCGTGGGCGCCATCGCGGTGCACGGCGTCAACGGGCTCTGGGGCACCATCGCCGTCGGGCTCTTCTCGACAGGCATCAACCCCGTGGGCAATTCGGCGCAGAAAGGGCTCTTCTACGGCGGCGGCTTCAACATGCTGGGCGTGCAGTTGCTCGGCATCGTCTGCATCGCCGCGTGGACGACCGTCTGCATGATCGGGCTCTTCTTCCTGCTCAAAAAGACGATCGGGCTGCGGGCTTCCATGGCCGAAGAGATCGAAGGGCTCGACAAGCACGAACACGGTCTTGTCAGCGCCTATGCAAATTTCGCGCCCGTTCCCCTCGCGGCGGAAATGCTTGACCCCGATATGTCCACGGAAAAAGCGGCGCCCGCAAAGAACGCCCCCGCCGCAATACCTTCAATGCCCGAGGCGATCCCCGTCGTTCATGCGAGCGAGCGGACGGAAAAACTTTCCAAGGTCGTCATCGTCGCCAGACAGTCCGCATTCGATGACCTGAAAGCCGCCCTCGGCGCGGTCGGCGTTACGGGCATCACGGTTACGCAGGTCCTCGGCTGCGGCGTTGAAAAGGGCGCGGGCGAATATTACCGCGGCGTCAAGGTGGACATGGACCTTCTGCCCAAGGTCAAGGTGGAAGTCGTCGTCAGCAAGGTGCCCGTGGAAAAGGTCATCGAAGCGGCGCGCGGCGCGCTCTATACGGGGCACATCGGCGACGGGAAGATCTTCGTCTATGACGTTGAGGACGTCGTGCGCGTGCGCACCGGCGAAAGCGGTTACGACGCTTTGCAGGATGAATAACGCTTGCCCACACACTCTCTACATAATCTAAGGGAAACGCTCTCGCCTCGTGCGGGAGCGCTTCTCTTTTGCTATCAATATAAATTATAGGAACACCGACGTTTTTCCGTGAAAATACGCCGTTCCATAAGATATACTTATAATATACATAAAAAAGTGCAAACTTGCAAGGCTTGTTCATTGCTTGACAGGGACGGTCGGCGGGAATATAATGGCAGTAATATTTCCGCAAAAAACGGATACGGAAAGGAGGTTCGGGATATCCCGAGGCAAGATTATGAGAGAAGGCGAATTTCGGAACCCTTCGGGTTGCGCCGTGGCGGGCGTCATTGACCGCAGCGGCAGAAAGATGACGGGAGCGGACATGATCGCCGCCATCGAAGTCATGCACGACCGTTCCAACGGGCTCGGCGGCGGGTTCGCGGGGTACGGCATTTATCCGCACTACAAAGACTTTTACGCCTTTCATCTCTTCTTTGAGTCGCAGAAGGCGCAGGAAGAGACGGAAGCGTTTTTGAAACGGCATTTTGAGATCGTATACGCTTCGGAAATACAGACGCGCAAACTCCCCGCCGTTTCCGGCGAACCCGTCATCTTCCGTTATTTTCTGGCGCCGCTGCCGAGGAAACTTGCCAACTCCCATCTCCCCGAACGGGAATATGTGGCGCGCTGCGTCATCCGCATCAACAGCGAAGTGGCGGGCGCTTACGTCTTTTCCAGCGGCAAGAACATGGGCATCTTCAAGGGGGTGGGCTACCCCGAGGACATCGGCAGATTTTACCGTCTCGATGAATATGAGGGCTATGCCTGGACGTGCCACGGCAGATACCCCACCAACACCCCCGGCTGGTGGGGCGGGGCGCACCCCTTCGGGCTGTTGGACCTTTCCGTCGTGCATAACGGCGAGATCTCCTCTTACGACGCCAACCGCCGCTATATGGAGATGTTCGGTTACAAGTGCACTTTGCAGACGGATACCGAGGTCATCACCTACATCATCGACTATCTCGTGCGGCGGCAGGGGCTCACTTTGGAAGAGGTCTCTCACGTCATCGCGGCGTCCTTCTGGTCGACCATCGAACGCAAAAAAGAGCCCGCGCGCAGCCAGGAATCCCTCCTGCGGCGCATGTTCCCCTCTCTGCTCATCACGGGACCTTTCTCCGTCATCGTCGGCTATGAAGGCGGCATCATGGGGCTCTGCGACCGCCTCAAACTGCGTTCCATGGTCTGCGCGGAAAAGGGAGCCAAGGCGTATATTTCCAGCGAAGAGAGCGCGATCAGACGCATCGAACCCTCTCTCGATAAGATCTATTCCCCCGCGGGCGGCGAAGCGGTCGTCTATGAACTCTATCGTCAAGGAGGACGGGCGTAATGGAACTCTACATCAGACCCGATTATGAAATCGTGCGCAACGAATCCCGCTGCACCGTCTGCCGCGTCTGCGAACGGCAGTGCGCCAACGAGTTGCATTTTTTCGACCCCGCAACGGGGCGCATGCGCGCGGACGAGAGCAAGTGCGTCAACTGTCATCGCTGCGTCAGCCTCTGCCCCGCGCACGCCCTGAAAATCGTAAAGACGGACGATGCTTACCGCGAAAACGCCAATTGGGAAGCCCAGACCATGCACGAGATCTACCGCCAGGCAAATACCGGCGGCGTGCTCCTCTCCTCGATGGGCAATCCCAAGCCCTATCCCGTATTCTGGGACAGACTGCTCATCAACGCTTCGCAAGTTACCAACCCGCCCATCGACCCCTTGCGCGAACCGATGGAAACGCAACTCTGTCTGGGCAGGCGCACCGTGAAGGCGGAACGGGACGAACACGGGCGTTTGAAGGACACCCTGCCGCCGCAACTCAAACTTTCCGTCCCCGTTCTGTTTTCGGCGATGAGTTACGGCTCCATTTCTTACAACGCGCACGAAAGCCTCGCGCGGGCGGCGGCGGAACTCGGCACCTATTACAACACGGGCGAGGGCGGGCTGCACAGAGATTTTTACAAATACGGCAAAAACACCATCGTGCAGGTGGCTTCGGGCAGGTTCGGCGTGCATAAGGAATACCTGGAAACGGCTGCCGCCATCGAGATCAAGATGGGACAGGGTGCAAAGCCGGGCATCGGCGGACACCTGCCGGGCAGTAAGATCTCCGAAGACGTTTCCAGAACGCGCATGATCCCGCAGGGCGTCGACGCCATCTCCCCCGCGCCGCATCACGACATCTATTCCATCGAAGACTTGAAACAACTCGTCGATTCGCTCAAAGAAGCGACGGAATATAAAAAGCCGATCATCGTCAAAATCGCGGCGGTGCACAACGCGGCGGCGATCGCCAGCGGCATCGCGAGAAGCGGCGCGGATATCATTGCCATTGACGGCTTCCGCGGCGGGACGGGCGCCGCGCCCACCCGCATCCGCGACAACGTGGGCATCCCCATCGAAATGGCGCTTGCCCAGATCGATGCGCGCCTGCGCGAAGAAGGCATCCGCGACAATGTATCGCTCATCGTCGGCGGTTCGGTGCGTTCGAGCGCGGACGTCGTCAAAGCGATCGCGCTGGGGGCGGACGCCTGCTATATCGGCACGGCGGCGCTGCTCGCGCTCGGATGCCACCTCTGCCGCTCCTGCCATACGGGCAAATGCAATTGGGGCATTGCCACCCAGCGCCCCGATCTCGTCAAGCGGCTCGACCCCGCCTGCGGCTGCAAACAACTTGTCAACCTCATCACCGCCTGGAAGCACGAGATCGAAGAGATGATGGGCGGCATGGGCATCAACGCATTGGAAGCCCTCCGCGGCAACCGGTTGATGCTGCGCGGCATCGGGCTCACCGACACCGAACTGCGGCTGCTCGGCGTGCGCTATGCGGGCGAATCGCTCTGAGCGGGAGAGAAAAAGGACATGAGACAATTCTGCGTCCATGAAAAAACGGCGTTCAAGACGCCGCCAAAAGGGAGGTTTGAAATGAAGATCCGTGCAAACGGGATGCACTATGCCGCGCTCAATGCGGCGGTGCGGGACAGTGAAGAAACAGACATTGAAATTTCCGGCTGCGGCGGACAGCGTTATCTCGGCGCGGGGCTCGCCGATCGGAAGATCTTTGTTTACGGCACGCCCGGCAACGCCCTCGGGGCATATCTCAACGGGGCGGAGATCTGCGTGGACGGCAACGTGCAGGAAGCGACGGGCGACACGATGAACGGCGGCGTCATCGAAGTGCACGGCAGTGCAGGCGACGCCACGGGCTATGCCATGCGCGGCGGAAAGATCTTCATTGAAGGCGACGTCGGCTATCGCTGCGGCATCCACATGAAAGCCTTTTTAAGCCAGCACCCCGCCATCGTCATCGGCGGCAGGGCGGGCAGTTTTTTGGGCGAATATCAGGCGGGCGGCACCATCGTCGTCCTGGGGCTCCACACGGACGGCAAGCCCGTCATCGGCAATTTCTGCGGCACGGGCATGCACGGCGGGGAAATTTTGCTCCGCTGCGAAACCTTAAACGTCGCCCTGCCCGCACAGGTCAGAGCGGAACGAATCGAAGGTCCCGGCAGCGAAGAATCCGCCGCTCTCATCCGAGAATGGTGTGCCCGTTTCGGAAGAAATGCCGCACCGTATTTGCAGGCAGTTTATTACCGCCTGACGCCGAATGCCGAAAACCCCTATCGGCAGATGTACACGCCCAACTGAGCGACAAACGACAGGAGATCGCCATGCTCCGCATCCTTTTACGCTGCGATTTTGAAGCGGCGCACCCGAAACTGCGGGAAAAACTCGAAAAAAACCATTTTATGCTCGTCGAAAACGGCGAGGACGTCTCGCTCTTTGTCCCGCGGCTTACAAAAAAAGGTTGGGAAAGCGAGGTGCTTGCCCGCGCCGCACGCGGCGGCACGGTGGTCATCGTCAAAAGAGAGAGCGTGCCGCTCGCAGAGGAACGGCTCCGCGGCAGCGGAGCGACGGTGCTGCCCGCCGACGTACCCTTTCCCGTGCTCGCGGGCGTCCTGCTGGCGGAAGCCAGAGCGGGCGAACGGCTGTTTGCCGTCTGCGGAGAAATCGACCGTCTGCGGGCACAATTGGAATGCGAAAAACTTGTGCACCGCGCCAAACTCATTTTAATGGAGCGCGGCATGAACGAAGAACAGGCGCACCGTTTCCTCGAAAAACAGGCGATGGACAGGCGGCTCTCCCGCCGCGTCATCGCCGAAGAAATATTGAACGAGAAAGCCACTTAAATGTGTTCCGTCTTTTGCTTCACCGGAAAAGACGGGGATAATTTATAAAAACTCTCGTCTCTTTTATAAAATTAAATTCAGACATCTGCACATGATCACACAATGTTTATCGCACCAATCGCCTTCATCTTATTCCGTTACGCCAAGCGGCATGCACCAAATTAGGGACACGGTTTAAGATATAATAACCTTATAAGGAGAAGGTTATGAACGACAAGATATTCTTTCTTAAAGACATTGCGTGCGGCAGAATGGCAAAAAAAAGGTTTTACGGTCTTTCCAAAGCGGAAAAAATCCGTCTTTCAGACGAACTGCATATAATGGAGAACACGCACACAGAAAACTATTTTATCGACATAATCGCCAAGGCGGACGAAGAGAAAAACCACGGCGAATTTTATATGCCCGGCTCGTTCAATTGCAGTTTTTTACTGTTCTGCGCGGGCGCAACGACGATAAACCCCACACTCATCGGCGCGCCCTTCGAGCGGCTTATCAACCCGATCACTTTCAATGCGCAACTTTTGCCGCCGTTTAAGGCATGCAGGGAAAAATTTTCGCCCCTGCCGGAGCCTGAAAGCATAACCCTTGACGAAGTAATATTTACAAGAGCGCAACACGCAGGGCTTGTAGAAAATCGCCTTGCCGAAACGGCAAAAAAATATCCCCCTTCAAAACAATATCAGTTTGTGCGAGCGGTGCTGACGGAAAGCCGCGGCATGATAGTCTGGCAGGAACAGGTGATAGAACTGTTGAGACGCATGGGCGGTTTTTCCTACGCCGAAGCGGATCGGTTAAGGCGGGACGGCGGCAAGGGGCTTTGGCGGAATGATGCTTGGTATAAAAGCGTGCGGAATATCTTTCTCCCGCACGCCGTCGCCTGCGGATATTACTACGACTTTGCCGACAGATATTTAAGGTATATCTTTGACGCAAATATGTATACAAGTCTCAAAGCCCACGTCGCCGCAAAGGTGTTGTTTGAGTAAGTATATTGTTAAAAAACAACCCTCCCGAAGATACAGGAAGATTGCTTTTTGTTTGTTCTGTCATACAATGATTTTATCGGGCATTACCTGATTTTACCTTTATCCCTGAAATAACCGGCTATTTCTTTCATCTGTTGAAATCTCAATCCGAACAATTCATGCCCGCATATTCCGCCTTTCCCTTCTACGCAATTCGGATGATAAAAAGAAACAACGGGGATATCTTTATATTCAAAATACCAGATTTCTTTTTGCGTTACATCAAAACTTTTCCATTCCGTTTTTTCCGATGAAGAAAATACATGATCGTACAATATTTCGGCATTGCTTTTCGGGCGGCTGAATCCGCAACAGATGATAATATCCGGCGCTATTTCATCGATTTGTCTTTTTAAGAACGCGGCGTCATCGGCAGCAAATTTTATTAACTCGTTTCCGTCTGCCGATTTATCGCCTGCCTCTTTTTTTAAGTTGACGGCGGCAATTCTTCGCAGTGTATCGTGTCGCTCTTCACAGGAAATCTTTTCAGGATAACAACCGCCGTCCAATATTGCTTTACTCCAACGCGCTATATTATTCCAACTTTTCCATGAACCTCCGGATCTGTTCAAAAGAATTGAGCGTAAATCTTCTCTCTGTCCGGGAGTTCCTGTCCAATTTGCCTCTTTCAAGACAAATAAAGCCTTATTCTTTTGCTCTTTGAATATGTCAGCGTCAAAAATCCCGTCTTCGACAAACGGCGCATAATTTTTTCTTGCACTATACCATTCATCCAATAAACTCATATCAGCCTCCGTTAATTTTTATCTATTATATCATAAAATTTCAGCACTGTCAATAGCGTCGGAAAAGGTACCCTGCAATCGCTTATCCGTCTGCATCATCGGCGGTAAGCGCAACAAACAACTTTGCAAAAGCAAGCGCCCAGCCCAGCGGGTCATCTCTGCCCCGCAGCAGACGGTCTTCGTTGTCGGGGTCGAATCTTATGCCGTAATCCCCAAAGATATCCGTCCACTTTCCCCTGCCGTCCTTAAAAAACCTTGAAAGTTGCAATGCGCTCAGATTTTCAAATTTTTCACCGCTGCATAGAACAGCATCCTTTAATATCGTCGCGGTGAGAATGTCGCTTATGTTGATGACATCATTGTCAAACGAAATTCCGACGATTGCAGCCTTGGCTATAAACACGTCAAAGACACTCCTTATAAACGCAGCGTCGCTGCGCAGGACCATCACACTGTTCTTCATATACGCATGCAACTGCTCGGCAACCTGCCGAAAGGAAGGTGCGCCTATCAGATGAGCCGCATCCGCATAAAATGCAGATGCGCGATAATCGTCGAACTCTATATCTTTGACGTCATATCCTTCCATAGCGACAAACGAATGGAGGTGCCCCTGAATTTCACCGTCTGTTACTTTGACCGCCGCTAACTCCGTTATCTGCGGCTCATCCAAAATGATATCGCCCCCGGTGCGCTTATCGTGCAAATCCCGAACTGCTGCAAATTCAATCACGACATATGACTTTTCACTTTTGCCCATTCTCTTCCTCATATAGTTTTTGCATTTCGGCAATATCATTTTTGATTCCGTCAACAAGCGGCTGAGGAGACAGCACTTTGACATACTTCCCGAACTGCAACACCCAAAAACGCATGGCACGCATGCCTGCAAATACCGTGAATTTATAATTGCCGTCCGCAAGTTTTTTAATCCGCACATCCCGTCCGAACCAATCCAAAACATTATCAATCATATTTTCCGCACCGTTGGCTGTTATAAATTCCACCCGCGCGGGCGCGTCCTCAAACATATACGGAAGGCGTGTATTCAACTTCCCGAGGTTCAGTCCGTCTTTTTGCCCGTTTAATGAAGTTAAAGGCTTCCTCTTTGTATCCGTAAGGCTGAGTTCGGTGATCTTGTCCACGCGGCAATAGAGCATATTGTCGTACCCGTCATAATTGCACGCAAGGTAATAGTGCCCGTTTTTCAACAGCAACTGATAGGCATTGACAAGCGCCGCTTTGTCCCTGCGTCTGTGCAGTTTTTTGTCCTCGCCATAGCCGTTATAGAAAAAACGTACTTTAACGCCCTTGTCGATCGCCTCGCACAACAGTTCGACGTTGTAGAAGAAGTCGCGGTTTTCATCCTTCTGCCAATCGTCCAGATTTACGACATGTCTGGCATAGTTCTTAAAATACTTCCCGCCCTCTTCAGTCAGTTTTTTTATCAGTTCCTTGGTATGCAATTTGCAGATATTGCGATTGGCAAGAACGGCGTCGATTAAAAACCGCAACTCACCCGCCTCGAACTTTCTGCCGGCAAGATATACCCCCGCCCCGTCGGAAACTATGTCATAACCCGCCTGCTCTAAAAATTCGATATTGCGCGCCACAGCCTTGCGCTCGCATTCAATTCCGTATTTTCTCCGCAGGAGGGATATTATATCGTTCTGTCTGAGTTTATGTTCGCAATCCGAGTATTCGGTTAAAATGTCGAGTATGCGGAGTATCAGCAATTTTTTCGGTTCATAGTTTTCCATAACGCACCTGCATTGCATCATCTTACTTGCACCGAAAACGGTACAAGTCAATTTTACCATAAAAAGTTAATAATTGCAATGAGCCTCGTCGTCTTTCAAGGCAAGTGCGGTAAAAAGTTTTGCCGTCGCATAAGCGTCGTTCAGCGCTCTGTGAGGCGTATACGCTATGCCCGACATTGCCGCAAGCGAGGGCAGACTGTAATTTTTAATCTTGTCCCGATAGATCGTCCGGGCGATTGCCGCCGTATCAAGTCTGCGATTGCCGAAAGTAATGCCATAGCGCCTGCCGTGTTCACTCAGAAAACTGTAATCGAACTCGATATTATGCCCGACAATGATGTCATTGCCTATAAATTCTTTTAATTTTTTAAGCGCAGCCTCCGTGGTCGGAGCGCCCTCCAAATCTTTGCCGCGAATGCCCGTCAGATTTACAATGCTCTGCGGCAACTTCAAAGGACCGCTTACAAAGGTGGAAAAACTTTCGCCCAACTCAGATCCTTCGATTACGCTACCGCCGTCTCCCGTCCGCATCACTTTCCATCCCTCGATTTTTACCGCACCTATCTCAATGATATCATCTTCCCTGCAATTGAATCCGGTCGTCTCCAAATCGACCGCGACCACACGATTTTTCTCTATCAGCCGAATTAAATTCATACGATCCTTCTCTCCTTATAAGCACGTTGCAAATGCTGAAAGCGCCTTGTAGCAGACCCATTGAATCGGGCGGCAGCGTTTTTTGATGCTTTCATGTCTGCAAATTTTGATTTTTATTCTCTGCTCCTGCCCGTCAATAACATTATACCATAACTCATTGTACCGAAAACGGGACAAACACATGGATTTAACCGGTACCACAAAAAAATGTTGAAGCGAGTTGCCTCACTTCAACATTTTTTATCGTGTCTTTTTTCATTCGGACAATCCGCCCTTTCAGGCGGGCGCCGTCAAGCCTTTTACTTTTTTTGCGCCCGGTTATACTTTACGAGCGCCATCGTCTTTTTGACGAGGAAGAACGCCATGACGAGCATACCGCCGATGGCGAGCACGTCGAACCCGATGACGATGAATTTATAATTTGCAAATCCTTCGACATATTCAACGCCGTGCACGAATCCGTTCATGGCGGAAGAATGAACAACGGTGTAGAGCACGTTCTTTGCCGCGTTGAGCGCATAGCGGATGTTTTCATTCCGATCGCTCCCCGATCTGAGCCCGTTCCACTGCCCGATGGTGTTGAGTTTGGCATCGCCGCCCGCTTCCAGCATCTGCTTGGTGTTGTTCTGCATGTAGTTGCCCGTATCGTAATCGGTCAGCACAAACCCCTTGAAGCCGAATTCTTCCCGCAGCACCTGCGTGATGAGTTTATAATTGCCGCCCGCCCAGGTCGCGCCGATGCGGTTAAAGGAAGACATGATCGCCGTCGCCGCGGGAATGGTCGCCTCCTTCTTCTCATACCCGGTGATGTCGCCGTTCTCGGCTTTTATCGCTTCGTTGTAGAATATCTGAATGTCGTTGTCCTTGATGGAAAGTTCAAACGGTTTGAGATAGATCTCCCGCAAAGTCTGCTCGTTGAGGAAGGTGATGAGCCCGTTCTGGTCGCGGTGGGTCTCCTGATCGTTGACGGCAAAATGCTTGATGAAGGCATACATACCCTTCGTGGCGGCGCCGCGCACAGCCATTTTGCCCATGATGCCGCTGATATATGGATCTTCGCTGTAATACTCGAAGTTCCTGCCGCTGAAAGGCGTTCTGTGGATGTTCACGGCGGGACCGTACCAGCCGTGCACGCCCGCATAGAGCCCGTCTTCGCCCACGCATTCGCCCATTTTCAGCGCAAAGTCATCATTCCAGGTGCTTGCGAGCATATATTCGGTCGCCCAGGTCATGGAATAGAGGTCCTTTCCGATCTCCACCGAGCCGTGTCCGACGACCTTGTTCAGCCCCGCGGGACCGTCCAGGTCCACCGCCTTGGGCTTATTGATGGATTTCATCTGCGGCGATACATAGCCGCACTGCGCGACCATCAGCGACAGTTCGTCGATGGTAACCTGTTCGAGGAGTTGGTCCCAAAGTTCGGATTCATAGGGCAATCCTCTCAGATCGATGAGATCGATGTCATGGTCCCGCCCGAGAACGGGCATATCCGCGTTGCTCTCCTTCTTTTCCTCCGGAATCAGAGAATCCGAAGAAGTGAGTTTTTCGAGCAATCCGTCGGGAATGACCGCACGGAACTGCTTGCCGTTCAACTCGGCGCAAGTCGCGACGTGGGTGTTGCCCCAGGGATTTTTGCCGACGCCGGGGCAATTCACGACCGCCTGGTCTTCCAGCGTGGCATAGCGCAACCCGTCGTCATCCATCATCTGCCAATTTTGTCTGGTCAGATATTCGGAACGGTCGATGAGGTTGGCATCGTCAAAGAGATTCTGCACGCTTTCATCCCGCTCTTCCTCGGACTGCGTGTGCTCCGCAACGAAATCCACGGAACTTTCGCGCGCGTCGGCATCCCCCGTCAGGGCGGAAGTTTCGACGATCCTGCCGAGCGCTTCGCCGTTGCCAGCAAGTTTCTTTTTCAGGATGTTGTTGACGGCAGTGTGCGCATCGGGCGCCGCCGTGATGTAGTAAGGCATTTGGTCCGCTTCGAGCAGATAGCCGCCCGCGGCGTCGTCATAGGAGGCGAAATCGTTGACGTTGACGGTGATCTCCACCGGTTTGGTTTCGCCCGGCTCGATGTTTTCCGTCTTTTTGAATCCGATGAGATTGACCGCCGATTTTTCAATGTGATTTCTCCGGTCGTAATCCGTATACGGCGACTGGTAATAGAGTTGCACCACGTCTTTGCCCGCCCGATCGCCGTCGTTTTTAACATCCAACGTGATGGTGATGTTGCCGTCCGCGTCCTTGGGAGAGGCTGCAAAGTTGCTCCAAACGAAATCGGTGTAAGACTGTCCGTATCCGAAGGGATAGGTTACGGTGGAGGCATAATCGTAATCCCCCGCGCTCGTCGGGTCGAGCACATAGTCTTCATATCTCGTTTCATAATATTTATACCCGACGTAGATCCCCTCGTTATAAGTTACGAAATAGAAGGGGCACCTGCCCGCGTCTTCGTTGATGTTATCCGCGCCGCTGCCGTACTGCCCGTTGCTGTACATGACGTCTTTGCCCCAATACATGATCACCCTGCCTTCCGCATCGGTGAACGCCGCGTCGCCGAAATTCTGCATGGCGGGCGAAGAGAAGTTGTCATAGACAAAGGTATCCACGAGGTGTCCCGAAGCGGAAATCTCGTTGCCGTCGGCATCCTTGCCTTTGAGCATATAGCCCAGCCCGCGCGAGCCGGACCTGCCGGCGCCCGGGAAATTGATGACCGCTTTGATGTTCGGATAAGCCGATGTCTCGTTGACAAAGCCGAGTTCAAAAGCATTGTTGCTGTTGACGAGCACGATCACGTTGTCATAATTTTCGCCGAGGAAACGCAGCGTATCCTTCTCGTTCTGATCCAATTCGAGATAATGCTGCCCGCGCTCGCCGCCGAATTCCTTCATATCGCGCGGCTCGTCGCCGCCTTCGCCGCCCGTCCGCGAAATAACGAAGACGGCGATGTTTTTCCTGTCGATGCTGTCCATGACGCTCTTGTCCTCTTTCAGCACGCTGACGGGGCATTCGTTGATATTCCAATCGAAGCCGCGGCCATAATTGATGACGCCCGTGCCGCGTTTATAGGCACTGCCCGCGCCCGACTGATAGAAATTCCACAACGCATCGTTGACTTTGAATCCGGCGTCCGTCAGTCCCGTGCGCAGATCGAGCGTCAACTCGAAACTGCCCGAACCCGAACCGGAGCCGCCGCTCACGAGATCCACCGACCCATGCCCGTATAAATCCAACTGCGTGCCCTCTGCCAGCGGGAGCAAACCATCGTTTTTCAGAACGGTCGCCCCTTCCTGCGCCATCTCCGCGCAGAGAGCCATTTCATAATCACTCAGTTCTTCGGCGTTTTTGAAAGCGCTCTTGTAATATTCCGTATCGGCGCCGTGCGTTTCCCCGACCGTGCCGGGCTCGCCGCTGCCGAGCGCCTGCGTCAGGATGTTATCGAACACCACAAGCGCCAGGATATTGAAAGCCACCGCAACGGCAAGCAGCAACGCAATGCCGGACGAAAGCAATATGATCCCGAGTTTTTTCGGTTTTCCTTCGGAAACACTTTTTGTTCTTTTCATTATCATCTCTCCTTGATCAAAAATAATCACGGCGGCGACCCGTCCGGACAGCCGACACAAATCGCCGCCGTAATTTCATTTGGAATGATCGACGTCAAAGGCGTTCGTCATGCAACATTGTAAAGCGCATCGTCAAAACCGTTACAGCGCTTTGTAGCCGATCCATTTATATTCGGCGGGCGTTACGGGAAACACGCCGTCAAACACGCCCGACCAATCCTTGACGTCCTCTTCCCTGCCCGGCCATGCGTTGATCATGATGCGCCCGGGCGTCTGCGGAATGT
>CALVZM010000059.1 GCA_944372515.1 uncultured Clostridia bacterium
GTTGATGCATTCGCGGCGGCGGCGGATGGTGGTGTCGTCGTCGGCGGAACGGGAATCGATGACTTTGCTGTCGGGCGAACCGCAATAGATACATTTCATAAATTTCACCTCGTTCGTTTGCCCCGCGTCCCCTCTTGCGAAGCGGAAGCACGGTGCCTCTTTGTCTTTATTATAACATATTTCCCGACGTTTGTAAACGGTTTTGCCGCAAGGTCAATCCTTGTCCGGAACGCCCTTGTCTCTGCGCATTTCCCGCACGCGCCGCTCAAAGCCGTTTTCCGTGGGACGGTAATAGACCCTGTCTTTGAGCGAATCGGGCAGATATTGCTGCCGCACATAGCCGCCGTAATCGTGCGGATATTTATAATCGGCGCTCCGCGCCTTGTCCGCCGCACTGCCGAACGTGTTGTCTTTGAGATAGGGCGGCACGTTGTCGTCCCGCACGCGGGAGGCGTCCTCTTTGGCGGCGAACATGGCGTTTTTGACCGCGCCGCTCTTGGGCGCTTCGCAGACATAGATGATGGCTTCGGAGAGCGGAAGCAGCCCTTCGGGCGCCCCCAGATGTTCAAACGCCACCATTGCCGAAACGGCGACATTGAGGGCATCGGGGGCAGCCATGCCCACGTCTTCCGCGGAATGCACGACCAGCCGCCGCGCCAGGAGCATGGGGTCGCACCCCCCTTCGATGAGCCGCATGGCATAGTAGAGCGCCGCATCGGGATCGCTGCCGCGCAGGCTTTTGCAGAAAGCCGAAAGAAAGTCGTAGTAGGCGTCCTCGTTATAACTGAGCGCCTTGCGCTGGATGGACTGTTCGGCATCGGCAAGGGTGAGCGAGATCGAGCCGTCCGCATGCGGCGGCGTGGTGAGGACGGCAAGTTCCAATGCGTTATACGCCGTCCTGAGATCCCCGCCCGCCATGCGGGCAATGTGCCGTATCGCTTCGGGCGCGGCGTCGACGGCATACTTCCCAAGCCCCTTGTGCCTGTTTTTGAGCGCCGCCCGCAGCGCCCCTTCGATCTCCTCTTCCGTCAGCCGCTTGAATTCAAACACGCGGCAGCGGGAGACGATGGCGGGGGTCATGGAAGCATAGGGATTTTCCGTCGTCGAGCCGATGAACAGGATGGTGCCCTGTTCGATGGCGGGCAGGAGAGAATCGCTCTGCGTCTTGTTGAAACGATGGCATTCGTCCAGAAGCAGATAGGTCTTTTTGCCGTACAGCCGCAGGTTTTCCCGCGCCGTGTCCACCGCCTTCTTGACGTCCGCCACACCGCTGCTGACGGCGTTCAGGCGCACGACTTCCCCGCCCGTGGAGAGCGCGACGACGTTGGCGAGCGTGGTCTTGCCGCATCCCGGGGGACCCCAGAAAATGCAACTGCCCAGACGGTCGAGCCTGATGGCGCGGCGGAGCAGGGAATTTTCGCCCACGATGTGCTTTTGCCCGATGAATTCATCGAGCGTGTTGGCGCGCATGCGCTCGGCAAGCGGCTTTGCCTTTTCCTTGTGATCGGTAAAATCAAACAGATCCATGATCCTTTCTCCTCCCGCGGCGTATTTCTCTTCTTTTCTCTCCTTCCGCACACGTCCCGCCCGCCGACGGACGGGCATAAACGCAGCCGAAAGGCAATAAAAATAATGTATGAAGACCGATAACGTAAAAAATCGCACGGCACGCGCACATATCCCGCATACGATTTCCCGCGCGGCGCTCTTTGTCTTTCTCCTGTTTCCGCTGCTCGTCTTTTCCTGCTTCCCCGCGCGGTATATGGGCGCCTGTCTGGAAGGCATCCTGCTCTGGGCGACCTGCGTGCTGCCCTCCACGCTGCCCTTTCTCTTCCTGACGGGGCTGTTCACACGGCTCGGATATGTGCGCCGCCTGTCGAAAAACTGCGCCCCGCTGACCGGCGCGCTCTTCCGTCTGCCAGGGATCGGGGGATATTGTCTTGCAATGAGTTTCCTCTCGGGCTATCCCGTCGGTGCCAAGACCCTTGCAGACCTTGCAAAAACGGGCATGGTATCCCCGTCGGAAGCAAACAAAATGAGCGTGCTCTGCTCCTCGTCTGGTCCGCTGTTTATCCTCGGCAGCGTGGGCATGGGTATGTTCTCCGACGCGAAAGTCGGCTGGATCCTGCTTGCATCCCACTTCGCCGCGATCCTGCTCGGCGGCATCCTGCTGCGCGCTTACGGAAAAACTCCCGCGGCGGGAGCGCCGCCCGCGCCGACGATGCGCGATGAAAACGTGCTGTACGAATGCATCCATTCTTCGATCGTCTCCGTCCTGTGCGTCGGCGGGTTCATCGCCGTGTTCTATACATTGGCGACGATGCTGAGCGATTGGCACGTTCTTTCCCCGCTTTCCGCTCTGCTTTCGGCGGCGGGCGTGCCCGAAACGCAGGCGGCGGGATTTGCACGCGGATTGGTGGAAATGACGGGCGGCTGCCGCGCCCTTGCGGCAAGCGCGACGCCCCTCGCCGTGGCGGGGTGCGCCTTTCTGATCACCTTCGGCGGCGCGTGCGTGCTCTTTCAACAGACGGTATATTTCCGGCAGGCGGGCGTAAAACTCGGTTTTTTCCTTCCCGTCAAACTCCTGCAATCCTGTCTTGCCGCCGCGCTGGCTTTCGGAGCAGCCTGTTTATTCCTGTAAAAAACCGAACACCATGCCCGCACGGAAGGGCACACAGCCGAAGCACACAACCGCCCGTCCGCAGAGGGACGGGCGGCGGGAAAGGTCAATAACAACCGAGCAGTTTGAAATCCCGGCAGATCTTGCGCATGTCGGCAAGCGCGCGTTCCGTTTCGGGCGACAGATAGTTCCCCTCGATCTCGATGAAGAACCGATATTCCCCCGGCGCGTCCTTGATGGGGCGGCTTTCGATCTTGGTCATATTGAGCCCGTAACTGTTGATGACGCCCAAAAGACGGTATAAACTGCCGGGACGGTGCAGCAATCTTGCCACGAAATAGACATGCTCCGTGGGAGAGCCGAGCCACTGTTCTCCCTTCTTGATCAGTTGAAAACAGGTGAAATTTTTCTTTTCGTCGGCGATGTCCTCCGCATAAATCTCCAACCCGCGGTCGGACAATCCCCGGCACAGATGCGCCCCGACGATGCAGGCGTCGCCCCGTTCCCGCACGCGGGAGAGCCCCTCGGCGGTCGACTCCGCGGGCACCGCCTGCGCCTGCGGCAGTTTTTCACTCAGAAAGACCGAGCATTGCCCCAGCGCCTGGGGGTGCGAATAGACCCTTTGGATATCGGCAAGCGCCGTGCCCGCTGGATAGACGAGGCGGTGTTCGACGGGCAGCACATATTCTTTGACGGCGAAGAAATCCTTTTCTTCGGCGAGCAGATCCATGTTTTGAAGCACGCCGCCCTGAATGCTGTTTTCAATGGGCAGGACGATCTCGTCCACCCGCCCTTCCCGAAGCGCGGCGACGACCGCGGGGAAATTTTTGAAGAGCACGATTTCGGAGCGCGGGGAAAGGTGCGCCGCCGCAAGTTCGGAATAACTGCCCGCAGGTCCGAGACATCCGATTTTCATATCCTTTTTTCCTCCTGAACGATTTTTTTTATCGGCAGAAACGGCTGTTTTTTCCGTATGCGCCGCAACACATCTGTCCGCCGCCGCATGCGGCGTCATACCTGTTCGGCAATATGGTAAATGAGCCGTTCGGTATCCTCCCAGCCGAGGCAGGGATCGGTGATGGACTGACCGAACACCTCGTCGCGCGGCTGATTGCCCTCGACCAAAAAACTTTCGATCATAAACCCCTTGACGATCTTCTTGAACGTCGGGTCGTATTTGCGGTTCTGCAACACTTCCTCGACGATGCGGATCTGCTGGCGGAACTGCTTGCCCGAATTGGAATGGTTGGTGTCGATGACGATGGCGGGGTTTTGCAAAATATCGCTGCTCTGCTCGTAATGCCGCGCCACGTCCATGACCGTTTCATAATGAAAATTGGGAATGTCGTTCCCGTAAGAATCGACCATGCCCCTTAAAACGGCGTGCGTGTAGGGATTGCCCTGCGTTTGGACCTGGTAGTGATTGTACTTGAACACCTGTTTGCTCTGTGCGGCAAAGATGGAGTTCATGAGCACGGGAACGCTGCCGCTCATGGGATTTTTCATTCCCACCGCAACATCCATGCCGCTCGACACCAGACGGTGCATCTGGTTTTCGCAGGAACGAGCGCCGATGGCGACATAGGAGAGCAGATCCTCGACATAGGGATAGTTTTCGGGATAGAGCATCTCGTCGGCGGCAGACAGCCCGGAGAGTTCCATGGCGTCGATGTGCAGGCGGCGGATGGTTTCGATCCCCCGTGCGATGTCCTCTTTGCTGTTGGGGTCGGGCTGGGAAAACATGCCCTTGTACCCCACGCCGCGCGTGCGCGGCTTGTTCGTATAGATGCGCGGCACAATGACCACTTTGTCCTTGACCCGCTCGTTGACCTTGGAGAGGCGGCGGATGTATTCGAGCACGGGCGCGCTCTCGTGCGCCGAACACGGTCCGACGATGAGCAGAAATTTATTCTGCCTGCCGGACAGCACGTCCTTCACCAACTCGTCCCGCTCCCGTTTCAGCGCGGTCAGCGCGGGGGACAGTCCGTTCTTCTCCTTCATCTCTTCGGGTGAAGGGATCTTCACTTGTTTCTCAAACATTTTTCAGGTCTCCTCTTCGGCGCATGACGCGCCCGATGTATTCCGCCACCGCCTTTCCCACGCATTCTTCCACCGGTTTTGCAAAGTGGATGCAACTCTTCGCCAGCGTGGAACTGATATGTATATGTTCCTGCGCGGCAGGGAAATAGAGGGTGATGATATCTTTGTAAAGTTTTCGGTTGGCATAAAAATTGGCGTTTTCATATTCCAGGTCGACGGTGTTGCGGATGCCGCGGACATAAAAGACGGTGTCTTCCCGCCGCAGAAGATCGACGACGGCGCCCTGCCAGCAGACAAAACGCACGCCCGGTATGTCTTGACACAGAAGGCGCAGCATGTCCAGCCGCTCTTCGAGCGTGAAAAAAGGCTGTTTTGAAGGATTGACCAGCAGCGCCACCACCGTTTCATCGAATACCGCCGCCGCCTGGCGGACGGTATCGCGGTGCCCCAGCGTGGGCGGATCGAACGTGCCGGCAAAAATACATTTTTTCATTTCCGTTCTCCTTTTCCCTCCCGCGGCGACCCCTTCTCTTCCCCCTCGCCGCACCAGGCAAAGAAGGAAAGATAGGTCTTCCCGTACTTGCGCTCGTCGACAAGTTGCAGCCCGCTTGGCGGCGTATCTTCAAAGGGTCTGTCCCGCTCCGATACGATGATCCCCGCCCCGTCGAGCAGCCGCCGCGCCGCGATGACGTCCATGGCGCGCACGGCATAGTCCGTGCGATAGGGCGGGTCGAGAAAGATAACGTCAAAGGTGCCGCGCAAAAAAGCGAGGCATTGCAGGTAATCGTAATGAGACACCGCCGAACGCGACTGCACGCCGAGCGCGACGATGTTTTTGCGCAAAACGAGCAGGCTGTCTTTGGACAGATCGTTGAAAACCGCCTCGCGCGCCCCGCGCGAAAGACTTTCCAGCCCCAGCGCACCGCTGCCGCAGAAGAGGTCGAGCACCCGCGCGCCGCGAAGGCGGGGCGAAAGGATGTTGAAGAGCGATTCCTTCACCCGATCGGCAGTGGGCCGTATTTCCTCTCCCTTGAACGACGCCAGAACGCGGCTTCGGAATTCTCCGCCGATGATGCGCATGTTTCTCACTTCTCCTTGATTTTTTATCCTCTTTCCGCGTCCCCGCGCAAATCGCGCGCCTCAGCGGCGCACGCGGATGACGCGCTTGTCCGTTACGATGACGTCGAGCGGCACGTCGAGCAAGCCTGCGCAGGCGTCCTCCACCACCTGAAAGTCGTAACAATACCCCACCTTCAAGGGTGTTTTCTCGGACATGCCCGCAAGATAACGGTCATAGTAGCCGCCGCCGTATCCCAACCTTCCGCCCCGTTCGTCTGCCGCCAGAAGGGGCAGCACGACGACCTGCGGCGCCGCCGCAGCGGGAGGACCGAGCGGCTCTTGAATGCCATACGCTCCCGCCCGCAAAGGCGCGCCTTTTTCATAGGGAACGGCGCGCATGTCCCGCCCTTCGACGCGGGGGAGCAACACGCTTTTCCCCCGTGCAAACAGCCCTTCGATCACGGGCATGGTATCTGCCTCCGTGCCGAAAGACATATAGACGAAAAATCGCTCCTTTCCCGCCGTTTCCGGCAAGGAAAAGAAATTGGCGGCAATGGCGCCGTCCCCGCCGCGCGCCCGCGCGCGCAGATCTTTCATCCGTCCGCGCAGCGCCCGCTTGGCTTGCCACAAATTTTCCTGTCTGTCGTCAACACTCTTCATAGATCCTCACCGCCCGCCTGCCCGCCGCGCAGAGCACTTCATAGGAAATGGTCCCGCAGTCCGCGGCAACGTCGTCCGCCGAAAAAAACACCGCTCTTTTCCCGCCGCAGCGGGCACGCCCCGCCACGATGCAGCCGTCCATGCAGAGATTGCCCACGGCATGCAGCCTGCCGCCGCCCCCCGAGCGCAGAAATCCGTCGGCATAGCCCAAGCGGCAGACGGTCAGGTCTTTATAGTCCCCTTCGGCGCTGCCGTACCCGATCCCGCCGCCCGTAAAGCGGTGGCTCTGCACGGCGTGGGTGTATACCCGCATGGCGGGACAAAGCCCAAGCGCGGATGCGTGAGTGCCGAATCCGTCGGGCAGATATCCGTACAGTCCGATGCCGATGCGCACGCCGCTAAAATGAAAATCTTCACCCAAAAGGGTCCCGCCCGTCGCCGAAAGATGACAGACGACGTCCCCGAACATATCCCGCGCCGCCGCGGCGGCGGGAGAAAACGCTTCCCGCTGCAACTTTGCCGCGCGCAAATCGGCAGGGGCGTACAGGTGGGAAT
>CALVZM010000060.1 GCA_944372515.1 uncultured Clostridia bacterium
CGCCTGTACGCCAAGCTGTCGGGCATGACGGGTACGGCAAAGACGGAAGAAGCCGAGTTCCGCACCATCTATTCTCTGGACGTCATCGAGATTCCCACCAACAAGAAGGTGCAGCGCGTCGATCAGCCGGATATGGTATATTCCACGCAGGAAGCCAAGAAGAAGGCGATCATCAAGGAGATCATGGCGCGGCACGAGAAAGGGCAGCCCGTCCTGGTCGGCACGACTTCCGTCGACAAGTCGGAGGAAATTTCCCGCCTCCTGCGCAAGAACGGCGTACCGCACAACATCCTGAACGCCAAGAACCACGAGCGCGAAGCGGAGATCGTCGCACAGGCGGGGCGGCTCGGCGCCGTTACCATCTCCACCAACATGGCGGGGCGCGGCACGGACATCCTGCTCGGCGGCAACCCCGAGTACATGGCGAAAAAACGCCTGCGCGAAGAAAACGTCGAGCGTGAAGTCATCGAACAGGCGACAAGTTTTGCCGCCAAACTCCCGCCCGAGATCGAGGAAGTGCGCAATCGCTATAACGAACTCTATGACGAGTACAAGGCGCAGACCGACAAGGAAAAGGAAGCGGTCATTGCCGCGGGCGGTCTTTGCATCATCGGCACCGAGCGGCACGAGAGCCGCCGCATCGACAACCAACTCCGCGGCCGTGCGGGGCGCCAGGGCGACGTGGGTACGTCCGTATTCTTCCTGTCGCTGGAAGACGATCTCGTCAAGCGCTTCGGCGGCGACGCCATGAAGCGTATCTATGAGATCTTCCGCGTCGACGAGGACACCTGCCTGCAATCCAGAATGGTCAGCAACGGCATCGCCAACGCGCAGAAGGTCATCGAGGGCAAGAACTTCGGCATCCGCAAGAGCGTCTTGCAGTATGACGAGGTCATGAACGAACAGCGCAAGATCATCTATGCCGAGCGCATCAGCCTTTTGAAGGGCGAGGACGCGCACGGTCAGGTGCTCAAATATATCGAAGAATACGTCGTGGAGACCATCCGCGAGGCGGTCAACGTCAACGAAATGCCCGAACGCTGGGATGTCGATGCGCTCAACCGCGCCATCGAGCGCCGTCTGATTCCTGCCGGAAGCAATTATATAACGCAGGAAAAATTGGCGAAATGGGACTATGAAACGGCGGTTCGGAAGATCACCGAAAAGACCAAAAAAGAATACGAAAAGAAGAGCGAAGCCTACGACGCCGCGGCGGCGGAAGGGACCTATCGCCTTCCCTTCAAATGCTTTGCCGATTGGGAACGCGGCGTCCTGCTTTCGGCGGTCAACACAAGTTGGATCGACCACATCGACGCCATGGACCAACTGCGCAAGGGCATCGTCCTGCGCGCCTACGGGCAGAGCGATCCCGTCATCGCCTATAAGATCGAAGGGCACCAGATGTTTGAAGAAATGGTGCACCGCATCCAGCGCATCACCGTCGTCCGCCTGCTGAAAACCGAGTGGGTGTTCCAAAAACCGCAGGTGCCCGAAGCGGGAGAGATGATGCCTTCCGCACCCGCCCGCCCCGCCCCCGCGGCGGAAGAGGCGCAGGCGCCCAAGCCCGTCGGCGAAAACGTGCCGACGGCGGAAAAGACGGCACCCATGCCCGCATTCTCCGCAAGACAGCCTTCCGCCCCGACGATGGCGCCGCTGCAAAACAGCGCCGCGCGCGAAGCCGTGCAGCCCATGGTGGACGTGAGCAAATTGCAGACCAACCTGGGCGGTCCCGCGCAGCCCGTCAAGGCAAAGACGAAAGTGGGTCCCAACGACCCCTGTCCGTGCGGCAGCGGCGAGAAATATAAAAAGTGCTGCGGCAGGAACGACTGACGGGCGGAACCAAAATAAAAAGATCTCCGGAAAAAATCTTTCTTTTTCGGAGATTTTTGCCCCTGTCATCGAGGCGGTTTTTTGTCGGCGCGCCGTCTTTTGCGGGCGTTTGCCGCAGGCTAAGGCGGGCGCAAGACCGAACGCGGGGTGTCGCTCCGTTTTTGAAAAAAATTTTGAGCAGTGAGGGAATGGAAGAAAATTTATGTTCAAAGCAGACGATTACAGATTGCGCATCAAGGCGCTGACGGACACGCTCGACGAGGCGGCTTACGCCTTGGATATCGAAGAGCAGAAGCGCCGCCGTGCGGAGATATTGGAAGAACAGCAGAAGGAAACGGTCTGGAACGACCTTGAACTTTCCGCAAAGTTGGGGCGTGAACTTTCGGTCATCGAAAACAAGATCGCCGTCGTGGACGGCAGCCGCAAGGCGATCGCCGACGCTTCGGAGATCGTTTCGCTCATCGAGGAGACGGGCGAAGAGGAACTCATCCCCGAGTTGGACGAAATGTTGCAGACGGCGGAAAAGGACATCGAGGAAACGCGCATCCGCGCCCTTCTGCGCGGCAAATACGACACCGCCAACGCCCTCTTGTCCCTGCACGCGGGCGCGGGCGGCACGGAAGCCTGCGATTGGACGGGCATGCTCTACCGCATGTACTGCCGCTATTGCGAGTCCATGAATTTCAAGGTGTTTGAACTTGACCGCGAAGCGGGGGACGAGGCGGGCATCAAGCGCGTGGATTTCCGCGTGGAAGGCGTCAACGCCTATGGCTTTCTCAAAGCCGAAATGGGTGTGCACCGCCTGGTGCGCATCTCCCCGTTCGACGCCAACAAGCGACGCCACACCTCGTTTGCCTCTTTGGAAGTCATGCCGCAGGTCGAGGACGACGGCGAGATCGTGATCGACGACAAGGACATCCGCATCGACATCTATCATTCGGGCGGCGCGGGCGGACAGAACGTCAACAAAGTCGCCTCGGCGGTGCGCATCACGCACTTCCCGACGGGCATCGTCGTGCAGTGCCAGAACGAGCGTTCGCAACTGCAAAACAAGGCGATGTGCTTTGAAATGCTCCGCGCCAAACTCCTGGAAAAGAAGATCGAAGAGCGCGCCGCGGCGGACAGCGCCCTCAAAGGCGACGTCAAAAAGATCGAATGGGGCTCGCAGATCCGTTCCTATGTCTTCTGCCCCTACACCCTCGTCAAAGACCATCGCACGGGCTATGAAAAAGGGGACGTGCAGGCGGTCATGGACGGCGATATTCAGGATTTCATCATCGATTACCTCAAAAAAGCCTGATCGGCGCGAGCATGTAAAATACGGTGAAATAAAGTAAAATCAAAGTCGGGCGCGCATGGGCGGCTTCCCGCCTGTATCCCCGCAAAAATACGGACATGGTATATTCGGACAGGTCAAACAGAACCATAAAAAAAGAGCCCGTGATCCTGGGCATAGAAACGTCCTGCGACGAAACGGCGGCATCAATCATCTGCGGGCGGACGATCCTTTCGGACGAGATCGCCTCTTCGGCGGACGTGCAGGCGCAGTACGGCGGCGTCGTTCCCGAAATCGCCTCCCGCATGCACACCGACGCGGTGGATACCGTCGTGCAGCGCGCCGTCAAAAACGCGGGGATCACCTTTGAAGACATCGACGCCGTGGCGGTAACTTACGGCGCGGGACTGCTGGGCGCCCTGCTCGTGGGCTTGTCCTTCGCCAAGGCGTTTGCCCTCGCGCTGGACATCCCGCTCATCGGCGTCAATCACATCCGCGGGCACCTGGCTGCGGCATATCTCGCCGCGCCCGACCTTGCGCCGCCCTTCGTAACGCTGCTGGCAAGCGGCGGACACACCGCGGTGCTCTATGCCGAATCGGAAGAAAAATTCCACGTCCTCGGCGCGACGCTCGACGACGCGGCGGGGGAAGCCTTCGACAAAGTCGCCCGCGTTCTCTCCCTGCCCTATCCCGGCGGACCCAACGTGGAAAAATTGGCGGCAAGCGGCAAAAACGTCATACCCATGCCCGAAATGTTGCGGGGAGAGCATAACTATAACTTTTCTTACAGCGGACTGAAAACCTTTGTCGTCAACTATTGCCATACCCACGCGCAGAGAGGGGAGGAATATTCCCGTGCCGACCTGGCTTGCTCCTTCCAGTGCGCGGCGCTGGACGTGCTCGTGAAAAAGACCGTCCGTGCCGCACGGGAAAAGAAGGTGCAGACGGTTACGGCGGGCGGCGGCGTGGCGGCAAACGGCTATCTGCGCGCCGCCCTGCAACGCGCCTGCGAAGAGGCGGGCTTGCGCCTGGTGCTCCCGACTCGCCGCTATTGCACGGACAACGCCGCCATGATCGCGGCGGAGGGGCTCATTCAGTACCGTGCGGGCAACTTTGCCGACCTCTCGCTCAACGCAAAGGCGAGCATCCCTCTCAAAGCCGAACTGTAACGCCGCCCCCGAGGGGGCATTCCGATCGGAATTTTGAACAGGTGCTGCCGCGCCGATGATCCGACATACAGCCCTGTCATGCGGCGGGAAACTCGTTTTCCCCGCCCGTTTTTATTTTGCGCCGATCGGGCATTTTTCTTGAACATATCTCTCTTGAACATATCTCTCCGAATGCGGGGGGATATTTTTTTTGCGCCCCACCGCTTCGCTCCTGCCGCTCCCGCCCCTCGGCGATCCTGTGCGCCGTTCATGTGCCGTTCGTGTGCCGTTCATGCACCGTTCGTGTGTCGTTCATGCGGCAATTGCATTTCTGCGGCGACCGCGCGGCGCTCTCCGTTCGCGCGACATAAATATACACGAATATATACGCGGCAGAAAGAAGGTGCGTTTTTGCGCCTTTTTTTGTTTTTCGTGCGGGCAAACGGGGACATATCGCGCAAAAATGTGCGGCGGCTGGCACGAACGGTCAAAAAAACGGCACGAATAGAAAAAAAGACGCACTTCGTGCAACATGAAAAGCCGAAAAAAAAGCATTTTGAAAGGTTTGTGTCGCTCTCGGTTCGGGTCGTACAAGGTTTATTGAAATCTCCTTTTTTCTTTGCTAATATGAAATGCGGATGACGGAACAAGACGATTTTTGTTCCTGTCGGACAAGGAATTTTTTAATTTAAGGAGGATGTAGAAATGAAAAAAGCAAAGATCCTGTTATCCCTGCTTTTGGGCGCGACGCTCGCGGTTTCCGTCTTCGGATTGGCTGCCTGTGCCGATCCCGCCGACTCGGGCAGCACCGGTTCTTCCGGCAAACCCGGCGGCGAAACCGACACGGCGAGCGGACTGACCTTCACGGCGGCTTCCGCGGCGACCATCGACGAAAAGTCGTTCACGCTCTCGCTGTCCATGGACGAGGATAACACACTTACACTTACGGCAGATTGCACGGGCGCCGCGCAAAGCGGCGGCGGATTCCCGGGCGGGCCGGGCGGATTCCCGGGCGGGCCGGGCGGCGATTCGTCCTCTTCGGGCGACAGTTCCGCCGCAGAAGAGGTCGATTACAGCAAGTACAGTTACACGCTCAGCGGCTCCTGGACGGAAGATAAGGGCTACGGCTATGTCTTCACGCTCGGCGAGGACACGATCCACGTCAACTATGACGTGCTCGCTTCCGTTCATTACTTCTATTACAAGCCTTCCGCCACGATCGACGGCGAAAAGCAGACGGCTTCTTCCGCCGTGAAAATGCAGTCCGAAGTGGATTCGGCATACCAGAAGAACCTGGCTGCCGACTACGAGATCT
>CALVZM010000061.1 GCA_944372515.1 uncultured Clostridia bacterium
GATCTGACGGAAGTGCTCCGCCGCCTGCTCTTTGAATTTCCGGTAACGGGCATCGACGTCAACGTACCCGATTGGCTGCGCTCCCTGCCCGCCGACCATCCCCTGATCGTTGACATTGCCGACCGCCTGCGCGCCGTCGCGCCCAAGATCGAAAAGATGCGGGACTGCGATCTGCTGGACGAAGCCTTCCGCGGCAGCGAGATCCTGTCCGGCACGGAAGGTGTGGGGCTCAATTTGTCCCGCGGCACCGCGGAGTGCTCGCTTGCCGTCCGCGAAGAGGTCTATTACCGCGTGATCAGCGAGGCGTGCGGCGAGGACGTGCGCAACGATTTCGATCTCTTGCGATATGTGCGTGCGCTTGCGGAGAGTAAGCGGGGGTACGACAAAGTGCGCGAAGCGTTCGCCCGCGCGCAGGAAGAAGGGTACGGCGTCGTGCCGCCCGAAGAGAGCGAAGTGCAGTTGGAAGAGCCGCGCCTGTTGCGCCACGGGCAGAATTTCGGCATCCGCCTCAATGCCAACGCGCCGAGTTATCACATCGTCCGGGTCGATCTGTCCTCCGCCGTGGAGCCCATCGTCGGCACGCACGAACAGGGCGAGGCTTTTGTCGCGGAATTGCTCGAAGACTACCGCACGGACGCGCAGAAACTGTGGGAAACGGAATTTTTCGGTAAGACCCTGCGTGCGCTCGTTGACGACGGATTGAAGAAAAAGAGCGAGGGCATGCCCGAAAACATCCGCAAAAAAATAACGCGGACCATTTCCCGCGTGGTCAACGACGGAAAGGGCGGCTTTGTCTGCATCCTGCTGTGAAGGCAGGGGAATAAAAAGCATTCTTTAAGGGCATACTGAAAATAAATTTTTCGGAAAGGAGAAAACCCATGCCCAAAAAGAAAAGGACAAAAGTCAGAAGCATCACGCAAGAAGAATACGAACGGTACATTCTTTCCCTGCAAAACGATTCCCCGCCGTCGGGTCCGCCCGCGTCGGGAGAGGAAAAAAAGTAATATTCTTTTGCGCGCTCCGTTTTTTTCGGAGAGCAAAGAGAAAAAAAGACCGCCCCGGCAGTTCGTGCACGCAGGGCGGTCTTTTTTTATCAAAATTTTTATTGCGCGGCAATTTTTATCGCGTCGCCGCCGTAAAAGCGCCTTGTTACCTCAGATCTTGCGGACGCGGATGACGTCGCCGAGCGCCGCAATGCCGGAGAGGAGCCGCTCGGAAGGCTCGCTGTCCAATTCCAGGATGAGATAGGCATATTCCCCTTTGGAAGTATCCTGCATGTTGGCGATATTGATGCCCTCCGCGGAGATCGCGGCGAGGATCTTGGAGAGGATCTCCTTGACGTTGCGGTGATGCACGGTTACGCGCGCCGCCGCCGAACGCGGCATGGAGCAGGCGGGATAGTTCACGCTGTTGGCGATGTTCCCGTTTTCGATGTAATCGACAAGTTCGGTCGCCGCCATATAGGCGCAGTTGTCCTCCGCTTCGGGCGTGCTTGCGCCGAGGTGGGGGAAAATGATGACGCCCGGTTTGCCGAGCAGTTCGACTGCGCCGAAGTCGGTCAGGTACCGTCCGACCTTGCCGCTCTCCACGGCGTCGAGGATGGCTTGGTTGTTGACGAGTTCTCCGCGCGCGTCGTTGACGATGACCACGCCGTCCTTGCACATGGCGAGGGAATCGCGGTTGATGATCTCCCGCGTGTCGTTCGTCAGCGGGACGTGCAGGGTGATGTAGTCGCAGTTTTTGAATATCTCCGCCGTTTCATAGACGTGCTTGACGCGGTGATCGACCCGCCATGCCGCGTTGACGGAGATGAAGGGGTCATATCCCATGACGTTCATACCGAGTTCGACGGCGGCGTTGGCGACCATGGCGCCGATGGCGCCGAGTCCGATGACGCCCAGGGTCTTGCCCATGATCTCTCTGCCGACGAATTTGGATTTTCCCTTTTCGACCGCTTTGGAAAATCCCGCGCCTTCCCCGCCGAGGGACTGCACCCATGCCGCGGCGTCGGTGATCTTTCTGCCGCCGAGGAAGAGTTGGCAGAGCACGAGTTCCTTGACGGCGTTGGCGTTGGCGCCGGGCGTGTTGAACACCACGATGCCCTTTTCGGCGCATATGTCGCAAGGGATATTATTCACGCCCGCACCCGCGCGCGCGATGGCGAGCAGGGACGGATTGGAAGCGAAGTCATATTCTTTCATCGCCGCGCTGCGCACGAGGATGCCTTCGGGATCCTTTTCGCTGTCCGAATAGGCATAGGACGAGGGGATGACTTTGTCGGCGACGGGGCTGATCGCGTTGAGTTTGAGTATTTTTGCCATGGTCATTTGTTCTCCGTTTCAAATTTTTTCATGAATTCGATGAGCGCTTTGACGCCTTCCACGGGCATGGCGTTGTAGATGGAGGCGCGCATGCCGCCGACGAGGCGGTGTCCTTTCAGGGAAACGAGTCCCGCCGCCGTCGCTTCCTTGACGAACTTGGCGTCCAGTTCCTCGCTGCCCGTAACGAACGGCACGTTCATGATCGAACGGTACTTCTTTTCCACATAGTTGCGGAAGAGAGAGGAGTTGTCGATGAAGTCATAGAGGAGCCCCGCCTTGTATTCGTTGACCTTTTCCATCTCCTTGATGCCGCCGAGGCGGATGAGCCGCCGCAAAACGAGGTTGGCGATGTAGATGGAGAAGCAGGGAGGGGTGTTGTAGAGGGAGTGCGCGCCCTCTTTGTCCTGCGTCTTCCATTTGAGCATGGTGGGGCAGATCTTCAAGGGATCCCGGATGAGCGAACGCTTGGCGATGACGATGGTAACGCCGGCGGGCGCGACGTTCTTCTGCGCCCCGGCATAGATGACGCCGAAGCGGGAAACGTCCACTTCCCTCGAAAGGATGTCCGAGGACATGTCCGCGACGAGCGGCACGTTGCCCGTTTCGGGGAACCGGACAAAGCGGGTGCCGAAGATAGTGTTGTTGGAAGTCAGGTGCACATAATCGGCGTCGGCGTTGAAGGCGATCTTGTCCACGTCGGGGATGTAGGTGTAATTTTTATCGGCGGAAGAAGCCACGCATTTTGCACCGTCGCCGCCGTAGATGACGCCCTCTTCATATGCTTTTTTGGCAAAGTTGCCCGTAACGATGTAGTCGGCTTTGCCGTGATGCATGAGGTTGAGGGGCACGGCGGCAAACTGCTGCGACGCCCCGCCCTGCACGAAGAGAACGGCATAATCGTCGGGAATGTTCATCAGACTGCGCAGGGAGGCTTCCGCCTCTTCGACGACGGCCATGAATTTTTTGTTGCGGTGAGAAATTTCCGTAACCGACATGCCCGTACCCTGGAAATCCAGGAGTTCTTTCTGCGCCTCTTCCAGCACTTCGAGCGGAAGCGTGGAAGGACCTGCTGCAAAATTGTAAGCTCTCATAATCACATTGCTCCTTAAATGATTTATCCGGATATTTGTTTCAGATCCGGCGCGTGCCGTACAAAAGGGGCGGCGCGCCCGGCGGGGACGACAGCGGGGATATATATAAATGGAAAAAGGGGCACCGTGCCTTTTCCCCGCTCCGTGATAAGATACATTATATACTCTTTTTCGATATTTTGCAAGCGAATGAGGCGGTGCGCGGAAGAATAAAATGAGAAGAGGGGCGGGAGGGCTCGATCGAATCAACGCGGATTTGGGCGCGGGCATGACGGGAAAAACGCCGGTTTTCGGAAAAAACTGCCAAAAACAGGGGCAAAATAAAAAAAATTAAAAAAAATCAAAAAAATTTTTCAAAAGACTATTTACTTTTTCGGAATATTGTTGTACAATAGTAAACAAGGATACTATAAATCTTGTTTTTGTGAGGTAATCGAATATGGCAAGCGATCAGAAAAACGTAAAAGCGGCGCAAGTCGCACAGGGGGCGTCCGGCTCTGACAATTCGGCTTTGCAGAATCGGATAGACGCGGTGGCGCGGGAGATGCAGTTCCTCTCCCAGCAGAATACCGCCATGTTTGAGAGTTTCGGTGAAAAACTCGCCGCGCTCAAACGCGAATTCGCCTATCTGAACCAGCAGAATCTCTCGGTCTATAACATGACCACCGATTATGTGCGCGACGCGCTCGAAAAATCGCAGGCATCTTTGGAAGAGAAGATCGCCGCGCTTGCCGACACGCTCGCCGCCGGGACGCAGGATGACGATTCCGTGCTGCCGTCCGTCGAAGTGGTCGTCGATCACGACCGCATCGTCAACGGCATCGTGTCCAAACTGCAAAAGTCCCGCAAGGCGGAGGAGACGGAAGAAACGGCGTTCCAAGCCGACGGGGAAGAACCCGTCATCGAAGGGACCGGCACCGAAGAAGTACTCAATTACGACGTGCTTGCGGAGAAGATCGCCGACAACATTCCGCCCGTCGATTATGATTACCTCGCCTGCAAGATCGTCAATAACATGACGGCGTTCGATCAGGACGCGCTTGCCGGGGCGGTGGCGCAGAAGATCGCCGACAACATCCCCGCGCAGAACGCCGAATCGGACGTTACGGCGGAAGCGGTCGCCGAGAGCGTCGTGGCGCGTTTGCAGGAGACCCCGCTCCGCGCCGATGCCGAAACCATCGCCGAGACCGTCGCGGACAAAGTCGTCAACGGCATTGCCGCCATGGACGGAGAAAATTTTGCAACCCTCGTTGCCGACAAGGTTGCTGCCGCGCCCGTATCCTCCGCGGCGGAAACGGCTGTCGACACCGATTCGATCGTCGAAGGCGTCATTGCAAGATTGCAGGAAGCGCCCATCGAAGTGGACATCGACGCTTTGGCGAACAATCTCGCCGAGCGCATCGAAGTGCCGCCTCTGGAAGTGGATTTTGAAGACCTCGCCGCAAACATTGCGGATAAGATAGACGTTTCTTCCGTGCAACTCAATACCGAAGAGTTGGTGGAGAGCATCGCCGCCAAGATCGACCTCGCGCCGCTTGCGCCCGATGCCGATTCGTTCGCCGAGAACATCGCCTCGAAGATCGTTCTGCCGCCCGTCGAAGTTGACTATGACCTGCTGGCGCAGAAGATCATGGACGCGCTCCCCGAAGTGGATTACGAAGCGCTGTCCGCGCCCGTCGTGGCAGGCGTGAAGGAAGTCCTCGCCGAGAATGCGGCAAACGCGGAAGTCGTGAACGCCGAAGAGAGCGGCGTGGATACCGACGCCCTGGCGGCAGCCGTTGCCGAGAGGGTCGAAGTCAACGTGCCCGAAATGACGGTGGACACCGATGCGCTTGCCGCGTCCATCGTGGAAAAACTCAACCTGTCCGCACCCGAAAGCACGGTCGATGCCGACGATCTGGCGCAGAAGGTTTCCGAGAAACTCGACGCCATCTGGACGGAGCAGGAGAACGAGGAACTTGCCTCGGGCGAACTCGGCGAAACGGATGAAGCGAACGAGGCGGACGAAGTTTACGACTTTGCCCAGAGAGTGGCGGAATCCATCGATTACGACGTTCTTGCCGATAAACTTGCGGAAAAACTGAGCGGCGGCGAAGAGGATGCCGAAGAATATCTCAACGAGCACGGCATCGAAGCCGAAGAGGCGGACGATTCCGACCGCGTCATCAGCGCCGTGGAAGAAAACAGCGGCAAGACCAACGCCCTTGTGGAAGAAGTCATCGAACTCCTCAAACAAAAGCAATTCGTTGCGGCGGCAGTCGTTTCGACGGAAACGGCGCCCGAAGCCGTGAGCGAAGAGAGCGGCGCCGCAGAGGAAGAACCCGCGGAAGAACCTGCGGAAGAGCCCGTGCAGGAAGTCGTTGACGAACCGACGGAAGAAGAGAGCGAAGTTGCCGCGGAAGCGCAGGCGGAGGAGCCGGCGGAAGAAGAGGCGGCAGACGAAAGCGACGCCGAACGCGAACTGAGCATCGCGGAAGCGGCGGCGGAGACTGAAGCCATGCGCGAAACTGCACAGGAGATGGGCAAGACCGTCCGCCTGAAACGCAGTTATGAGTGCAAACTCCGTCAGTCCGACGACGAAATTAAATATTATTACAGCGAAATCAAGAACGAACTGCTCGCTTACAGCCGCGTGAAGTCGGGCATCTCCTGGAACGGAGACCGCTTCAATCTGGGCAGGGATACCATCGCCAAGATCAACATCAACGGAAAGACGCTCTGTCTGTATCTGGCGCTCAACCCGGATGAATATTCCATCACCAAATATCATCATAAATATGTCGGCGACATCAAGGCATACGAGAGCACGCCGATGATGGTAAAGGTCAAGAGCAACATGGGCTTGAAGAAAGCGGTCCAGTTGATTTTCGAGATGATGGAACATCTCAAAACGCAGCGCAAGCACAGAACGCCCGTCGATTATGCCGCGGAATATCCGTACAAGAGCGACGAAGAACTCATCGCCGAGGGATTGATCAAGGCGAGCATAACCGAAAAGAAAGATCTGGAATCTTTCTGATGCGGCGGCAGAGCAAAGAGTAAATTTTACGATTGGGAAGAGGGCTGATGCGAATCGGCTCTCTATCCATGTTTAGAGAAAAAGAAAACGGTCAAAAACCGAAGAAAAAAACAAGGCATGCCGTGCGCTTTCGGCGCAAGCGGCAATGCCGAAAGACCGCCGCCGCGCGGAAAGATCGTCGGGCGGCAGAGCGGTTGTTTGCAGAAAGGAGAATTCTTATTTTGAAAGAAGAACAAACAAAGGGTCGCCGACCGCAGAAATCGGGTGTATTTTCAAAGAGTCGGGGGCAAAATGCACAAAAGGACGGATCGTTATCCGCCGAAAACGGAACGGATCCCCGTAAAAACGTCCGCCGCGTTGTGCGCAGAGGCGGCAGTGCCCGCGCGTCCGGCGGAACGGAGATCCACCGCATGAAATCGGCGGCGGAGTGGACGCTTCCCGCCGCAACGGAAGCACAGACACTTCCGTCGGAAGGCAGGGCAAAGCCCCGCCGCAAGCCGTCTCTTCCCGGACGGGATCCGGGCGGGATCAAAGCCCGCGCCGCGCGCATTTCCCGTGCGCGGCACACGGAAGAGCGCGCAGAACGTCCCGCCGCCGCGCCGATGCAGGACGCCGGGGAGAAGGGCGGAGAGACGGTCAAAGGCAAAAACAGCCGCGGCAAAAAGCCCGTCCGCATTCTCTTTTTCGGCGGCGTGGGAGAGATCGGCAAGAATATGACCGCGCTCGAATACGGCAACGACATCATCGTCATCGACGCGGGCGATACTTTTCCCGACGAGGAAATGCCGGGCGTCGATCTGGTCGTGCCGGATGCGTCCTATCTGGTGTCGCACAAGAATAAGATCCGCGGCATCCTCCTCACCCACGGGCACGAGGACCACATCGGCGGGCTTGCCTACCTGCTCAAAGAACTCAATCCGCATACGCCCGTATACGGAACGCAGTTGACCCTTGCCCTCGCCGACAACAAAGTGCGCGAGCACCGTCTGCAAAATTTGGACTTCCGCACCGTCAAACCGGGCGACAGGGTGAAATTGGGCGCTTTTTCCGTGGAATTTGTCAACGTGAACCATTCGATCGCGGGCGCCGTCGCGCTCGCCGTCCGCACGCCCTACGGCATCGTCTATCACAGCGGCGATTTCAAGATCGACATGACGCCCGTGGCGGGCAACCCCATCGATTTGCAGCGCATTGCCGAACTCGGCAGGGAGGGCGTCCTGCTCTACATGGGGGAATCGACCAACATCGAGCGCCCTGGCTACACGATGAGCGAAACGGTGGTCGGCACGACGCTCGACCATCTGTTCTCCGAACATGCGTCTCGCCGTTTGGTCATTGCGACCTTTGCCTCCAACGTGCACCGTCTGCAACAGATCATCGATCTTGCCGTCAAGTATAAGCGCCGCGTGGCGCTGTCCGGCAGGAGTATGCTCAACGTCGTCGAGGCGGCGACCAAGATCGGCGAACTGCACATTCCCGACGGCTTGCTTGTGGACGTGGAGAAGACGCGCAATTATTTCGACCGCGAGATCGTCATCGTCTCCACCGGTTCGCAGGGCGAGCCGATGAGCGCGCTCACCCGCATGGCGAGCGGCGAATTTAACAAGATCAGCATCGGCGAAAACGACACCATCATCATCTCCGCCAACCCCATTCCGGGGAACGAGAAGATGATCTACCGCGTCATCAACAACCTCTACAAAAAGGGCGCGGACGTGGTGTATGAGAGTCTGGAAAAGATCCATGTTTCCGGGCATGCCTGCCGCGAAGAGCACAAGATCCTGCACACGCTCCTGCACCCGAAATTCTTCATTCCCGTGCACGGGGAATACAGGCATCTCAAACTCCACGCCGATTTGGCGCACAGTCTGGGCATGCCCCGCAACAATATCCTGCTCGCAGAAATCGGGAATTGCGTGGAACTGACCGATTCGACGCTCCGCCGCGGCGAAAATTTCCCCGCGGGCGCCGTGATCATCGACGGCACGGGTTCGGAGGATTTCGACTCTTCCGAGGTCATCCGCGACCGCCGCAAAATCGCCGCGGAAGGCGTCTTCGTCATCTCCGTCATCGTGAGCGGCGGGGAACTCGTGGGCGAGCCGCGCATCGAGAACATCGGCATCCTCTTCGGCGACGAGCGTGATTATGAAAAAGAGATCAAGGGCGTGGTCATGAGCGCCATCGCGCAATACGATTTACAGAGCGGCGACAAGGACGGGCTTGCCAAGGCGATCGAAAAGATGCTCAAAGGCTATCTCTATAAAAAGACCAAACAGTCCCCGCTCATTTTGCCCGTCATCATGGAGATATGAGATCCGATGCTGCAAAAGATCGGGGAAAAGAAGGAAGAAAGCGAGAGCCTTTCGGCGGATAAAGAGTATGCCGCTTCGCTTTGCGTGCCGCATCTCCCGTCCCGTCTGCATGCCCTGCGGCGGGACGCTCTTTCGCGCGGCATTCCCGTCATGGAAGAGGCGACGTTGCAATATCTTTGCGTTTTGCTTGCCGCGCTGCGTCCCCGTCGCATCCTGGAAATCGGCACGGCGGTGGGGCTGAGCGCGGCGGCGATGCTTCTGACCTGCCCGCATGCCCGCCTGACCACGCTGGAATCGGATGAAAAGCGATATGAAGAGGCGGGGAAAAATCTGTCCTCTTTCGGACTTTCCGACCGCGTGATCCGCCATTTGGGAGATGCGGGAGAGATCTTGTCCATGATGGACGGAACTTACGATTTTGTTTTTCTGGACGGACCGAAGGCACAATACGGTCGGTACATGTCCGAGTTGAAGCGCCTTTTGCCGCAGGGCGGCACGGTCTTTGCCGACGACGTTCTTCTCTTCGGCTGGGTCAGCGGCAGAACGCCCGTTCCGCCCAAACACCGTCTGTTTGTGCGAAAAATGCGCGCCTATCTGGACGCGCTTTCCCGCGACGAGGATTTTTCCACCGTCGTGCTGGACGTGGGCGGCGGCGTGGCGCTGTCCGTCCGCCTTTGAAACGAGAGAGGAGAAAGATATGGCTCAGCCCAAACCCGAACTGCTTGCCCCTGCCGGTAATTTTGAAAAATTGAAGATCGCCCTTCGTTTCGGCGCCGATGCGGTGTATGTCGGCGGCAAATCCTTTTCTCTGCGCGCGTTCGCCGATAACTTTACAAGCGAGGAATTGCAAGAGGGCATTGCCTATGCCCATGCCCGCGGCAAAAAGGTCTATGTTGCCGTCAATGTCTATCTGCGCGGGGACGACGGGGAACGAATCGGGCGCTATTTTTCCTTTTTACAGTCGATCGGCGCGGATGCCGCGCTGGTCAGCGATCCGGGAGCGGTATGCATCGCCCGCCTGGCGGCGCCGCGGCTGCCACTGCATCTCTCCACGCAGGCGAATACGACCAACGGCTATGCCGCAAAATTCTGGCATGCCGCAGGCGTTTCCCGCGTAGTTTTGGCGCGGGAACTGTCCCTGCGGGAGATCGCCGCCGTGCACGGGCTTTGCCCGCAGATGGAGTTGGAAGCCTTCGTTCACGGCGCGATGTGCATTTCTTACAGCGGCAGGTGCCTGCTTTCCGATTATCTGGACGGGCGTTCTTCCAACCGCGGGGCATGCGTGCAGGCTTGCCGCTGGGGCTATGAATTGCGCCCCGTTTCTCCCGCGGCACGCGAGGAAAGCCTGCCCGTCGGGCAGGACGAAAGGGGAACGTATATCCTCAACAGCAAAGACCTGAATATGATCGGTCATCTCGACGCATTGCGCGATGCGGGGGTATGTTCCTTCAAGATCGAAGGGCGGATGAAGAGCGGCTATTACCTCGCCACGGTCGTCAATGCCTATCGCCGCGCGCTCGACGGCGCATCGGCGGCAGACTGCATGCGGGAATTGGACACGGTCGCGCACCGCGCGTATACCACGGCATATGCCTTCGGTGAAAACGCCTGCACCGTCAATTATGACGACGCGCAGACAAAGGGAACGTGTGAATACATTGCCGACGTGCTCGGATGGGAAAAGGGGCGCGTAACGGTGGAAATGCGCAATCGTTTTCGCGCGGGCGACGTGCTGGAAGTGTTGAGCCCCGACGATCGATTCGGGCAAAAACTGACCGTTTCCGATCTTTGCCTTGCGGACGGAACGCCGACACAGGACGCTAAACTTGTGCAGGGGAAATATACCTTTCTTTCGGACATGCCCCTTCAAAAAGGTGATTTTCTCCGCCGTCGCAGGGTGTAACTGTTTTTTGCGGACGGCGCGGTTTTTCTGCGGAAAAAAGGGCACGCGGGCGGCAGGGAAGCAGGGGAGAAGACAGCCTCGCTTTTCTTCTCCGTCATCGGCTTTGCGGCATTTTCGGGAAAAGAGAAAAAATTTTATGAAAATATGCTGAAAATCGCTTGCATTTTGAACGGAATTTCCTTATAATAAAAAAAGTGTTCGGCGGAAAAAAATCAATCGTCCGATCTGACAATCGCAGCATGCTACTGTGGCTCAGTTGGTAGAGCAGCTGATTCGTAATCAGCAGGTCGCCGGTTCAAGTCCGGCCAGTAGCTCCAAAGCAAGCCCCCGCATTTTCGGTGCGGGGGCTTTGCTCATGCAACTGTCCGGACGTCCCCGATGACGGACATTTTTCCCGCAGGCAAAATTTTTTGCGCCGTTCGGAAGACGGCGATGCATAAAAAATCCGAATATTCAATCATTTATGCATCGTTTATACAAATAAACGGGAAAATATG
>CALVZM010000062.1 GCA_944372515.1 uncultured Clostridia bacterium
TAACGAATGCAGCAATTTGACGAATATTGTCATTCCCGAAACCGTAACAAGCATTGGGGATTGGGCATTCTATCGTTGCAGTAATTTGACGAGTGTTGTCATTCCTGAGGGAGTAACGAGCATTGGAGATGACGCTTTTAGCGAATGCAGCAATTTGACGAATATTGTCATTCCCGAAACCGTAACAAGCATTGGAAATAGCGCTTTTAACGAATGCAGCAAATTGACGAGCGTCGTGTTCCGTTCCGTCGAACCGCCCGAAATTGGTGAGAACGTGTTTGGCGGGGCGTGGGATTCTCCGGAATTTTGCGTCTATGTTCCCGCGGGCAGTCTGGAAGCCTATGAGTCCGTTGACGCTTCATTGTGGCAGATGTATCTGGTCAGGGCGGGAAAAATCAAAGAAATGTAAACGCCATGCCGCGGACGGCGCGGCAAAATTGAAAAAGGGACGGAAATTCCGCCCCTTTTTTCGGTCTGCACGGATAATTTTGATCCGAAAGGGTATCAACGGGTTGCATTTTCAAAGGATATATGCTATACTTTCACTATTCTGTCAACTTTCCGCAAGGACTTTTTGCGGGAAGTTGCTTTACGAAGGAGATCACAAAATGGAGATCGTATTATACGTCGCCGTATTGCTCATATTTTTCGGCGTGATGATCGCCGTCGGTGTCCGCAGCCGCAAGAGCGCCTCTTCCGTGCAGGGCTTTGTGCTCGGCAGCCGTTCGGTGGGACCGTGGCTGTCGGCGTTTGCTTACGGCACGTCCTATTTTTCCGCCGTCATCTTCATCGGCTATGCGGGGCAGTTCGGCTGGAACTTCGGCATTGCGGCAACGTGGATCGGCATCGGCAACGCCGTTCTCGGTTCGCTCCTTGCGTGGGTGGTCCTCGGCAAGCGCACGCGGGTCATGACCCAGCAACTCGATTCGGCGACCATGCCCGACTATTTCGGCAAACGCTTTGCGGACGACAAACTGAAAATCGCTGCTTCGGTCATTACGTTTGTCTTTTTGATTCCTTACACCGCCTCCCTCTATAAGGGGCTTGGAACGCTGTTTGAAATGGCGTTCGACATCGACTATTGGGTGTGCATCGTCATCATGGCGGCGGTAACGGCGGCATATGTGCTCATCGGCGGCTATATGGCGACGGCGTGGAACGATTTTATCCAAGGCATCATCATGCTCTTCGGCATCGTCGTCGTGGTGGCGGCGGTGCTGATGAGCAAGGGCGGGATCGATCAGGCGATCGTCGATCTTTCGCAGATCTCCGCGGGGGAACAGCAGGGGGCGTATACCTCTTTCTTCGGTCCCGATTTTTACGGTTTGGTCATGGTGGTCATCCTCACCAGCCTCGGCACCTGGGGGCTGCCGCAGATGGTGCAGAAATTTTACGCCATCAAGAGCCAGTCATCCATTCGCAAGGGTACGATCATCAGCACGGTCTTTGCGCTCGTCGTGGCGGGCGGATGTTATTTTCTCGGCGGGTTCGGCAGGCTGTTCGCCGAAGACGTTTCGGCGGGATATGACGCCATCATTCCTTCCATGCTGCAAGAGAGCCTGCCGCCCGTGCTCATCGCGCTCGTGCTGGTGCTCGTCGTGTCGGCGTCCATGAGCACGCTCTCCTCGCTCGTCATGAGTTCGAGTTCGACCATCACCCTCGACTTCATCAAAGGGGGGATCAAAAAGGATCTCGGACAGAAGGGGCAGATGTTTCTCATCCGCCTGTTCATCGGCATATTCATCGTCATCAGCGCGGTGATCGCCATCATTTACGAAGAGTTCAAACTCTCCTTCATCGCGCAGATGATGGGGGTGAGTTGGGGCGCGCTCGCAGGCGCCTTCCTCGCGCCCTATCTTTTCAGCCTCTATTGGAAACGCATGACGAAACTCAGTTGTTGGGTCTGTTTTGCCTTCGGCGTCCTCACGGCGATCGCGGCGCTCGTCATTTCGCTCTGCGCGTCCGCGGGCGTGCTGCCCGAGGCGTTCCTGCAATCGTTTGTCTATCAATACCTGTTCGGTTCGTCCATCTATGTGGGCGTATGGAGCATGCTTGCGGGCTTTGTCATCGTGCCCGTCGTGTCCCTCTTGCAGAAAAAGGACGCAGCCGCCGAAGCGCGGCTGGAAGAACTCTTCCGCCCGTTCTCGGGCATGAGCGAAGCCGTCGAACAGGCAGCCGATTCCTACCTCGAAGACCACGCGTCTGCCATGGAGGAAACGGAGAAAGCGGAAGAAAAAGTTTCTTCCGACGGGGACGTTCGGTCATAAATCTTTGTACGGCGGAATAAAAAAACGGATGAGGACCGCTCCCGGCAGGGGGCGGTCTTTGTATTTTTACGGGCTTTTGCGGGCGCGCGCGGGCGTGCGGGACAGATTCTTGTGAAATTTGCAAAAAATTTCCTTGAAAATCATTGTAAAAAGACAGAAAAAATGTTATAATAAACAGAGTTATATCGACGCGGAAAGGGACGTATGGCGCATTCGCCGTCGGGAGGAATCGGAAGATATGTTCAATCGGGATAAAAAAGACGGGCAAAAAGAGAATAAGCCGTCCATCGTAACCAGGGAGACCATCGGCGTTACGCTGGGCGTTTTCAGCGTGCTCATTTTGCTCATTTCTTTTACGGGCTCTCTCGTGTTCGGCGAGGTCGGCACGGCGATCACTTCCTTTCTTTTCGGCGTATTCGGATTTATGACCTATCCGGTCTTTTTGTCGTTGACCTATCTTGCCGTCGCGCTCGTCGCGGGCAGGAACTTCATCCCCGGCAGGCTGATGACCGCGTCCGGGTTTTTCCTCGTCGCGCTCGTCGGGCTTCTCGTGCATGCCGCCGTTACGGCGGGATATCCGCAGGATTCTTACGGCGCATATCTTTCCGCCTGTTTTGCGGCGGGGGAGAACGGGGCGTTCGGCTGCACGCCGTTCGGGCTCGTCGGCGGCATCATCACCTATCCCTTTACGGCGATCGCTTCCCACGCGGGGACGTACATCCTCTTTGCGGCGGGGATCGTGCTCTGTTTGTATCTATTCGTCAATTCCATTCTCAAATATAAGGGGATCCGCCTCTCTTTGAGCGCCCTGCGCCGCAAGGAGAAGCCCGAAGAGCAAAGAGGGCAAACGGGAGAAGGACGGCAGGCGACGCGTCCCGTATCTTTTTCCGAACTTGACAACGACCGCATGCCGCAGACGGCGGAAGAGCGGCAGCCCTATTACGGCGCTTACGGCGCACCCGCGGGCAACGAACCGCCTGCGCCTTCCTATACCGCCGCGCCCGCGGGGGGATACGGACAGGACCGCGCGCCTTCCCGCGCGGAAGAAACGGCATACCCGCCCGTTTACGGACAGACGCCTTCCGGAGCGTATGCAAACGGAGACTATGCGCAGCCGACTGCACGGGGCTATGCCGCGGGCATGAGCGCCGACGACGGCAGGAGAGTGCTCTACGGACAGGCGGCGGAAGAGGACGAAAAAGAGGAAGATTATTCCTCGCACGACCGCAGCAAGAAAATCCTTTACGGGTCAGGCAATCCCGCGGAATACCGCAACCGCAACCTGATTTTTGATTCTTCTTCGCATTACAACAACCGTCCGCAGGCGCCTTCCCGCGGGAGCGAAGGGGAGAATTACGGCGCTTCTTATGCCGATATGTATGCCAAGGGCATCGACGGCAACAACACCCCTGCCGCAAAACCGCGCGAGATCGTGCGCGAAGAGGGGAGCGGGCAGACGGGTTATTCCATGTACAGAAAAGACGTTTTCGGGACCTATGAACAGGAATCCCGGGAACAGCCCGCACGCGAGGCGGAGACGTATACGGGCGATGATTTTGCCGAAGAGGAGGACCGTTCCGAACCGATCCGTCCTTCTTATCACGCGCCCGTGAGCGGCGCGTCCGAATCCCGCGCCTCGGGCTCTTTCCGCGAGGAGACGGCACGGCAGGAAAAGGCGGCGGATGTGCCGCGGACGGCGGAGCACGCGGACGGCTTGTCCCCGCGCGAAAATGCTTCCGCTTCCGTTGCAGAGACGGAGCCTGTGTCCCCGCGCGGCGGCGAAAACATGACGCTCGGGGAGCGCTTCCGCGCCGACAGGGAAATGCAGGCGGCGGAACATTCGTCTTCCCGCGGGGAAAACAGAACGGTCCCCGCGGCGCAGAAGGCGGAAGAAGAGGACTTTGTTTCGGACAGGGACGGGCTCTTTGACGGAGAATTCGGCGCCGATTTTGCCGACGATACGGAAGACGACGTGCCCGATTACCGCGTCGATTCCCGCCGCGAGGTCGCGCAGGAACGCGGGAGAGAGGGGCTTTCTTCGGCTTTGCGCGACAGGACGGAAAACGGCAGACTGCCCGAAAGAATGCCCGAAAGAAACGGGGACAGGTTTCCTTCCGCAGGAGGAGCGGTCGCGGGGGAAACGGCTTTGCCGCCCGCAAGAGAGAGCGCGCCGCCCGTGCGGGAGACGCCTCCGCCCTCCAAGCCCAAACCGCGCATTCCCAAGGAATATGTGCGTCCCACGCTCGATATTTTCAATTCCTATTCCGACACCGTTTCGGTGGATCCTGCCGAGATCGAGTGGAGCAAGCAGGGGATCGTCGAGACGCTGGAAGGGTTCAACATCTCCGTGGAGATCGTGGGTGTCAAGGTCGGACCGTCCTTCACGCGCTACGACATTAATTTCCCCAAGAACGTAACGGTGAAATCCATCGCGCGCTGTGCGGATAACATTGCAATGACGCTGCGCGCGGAAAAGATCAACATCACGACCAATTTTGCGCAGGGTACGATTGCCATCGAAGTGCCCAACCGCAAGCGCGCCACCGTCGGCATGCGCACCATGTTGCAGGCGGAGGATTACATCAACGCAAAGCCCGGTTCTCTCACCTTCTGCCTCGGCAAGAACATCGAGGGAAAGCCCGTTTGCACCAGCCTGGTCAAAATGCCCCACCTTCTGGTCGCGGGTACGTCCGGTTCGGGTAAGAGCGTCTTTTTGCATCAACTGATCGTTTCGCTCATCATGAAATATTCGCCCGAAGAACTGCGTCTGATCCTGATCGACCCGAAGGGCAACGAATTTGCCGCTTACCGCGGACTGCCCAACCTGATGGTCAACGAGATCATTTCGGACGTCAACAAGGCGATCGTCGTTTTGAATTGGCTGATCAACGAGATGGAACACCGCTATTTGCTGTTCACGCAGATGACGGAAGCGGGAAAAGTCGTGCGCAACATCGACGAATACAACGCGGCGGTGGCGGAGCGCACGGACAGGCTCCCGAAGATCGTCGTCGTTGCCGATGAACTTGCCGATTTCATGATGCAGGCGAAGAAGGACATCGAGGACCGAATCAGCCGCCTGGCTGCAAAGTCGCGCGCGGCGGGGATCCATCTCGTCCTTGCCACGCAGCGTCCGTCGGTGGATATCATCACGGGCGTCCTGAAATCCAATCTGAGTTCCCGTGTCGCCCTGCGTGTCGGCGCGGAAGTCGATTCGCGGGTCATTCTGGACGAGTCGGGCGCGGAAAACCTGCTCGGCGCGGGCGACCTTCTCTATAAGACGGGCAGCATGTTCTCCGTGGAGCGCGTGCAGGCGGCGTGGATCAGCGACAAGGAATTGGAAAGTTTCTGCGACTTCCTGCGCGAGCACAACGAAGCCTATTATGACGAGACCGCGGCGCAGTTCATCGACAGCGGCGGCAAGAGCGCGGGGGGCGGCGTCGGCGAAGAGGAAGGGGACGGAGAAGTGGAACCCGTCTACATCGATGCCCTGCGCTTCGTCGTGCAATCGGGCAGCGCATCCATCTCCATGATCCAGCGCAAATGCTCGGTCGGTTACAACAAAGCGGGAAAAATCATCGAATGGATGGAAACGAGCGGGTATATTTCTCCGTTTGAAGGGGCAAAATCCCGCAAAGTGCTCCTCACCGCCGATGAATTCAGGGAGAAATACGGTGAACTCTGACTTTTGGAAGGACAAACATTTTTACATCGTTTCCCTCGGCTGCGACAAGAACCGCGTCGACAGCGAAAAACTGATGGGCGTCCTTGCGGCGAACGGCTGCCGTCTGACGGACGACGTCGAAGAGGCGGAGATCATCGTCGTGAACACCTGCGCCTTTCTCAACGCTGCGCGCAAAGAGGCGATCGAAACGGTCATCGCCTGCAATGCCCGCCGCCGCGGGAAGTTGGAAAAATTGGTCGTTACGGGCTGTTTGCCGCAGAAATTCGTCGGCGAACTGCGCGGCAATCTCACCGAAGCGGACGTCTTTCTCGGCATCGACGATTACGACAAGATCCTGGACGCTCTGGCACGGTCGTATGCCGAAGGCGGGCGGACGCAGATCGACATGGTCGGCTGCGGCAGCGGAAAATTTCTGCGCGGACGGGTGCTCTCCACGGCGGGACACTATGCCTATCTCAAAATCGCCGACGGGTGCTTTAACCGCTGTACATACTGTCTGATCCCGAAGATCCGCGGCAGATACCGTTCTTACCCCATGGAAGAATTGGTCGGCGAAGCGGCGGCGTTGGGAGAACTTTCCGAACTTATCCTCGTGGCGCAGGACGTTACGCGGTACGGGGAGGATCTGTACGGAGAAAACAGGCTGACGGAACTCCTTAGGCGGCTTTCCGCTTTGGACAATATCGCGCATATACGGCTCTTGTACTGCTATCCGGAAGCCGTATCCGACGAATTGATCGCCGAAGTGCGCGACAATCCCAAACTGCTGCATTATTTCGATATTCCTCTGCAACACAGCGAGGACAGGATTTTGAAACTGATGAACCGCAAGGGGACGCGGGCGGAATATCTCGCGCTCCTGCAAAAGATACGCCGCGCCATTCCCGACGTCAGTCTCCGCTCCACCTTCATCTGCGGTTTTCCCACGGAGAGCGAGGAAGAACACGGAGCGCTGGCGGAGTTCCTGCGGGAAGCGCAGTTGGACAATTGCGGCTTTTTTGCCTATTCCAAAGAACCGGATACCGCGGCGGCACGGCTGAAAGGACACCTGCCGCAGGCGGTCAAAAACAGGCGCGTGCAGGCGCTCTATGCCATACAAAAGGACATTTCCGCCCAAAAACTTGCCGCGGCAGTCGGTACGACGGTGCGCGTGGTCTGCGACGGCGTGGACTATGAAAAGGAATGTTTTGTAGGCAGGAGTTATAAAAGCGCGCCGGACATTGACGGGAAAGTATATTTTCATTCCCTGCACGCCGTGCAGGGGGAAGAATACGATATAAACATTAAAAAAGCGGACAGCTACGATCTGTATGGCTGTACAAAGGAGTATGAAGATGAAGAAACCACAGTATAAGACCAAGAAGCGCATTGTACCCGACATCATTTCGCCCAATGTGATCACCGTCGTCAGGATCTGCATGATCCCGCTGTTTGTGATATTCTTCTATCTTTCTTTTGAAGGAGCGAAGATCTTTGCCTCTTGTATCTTTGCCGTTGCGGCGTTCACCGACTTTCTGGACGGGTACATTGCCCGCAAATATAATGTCGTGTCCACCGTCGGCAAATTCCTCGACCCCATTGCGGACAAAGTGCTCGTCTCTACGGCGTTCATCGTGCTTCTGACCAATGAGAGATTCATGGGAACGTATGACTGGATGTATGTCTGTTTCGGCGTTTTCGTCGCCGTCGTGCTTGCCCGCGAACTGATCATCAGCGGGTTCCGCGAGATCGCGGCGGAAAAGGGGCTCGTTCTTTCGGCGGGCATGCTCGGGAAGATCAAGACCGTTTTGCAGGATTTGGCACTCTTTTTCCTCCTGTTCTGCATCGATTTTCTCTATTACATCAACAATGACGCCGGATTCGTGCTCTTTGTCGTCGGGTTCGTGCTCTTCTGCATGGCCACTTTGATGACCATCGTTTCGGGGATCGCATACATCGTTTCCAACCGCGAGGTGTTCAAAGACAAAAGGAAATGAGAAATGTTTGCATCGTGCTCCGCAACCGAAAAAACGGCATTCTCAATCCCGATTTTTCGACGGTAACGGACGCCTTTCTTTCGGGTGGATATTTTTTGGATGAAGTGCGCCTGCTCCCGTATGACCGCGTGAACGAACTGCATGCGGCGCTGCGCGCGGAGAAGGACGGCAACGGCGTGATATGCGTCTGCGCGGATGCAGTGCTCACGGACGACGTTCGGCGCAACTTGGTGCAGACCTTTGCGCTGTCGCCCGAAGCGGACGGACTCTTTTCTTTCGGCGCGGCATATCTCTGCGTTCTTCCTGCCGGAGAAGTGGGAAAAAAGGCGGTGGAAGAACAGATCGTTCCCGCATTGAACGAGCGGTTCCGTATGCGGTACGACCGCATGATATTGCGTATGGTCGGCGCCCCGCGCGAAAAAGTCGAAGAGGCGATCGGGCAGGCGTATGCGCTGAGCGGCGACGCGCTCGATTACAATTACAATGAAACGTATGCGGACGGGCGGCTGGAAGTCATTTACGATGCGGCAACGCCGAAAATGCTTGCCGACCGGGTGATGCGCACCCTGCTCTCCGTGTTGGAAGAGTATGTCTATGCCCTGGACGATACGCCGCTTGCGGCGCGGGTATACGAAGGACTGAAATTGCGCAAATATAAGTTTGCCGTCGCCGAATCGTTCACGGGCGGCAGGGTTTCTGCCGCGATGGTGCGCGTGCCGGGGGCGAGCGATGTGTTTTCGGAAGGGCTCAACACCTATTCCAATCGATCGAAAGTCATGCGCCTCGGCGTCAAAGAGGACACGCTCAAACGCTATGGCGCGGTTTCGGCACAGACGGCGCACGAAATGGCGGAAGGACTGTTCGCGGCGGGGGATTGCGACGTGTGCGTCGCAACGACGGGCATCGCCGGACCTCGTTCGGACTCCACCAAAAAACCCGTGGGGCTTTGCTATATCGCGGCGGGTATAAACGGCAACATTTATGTCAATGAATATGTATTCCGCGGCGATCGGGAATGCATCACGCAGACGGCGGTGCATTACGCACTGTTCGCGGCATACAGACTTTTAAAGGAATAACATCGAGGAGAATAAAATGAATCAGGAAAAATTGAAGGCGCTGGATTCGGTTTTGGCGCAAATCGAAAAGCAATACGGCAAGGGCGCCATTATGAAGTTGGGGGACAATGCGGGCAATACGGACATCGAAGTGATTCCCACCGGGTGCCTGACCCTCGATCTTGCCCTCGGCATCGGCGGTATGCCGCGCGGGAGAATGATCGAGATCTACGGTCCGGAATCTTCGGGTAAGACGACCGTGGCGCTGCACGTCGTCGCGGAAGCGCAGAAAATGGGGGGCGTTGCGGCGTTCGTCGACGCCGAGCACGCGCTCGATCCCGTCTATGCCAAAAAACTCGGGGTCGACCTCGAAGAGTTGTATGTTTCACAGCCCGATTCCGGTGAACAGGCGCTGGACATCGTGGATGCGCTCGTCAGAAGTTCGGCGGTGGACATCATCGTCGTCGACTCGGTCGCCGCGCTCACGCCGAAAGCCGAAATCGAGGGGGACATGGGGGACAGCCACGTCGGCTTGCAGGCAAGACTGATGTCCCAGGCGCTGCGCAAACTGACCGCCATCGTGAACAAGTCCAAGACCTGCGTCATCTTCATCAATCAGTTGCGCGAAAAGGTCGGCGTCATGTTCGGCAATCCCGAAACGACGCCCGGGGGCAAGGCGCTCAAATTTTATGCATCCATCCGCATCGATGTGCGCAAAGCCGATCTCATCAAGGACAGCGAGGGGGCAATGGGCAACAAGACGCGCGCCAAGATCGTTAAAAACAAGTTGGCGCCGCCCTTCCGTCAGGCGGAATTTGACATCATTTACGGCGAAGGCATTTCCCGCGAAGGCTGCGTCATCGATATGGGCGTGGCATACGGCGTGCTCGAAAAGAGCGGCGCATGGTTCAGTTATAACGGCGAAAAGATAGCCAACGGCAGGGATAAGATGCGGCAGTATCTCAAAGACAATCCCGAGATCATGGCGGAGATAGACGGAAAGATCCGTGAAGTCGTCAAAGCAAAAGACGCCGAGCAGGATTAAAAATTTATCCGAAAAGGATTCGACGCGCGGCGCGCTTTCGGCACGCCGCGCGGATGTCTGCGTTGCAATCGGTTTTATACAAAAACCGTGGGAAGAATGGTCAAAGGACGGAAGAAAAAATGTCTACCGATTACGGATTTGTGCGCGTTGCGGCGGTAACGCCCGCGATGCGGGTTGCGGATGTGGCGTATAACGCCGCGCGGATCAAGGAGAAAATATCGGAATGTGCGCGAAAAGGCGTGCAGATCGCCGTCTTTCCCGAACTTGCGCTCAGCGGTTACACCTGTTCCGATCTCTTTTTGCAGCCCCTGCTGCTTTCCGCCTGTCTTAGTGCCTTGCAGGAGATCGCAGAGGCGGAGAAAGCGTCGGGCGTGCTCGCCTTTATCGGACTTCCGCTGGCGTTCGGCGGGAAACTTTACAACGTCGCCGCGGCGGTATGCGGCGGCGAGATTTTGGCGTTCATCCCCAAAGCCAATCTTCCCGATTATGCCGAATTTTACGAGCGGCGGCATTTTTCCGCTCTGCCCGCAGGAGAAAAAGCGGAATATTTCGTGGAAGTCGGCGGAAAAAAGATACCGTTCGGCGGGGACATTCTTTTACAAGACGCCAATGTGCCCGATCTTATGGTCGGGTGTGAGATATGCGAAGACCTCTGGGGGGCGCAGCCGCCTTCTTCGGCTTTGGCGCGGCAGGGCGCGACGCTGATCGTCAATCTTTCGGCGTCCGATGAATCGATCGGAAAGCGGGAATATCGCTCGCTCCTCGTCCGTTCGCAGTCGGGGCGGTGTCTGTGCGGGTATGTCTATGCGTCCGCGGGCGTCGGAGAATCCACGACGGACGCCGTTTTCGGCGGGCATTGCATGATCGCGGAAAACGGTTCTCTCCTCGCCGAGAAGTTGCCGTTTGCCCGAGAAGATGTCCTTATATCGGAAATCGACGTGCAGGCGCTGGCGTATGAACGGCGCAGGACGACGACGTTCGCGCCGCTGCCCGCGGCGCGGCGCATCTTATTTTCCGTGCCGCCTTGCAGTCTGCCCCTGATCAGGCATTTTCCGCGGCTGCCCTTTGTGCCGTCCGACGAGCGGGAACTCAAAGAGCGCACGGAACTCATTTTGTCCATGCAGGCGCACGCCTTGGCGCAAAGGCTGCGCCATACGGGCGCGAAATGCGCCGTGGTCGGCATTTCCGGCGGGCTGGATTCCACGCTTGCGCTCCTCGTCTGCGCGCGGGCGTTCGATATTTTGAAAAAGCCGCGCAAGGAGATCGTCGCCATAACCATGCCCGGATTCGGCACAACCGGACGCACGCACGATAACGCCCTGCGGCTGATTTGCTGCGTGGGCGCGACCGCGCGGGAGATCGGCATCGGCAAGAGCGTGCTGTCCCATTTCGAGGACATCGGACAGGACCCCGCAAAGACGGATGTTACTTATGAAAACGCGCAGGCGCGCATGCGCACGCTCATTCTGATGGACGTGGCGAACAAGGAAGGGGGATTGGTCGTCGGGACGGGGGACCTGAGCGAACTTGCGCTCGGCTGGTGTACCTATAACGGCGATCACATGAGTATGTATGCCGTCAATTCTTCCGTGCCGAAGACATTGGTCCGTTATCTCGTTTCTTCCGTCGCGCAGGCGGAAGGCGGGGAGATGCAGGCGGTGCTGGACGATATCCTGCACACCGAAATATCGCCCGAACTTCTCCCGCCCGACCGCTTGGGTAAAATCGCGCAAAAGACGGAAGATCTGATCGGACCGTATGAATTGCATGACTTTTTCCTCTATTATATCGTCCGCCGCGGATTTTCGCCCGAAAAAGTATTTTACCTGGCAAAGACGAGTTTTGCGGGGACATATGACGGCAAGACCGTGCTCAAATGGCTCAAAAATTTTTACCGTCGGTTCTTTTCGCAGCAGTTCAAGCGTTCCTGCATGCCGGACGGCGTGAAGATCGGGTCGGTAACGCTTTCCCCGCGCGCCGACTGGCGCATGCCTTCCGATGCGCAGGCAGCCCTCTGGCTCGATGCGCTGGAAGATATTTCCGTAGACTGAAAAAATTTCAAACGCCGTCGGCATTCTCGCGTCCGACGGCGTTTTTTATCTCGGAGATATGGGGCATGCCCGCAAAAAGAGGGAAAAATTTCCGATTATCGGGGATAAATTGTTCCTATCCCATTGACAATTTGAAAAATATGTTGTAAAATAAAGAGGATTGATAGTATAGTATTGCCGACGAGGCATTATTTATATATTCATCAAACAACATTTCAACAGGAGGTTTAGACATGAACAACACTCTAAGCACCCTGTTTCTTGCAATCAGCGAGCCTTTGGATTTTGTGCTTGTGATCGGTTTACCGATCGTGGCTTTGATCCTGGGCGGCATCATTGGTTTTTTATTTTTTAATTTCGGATACCGTAAGAAGACGGAAAAGAAAATCGGCGACGCAGATCAGCGCGCGGCAGAGATCATCGCAAACGCGGAAACCGAAGGAAAAAGACTGAAAAAAGAAGCAATTCTGGAAGCAAAGGAACAGGATCTTAAACTCAGAAAAGAATTTGAACGCGAAGCCAAAGAGAAGAAAGCCGAATTGCAGCGGCTTGAATCCCGTTTGACGCAGCGTGAGGATGTCCTGGACAAGAAGGAGAGCACTCTCGACAAAAAGAACGAGGCGCTCGAACGGCAGAAAAACGCTTTGACCGCCAAAGAGGCGGAAGTGGCTGCCATTCAGGAAAAACTCGATCACCAGCACGAACTCATGGTACAGGAGTTGGAAAAGGTCGCGCAGTTGACCAAAGACGAAGCCACCAATTTGTTGCGGGAAGAAATTTTGCAGGAGACGCGCGAATCGGTCGCCGTGCAGGTCCGCAACATGGAGCAGGCGGCGAAGGATGAAGCCGATCTCAATGCCAAAAACATCATCGCGCTTGCCATTCAGCGCTGTGCCGCCGATCAGGCGTCCGAAAAGACGGTGTCCACCGTTCCGCTGCCCAACGACGACATGAAGGCGCGCATCATCGGCAGAGAGGGCAGAAATATCCGCGCCATCGAAAATGCCACGGGCATAGAACTCATCATCGACGATACGCCCGAAGTGGTCATTCTTTCGGGGTTCGATCCCGTCAGGAGAGAAGTCGCGCGCATCGCGCTCGAACGTCTGATCTCGGACGGACGCATTCATCCCGCCCGCATCGAAGAAACGGTGGAAAAAGTGCGCAAAGAACTCGATCAACAGGTCAAGGAAGCGGGCGAAAACGCCATGTTTGAAGTCGGCATTTTCGGATTGCATCCTGAACTGATCAAACTCATCGGCAAACTGAAATACAGAACGAGTTACGGGCAGAACGTATACAAGCACTCCATTGAAGTGGCGCAACTTGCTGGCTTGATGGCGCAGGAACTCGGTCTGGACGTGAATTTCGCCAAGCGTGCGGGATTGCTGCATGACATCGGCAAGGCGGTCGATCACGAGCAGGAAGGCACGCACGTGCAACTCGGTGCCGAACTCGCCAAGAAGTACCGCGAAAATCCCAACATCGTCAATGCCATTCAGGCGCACCACGGCGATGTGGAGCCCAAGACCATCGAAGCGGTGCTGGTGCAGGCGGCTGACGCCATCTCCGGTGCACGGCCCGGCGCACGGCACGAAACGGGGACCAATTACATCAAGCGTCTGGAAAAATTGGAAGAGATCGCTTCTTCGTTCGGCGGCGTGGACAAGAGTTATGCCATTCAAGCGGGGCGCGAAGTGCGTGTCATCGTCAAACCCGAACAGATCGACGATGCACAGGCGCTCTTCCTCGCCAAGGATATCGCCAAAAAGATCGAGAGCGAGTTGGAATATCCCGGTCAGATCAAGGTCAACGTGATCCGCGAATTCAGAAGCGTGGAATACGCGAAGTAAAGAATTTTACACCGAAAGCCGCAAGTGCGTTGTTCATGCAATGGTCGTTTGCGGCTTTTTTCATCCCGACGGTAGGAAAAGCATTTTGTCTCATCGCAGTTTCAGAGACTTTTTTTGAAGGAGTGCCGTCAGCGGTTTTTCGCCGCGTCGGGCGGAAACGGCTCGGACGGAACGGGAGAAGTCAAACAACGCAAGGAGGAAAGGGTTTGAAAATTTCATCGATGATATCCGCGCTCTGTTGTGCCGCCTTGCTTGCGTGTACGGTTTTATCCTGCTTTTTTTATTCTTTCGCGCCGACGGATTTTTCCGCGCGGGAGACGAGCGGGATGCAGGCGGAGGATTTGCTGCGGCAGAGCGCTTCCGAACGGACGGCGTATGCGTCGGAACGAGGCAAAGAGACGGAGCGGGTCGCCGTACAAAAAGAATACACGGAGTATTTTTCCACACTGATTTCAATCAGTCTCTATGTGGAGCCGTCGCGGGTATCGGAAGCGGAAGAGGCGTGTGCCGCGGCGGAAGAGGTGATTGCAGACATTGAAAACGCCGTCAGCGTTACGGCGGAAGGGAGCGACATTTATCGCTTCAACAACGAACTTGCCGCGGGAGAACGGATGGAGATCTCTGCCCGCACCCATGCGATCGTTTCCCTCGCCGCAGAGATGTATCGCAGGACGGACGGAGCGTATGACCCGTCCGTGGCGCCGCTGGTCGATCTTTGGGGTTTTTCTCCGCGGTTTTACAGAGAGGATTACGCTGCCGTCGAGGCATACGACCGTGCCGATTTCAAAAACGATCTTCCCGAACGGGAATACGTCGAAGCCTTTCGTTCCCTGGCTGTCTTTGACGAGGTGGAACTTTCGGAAGAGGATGGCAGATATTATATCACGAAACCGGACAAGATGGTTGCCGTGGCGGGCACGGAATACGGCGTCAGGCTGGATTTCGGCGGCATCGCCAAGGGCTATGCCGCCGATCTCGCGGCGGATATATTCCGTTCTTACGGCTTTTCATACGGCAATATTTCCGTGGGGAACAGCAGTATTTATCTCTTGCGCAGTCCCGCCGATGCGGAAGGGCTTTTCGATGTCGGCGTGCGCAATCCCCGCGCGGAAGAAAGCGGATGGGACGGGGATATATTGGCAAATTTGCGCACAAAAGAGGTTGGCGTTTCAACAAGTGGCGATTATGAGAGGTATTATGTTACGCATAATAGACGATATTGCCACATTATTTCTGCCGAAACGGGCGAACCGATCGATACGGGCATCAATATGGCGTGCATCGTGGGCGGCAGTGCGGCGGAAAACGATGCGCTGACGACGGCGCTTTGCGTCATGGGCAAAGAGCGGGCGATGCATTTTTTGGAAGAACTTACGGACAAAACGGCGTTTTTTGTCTGGGAGAACGGACAGACGGGGAAATATGAAGTCATTGCCAACTGCGAAAAGGATCAAATCGAACTGAATGCGTCGGCGCGCGGCTTTGTGCTTTGCGGCTACAAAAAAGACGGCGTTTTCGTCTATGAGGCGTCTGCCGCGTCGGATTGGGTGCAAATTGCCGTCGGCATCGCGATTGCCGTGGCTGTCGTCGGCGTCATCGTCGGGCTGGGGATCAGAAATCATGTCCTTAAAAGAAACCAAACAAGTACGAAAGAATAAATTTTTCACCCGCGGAGACGTCGTGCTGTATCTGATTTTGCTTTTTGCCGTCGTTCTCTCTTTCGTCATGCTCTTTTTTGTCTTTTCCGAGCCGCAGAAAGTCGATTATCTGGATATCCGCATGCACGGCACGCGGATCGCGGTCTATCGTTTCGGTGCGGCGGCGCCGGAGATCGAACCGGGGTGGGAAGACCGCATGCAGACGGAGGAGCGGGACGGGGTTGTCTTTATTCGGATCGAAGCGGAAGACGGCGGATTCAACCTGCTTGCGGCGGATAACGCCGAGCGCACGGCGTCCATGGCAGATGCCGATTGCAGCGGCGGGAAGGACTGCACCCTGATGCACATCCGTCGGGCGGGGCAGACGATCGTGTGCGTGCCGCACGGACTGGTCGTAGAGGGAATGCTCGATGAAGAGGGAAACGGCGGGGGCATCGTCGTCGGATAAAGGTCGGATAAACAGGCGTTTTTCCGGCTTTTTTCTCGGTAACCGTACCGCATTTTTCGCAGTCTTGTTTTTGGACAAGAGAACGGAAAGGCAAAAAAACAGCCCTATTGACAGGCGCGGGAAAATATGTTATAATGCAAGCAGAAAAAATCTTTTGCGGCAGGCGGACGGATCGACGAAAACCGCGCTGCGCCGCGCAGAAGAAGGGGGGAGTATGGAACAAACGAAGGCGGTAAAAACGGTGAAAAAGGGCAGGATGATCGCAGGCGTCGTGTTTTTTATCTTGACGGCGCTCTGTTTTGTCCTGGCAACAGCCGTCATGGCGGATGCTTTCAAACTTTGGGAGGATCCGAACGTCGGGACGGCGCTTGCGCTCATCGCGGTCATCCCGCTTGCGCTGATTTTTTTAGGCGGACAACTTTTATTTTCCGTCGTTACCGTCGTCTGCGTGGCGAAATATGTCCGTTGCGGCGTAAAGAGTTTTGCCGTCGCCGCCGTTGTCATCATCGCGCTGACCTGTGTCCTGCTGGTCGTATCTGCGATCGTCTTCTTTTTGCTGATGCAGGGGAACGGCGCAACGCCGCCGGATACGGCGGAATAGACGTTATGCGCGCGGGGACGAGGGCGGTATTGCCTGCTTTTTCTTTGCGCGTCGGCGATTGATCGGAAAAAGAAAAAAATCGGAGTCTTGCTTTGCGCGGGACTCCGATTTTGTTTCAGAGAGAATGCGGGCGTTTGCCGCAAAGGTCATTGGTTGAGGAAGAGGATGCCGAGCGTGTTTTTGCCGCAGTGGCTGGAAATGGTGCAGCCGGCAACGGTTTCGTAGACCGTTTCAAATCCCGCGTTGCGGACGGCGTCTTTGGCGGCGTCGATCATGTCCTGCGTCGCACGGCTGTGCGTAACGAAACAGATGCGTTTGTCGGCGTTCGGATAATCCCGCAACACGTCGCGGCAATAATCGGCGACCACTTTGACCATCTTGCCGCGGTATTTTCTGGTCGGTTTCATCTTTCCGTCTTGCAGGACGATTTCGGGGCGTATTTTCAGTATGTTGGCGCCGAGCAGGGCAAGCGCGGAGCACCTTCCGCCCTTATAGAGATAGTCAAGGCGTTCCACGACAAAACTTGCTTGCACTTTATCGGTCATGGCGCGCACCTGTTCGGCGATTTTTTTGCGGTCGCCGACGGTTTTTGTCAGTTCACGCGCATAAATGGCGAGCAGGGAAATGCCCGTCGAAAGGCTGCGGGAATCCACGACGTGGACGTTGCTCACGCGCTTTGCGGCGTTGACGGCGTTCTGGTAGGTGCTGCTGATGTCCGAAGAGATATCGAAATGTATGACGGCGTTATACGTCTTTCTGATCTCCGAGAAAAAATTGAAAAAAGATTCTTCGTTGATGGCACTCGTCTTGGGGAGCATACCCGTTTCGTCCACATATTTGAAGATGTCCATCGTGTCCATTTCCCCGTCGTTGAAAGATTTGCCGCCGAGGTTGACGGTGAAGGGAACGGTGCGGAAGTCATACTTTTCCAACAATTCGGGGGAAAGGTCGCAGGCACTGTCGAGCGTAATGGCGATTTTCATGAATATCTTTTCTCCTTTGGCGGATTTCGCTGTTCTTATTATAGCACATTTATCAGAAAAATGCAATATCGCAGAGAAAATATGTTAGAAAGAAAAAGTTGATGGAAAATTCCGACACATATTTGACGAAAAATCAAGATGTATGCTAACCCGCATCGACGATGCGGTTTGTCTGCGCGAATACAGAGATCCGTATGAAGTTTATGTGAATGTGTTCAGGAAACTTTCGGCAGAGTATCCGAGTTTGATTTTTCGGGAGGAGTGGTGCGAGAGAAACAGATACATACGTTTTTCCACGCCCGCGCTTTGTTCTCTTTTTCCCGAAAAAGAAGGGTTTGTCGGCGGATGGGGATTTCCTTCCTATGCGCTGTATGAAATTTCGGTCGGACGTTTGGAGGTTTTGCAGATAGATCTGGTCTTTTTTATGCGCGGGATGGAAAAAATATTTGAAGATTTTCCCGGGATACAAGACAACTTTTTGAAAATTTTCAAGCAATCGAAACCGAAAGAATGGATGCATAAAAAAATCACGGCAAAAAGCATTCCCGCGGCGAAATATACAGAGAACAATATAGAAGAAACAGTTCTGTCTTGTTTGGACGAGGTGTTTTCCTTCGGGAAGGGTTGAATTTATTCTCGGAAGAACTTGCCGAAGCAGAAGAGAAAAGGTCGCTTGATAGCGACCTTTTCCGATTTTTTCATTATTCTTCCGTTTCTTTGATGCAATGACGGGGGCATTTCTGCACGCAGACCTTGCAGCCGACGCATTTTTTATAGTCGATGACGGGCAGGTTGTTCACCATGGTGATCGCCCCTTCGGGACAATTTTTGGCGCACAGTCCGCAGCCGATGCAACTCACTTCACAGAGGTCTTTTGCCTCTTTGCCGCGGCAATTGTTGGAACAGGCGACATAGACCTTGGCGCTTTTGGGGATCCTGCCGATGAGGTGTTTGGGACACTTGTTCATACACACGCCGCAAGAGGTGCAAAGATCTCTGTCGACGCGGCTCACGCCGTTTTTGGTGTGTATGGCAAAGGAAGGGCAATGCGCTTCGCAGGTCCCGCCGCCGAGACATCCGGAAGGGCAGAGTTTCTGTCCGCCGAGCAGTCCGCTGCGGGAGTCGCAGTCGGCATAGCCGTTGTATTCAAATTTATTCTTAGCCTTATCTCCGCCGGCGCAGTGTACCACGGCGACGGTCGGTTCCTCTTCGGTGATCTCGGTGCCGAGTAATTTGGCGATCTCGGCGCGGTTTTCCGCGGGGCAGGAGTGGCAGGCAGAGGGATCGCCCTTGCCTTCGGCAAGCATCTTTGCAAAGGCGGCGCATCCGGACTGACCGCAGCCGCCGCAATTGGAGCCGCCGAGCAGCCCGAGGATCTTGACGGCTTTTTCATCCTCTTCGATGTGGCATACCTTGGTTACGATGATGATGAGGACGGTAAAAAACAGGGCGAGCGCGAGAAAAATGCCGAGCACGAGGGCGAACACCGTCCACTGCACGTCTCTTCCGACAGCCAACAAATCAAATATCATCATGACAGAGCCTCCTTAAATGAGTGTGAACACGTAGAACGCCATCGCCATGAAAGACGCAATGACCATGGAGATGGGGAAGCCTTTCAGGCATTTGGGCATATCGGTGTAGCGATCGATCTTTTCCCTGAGTCCGCTCATGAGCACGATGGCGACGATGAAGCCGATGCCCGAGAAGAGGGCGTAGAGGAGCGCATAGCCGAGGTTCATGGACGCGATCCCGAGGGATGTTACGTCGCCGATGACAAGTTCCGCCACGCCCAGCACGGCGCAGTTGGTGGTGATCAGGGGGAGGTATATGCCGAGTGAATTGTAGAGCGCGGGAATGAACTTTTTGAGCACTTGTTCGAGCATCTGCACGAGCGCGGCGATGACGAAGATGAAGAAGATGATCTCCATGAAATCAAAGCCGAGCGGGACCATGACGAACGTATACAGCGGATAGGTTACGAGCGTGGCGAGCACCATAACGACGGTAACGGCGACGCCCATACCGAACGCGCTCGAAGTATCCTTGGAGACGCCGAGGAAGGGACAAATGCCCAGAAACTGCACGACGACAAAGTTATTGACGAAGACGGCAAGAATAAATAAAGTGAAGATTTCCATTTATTTTTCCTCCCTGACCAATGCTTCTTCCCGCATTTCGGCGGGGTCTTTGGGCAGCGCGCGCCGATGCGCCCTGCGGTGAGACAGTGCTATCTCTATCTTGGAATAGGCGAAGTTGAAGAGGGCGATGCACATGCCGTAGACAAAGAAGGCGCCCGCAGAACTGGTGAAGAATTCGATTTTGAAATCCCAGGGCAGAGCGATGCCGAAGAAGGACGCATTGCCGAGGAATTCGCGGATGATCCCCATGAGCGTAAGCGCGAGCGTGAATCCGATGCCGTTTGCCACACCGTCCATCGCCGCGGCGGGGACGTTGTTTTTGGATGCGAAAGACTCCGCTCTGCCGAGGATGATGCAGTTGACGACGATGAGGGGCAGGAAAACGCCCATGGAGTCGTACAGATCGGGCAGATAAGCATAGAGCACCATGCGCACGACGGTAACGAAAGTGGCGATGATGAGCACGAAAGCGGGGATGCGCACTTCGTTGGGAATGATCTTGCGCAGCAGGGAAACGAGCACGTTGCTGCAAAGCAGGATGACGGTAACGGCAAGTCCCATGCCGATGCCGTTCATGGCGGAAGTCGTCAGCGCGAGGGTCGCGCAGGTGCCGAGGACGAGCCGCAGGGTGGGGTTGTTGGCGACGATGCCGTCGAAACAGATCTTTTTATAATCGTTCTTTTTCATGCTCTTATGCCTCCCCGTCCGTATTGCCGTCCGCGGTCAGGACCTGCGTCCGCAAAAAGCACATCGCGGCGTTGACGGCGTTGTTGGTCGCATCGGAAACTTTGGTGGCGCCCGTTACGATGTAATCCGTTCTGCCGGGAACGGTCGGGAAATATTCCGTGCCGCCGACGATGGCGCTCGCTTCCGCGGTGGTGTAGCCCGCGAGATATTTGGAATCCATCTTGGAGATGAAACTCTGGCTGACGTTGTCCGTGATGACCACTTTATAGATCCCCGTCAGCGCGCCGTCTTCGGCGAGGAAGGCGGTATAGGCGGTAACCGTGCCGCCCTTATATCCGTCCTTGCCCGTGGCTTCGACGAGATATTGTCCGTTGTCCATGGCATAGGCGTTCTTGACCGAGCCGTAATCGTTTTCCGTGTCGAGCCCCGTCAGGTCGATGGCTTCCGCGCCGACTTCTTCGTCCGTGTAGATCTTATTGATCGTCCGCTGGAACACTTCGGCGTCGGAGACGTAGAGGATGTCGTTGAGCAGCGAGAGGATGGCGCCCGAGAGGAGTGCGATCGATGCGAGGACGACGATGCAGCGGAAGGTGATGCTGCGGAAAAAGTCTTTCAGTTTCATTTTCCTGCCTCCTTTGCGGTTTTATCTTTTTCGCTCTCTTTCTTCTGCCGCACATAGCCGAAAGGTCTCGGGCGGATGAAGCGGTCGATGAGGGGAGTAACGAGGTTCATCAGGAAGATGCAGAAGGAAACGACTTCAATGCCCGTTGCGTACCGCAGAATGGCGGTGATGACGCCGAGCAGGAGGAAATAAACGACGTTGCCCCAGGGCGTTTTGGGCGAGGTAACGTAATCGGTCGCCATGAAGATTGCCCCGAGGAAGAGCCCGCCCGAAAGGATGGAAGGCAGGAACGCTTCAAAACTGCGGTAAGCGATCATGCTCGTTACGCCCGTCGCCGCGATATAGAGCAGGGGATATTTCCAGTCGATGACTTTGCGGACGACGAGATAGACATACCCCGCAAGGAGCGCCACTTTGCAGGTCTCCCCGATGCAACCGGGAACGCCGTACC
>CALVZM010000063.1 GCA_944372515.1 uncultured Clostridia bacterium
AAAAAGACGGAGAAAGTCAAACAGACGAAACGGACGGCGATACGCTAGGCGACGGAGCAGACGAAAAATCCGCAGACGAGGAGGCTGAAAAAGCCGACGGAAAGGAAAAGGACGCGGAAAAGACGAAGAAAAATTCCATCAGTTCCGACCTCATCCGCGGGCACATCAATACCATCATCCTGCGCACGCTTTACGAAGGCGACCGTTACGGATATGACATCATCAGCGAGATCGAGCACAAATCGCACGGGCAGTATACGCTCAAACAGCCCACGCTGTACAGCGCGCTCAAACGGCTTGAATCGCAGGGATACGTCAAGTCCTATTGGGGCGGCGTGTCCAACGGCGGCAGGAGAAGATATTTCTCCCTGACGGAATCGGGACGGGAGATCGCCGAACAGAACCAGGCGGAATGGGAATATTCCCGCACCATCATCGACAGCCTGATCTCCGAAAACGACTTTGATTTTTCCAACCCCGCGCCCGAAAAACTCGACTTCCGCATCCTGCGGCAGGCGACCTCACGGACGCCCATCGTGGGCGAAGAAAGCGCGGAGCCTTACAGTTCCCTCATCCTGGAAGCCAAGGAAACGGATGCCCCCGCGCAATCGCCCCAAACCATTGACACGGTGGAAACGGTAACGGCGGAGATCCCCGCCCCCGCTTATTCGGACGGACAACCTTCCGCCCCCGCCCCGACGGCAAACGAACAGGCGCCCGTCGCCACGCAATACGCCGCGGACGCGCAAGGACAAAACGAAAACGCCGCACCTTCCGCTGCCGCGACCGACGCGGCGGGCACGGCGCAAAATATGGAAGAAACGGCAAAAACAGCGGAAGAAACGCAACCTGTCGCCGACGAACGGCAGGCGGAGATCGCCCCGACAGCCGCCGCGCCGATGCCGCCAAACGACAATCGGGAAGCGGACAAAAAGGATTCCCCCATTCCCCCGCTGTACATCACGCGGACGGAAGAAGAAAAAAATTACAAGGAAATCGTTTCGCGCATTTATCATACCGCCCGCAGCCGCCATGACGCCGATGCGGTAAAAGAAAACGAAGCACCGCTTCCCCGCGACGAAGAGGCATTTGCATCGGAAAACAGCGCGGCTTTTGCCGATGAGGCGCCACAAGTCGCCCGGGAAGCGCAACCGCTCCGCCGCGAAAACGAAGCGGAAGGACAACGTTATGCACAGGCTTCCGAACCGACCGTGCGCTACAACGAACAGGCGGAACCTCCCGCCCGTCCGCTCACGCCCGGGCGCATCGATTTCCGCGACGTGGAAGAGATGGCGCGATATGACGGACTGCGCGTCTGGACGGCGGGAAGCGCGACGCAGAAACGGCAGATGCCCGAAGATTTCTTCAATAAGGGTCTGACTCTCCTGCGCGCAAGCCTGATATTCTTCGCCGTCGCCATCACGGAAACCGTTCTGGCAGCCGTCTTCCGCGAAAGCCTGCAATTGGAAGTCTGGTACCTCATCACCATGCTGGTTTGCGCCGTTCTTCCGCCTGCCGTATGCACCATCCTTTACCTGATAAAATTCCAGCCTTGCTGCAAACGGTTAAAGAACAACACTTCCGTCTATAACGGCATTGTGGCATTCATCGCTACATTCATATTGCTCGTTGCCGTCGACCTCATCGCCGACGTCAGTCTGACGGACGGGCTCACCGTCGTGCAGTTCATCGTCATCCCCCTGGTCTATCTCCTCAACATCATTGTTTTTGCCGTTGCCTATTACCTGCTTTCGAGGAGCAAAGTATAAAACTAAGCAAAGAGAAAAGCGCGGGCGAATGGATCCATTCGCCCGCACCTTTTTTACTTCGGAGCACCGTTTTCCGCCTTTTTTTCAAAATCGGAGCATGGACGGAAACCCGTTCTTCCGAAGCGGAGCATGCCGCTCTTTGTGTGCGATTGCCCTTACTGCACGGTAATATACTGATACATACCGATGTGCAGATCGGTGATGCCGCTCGTGAGCAGTTCCACCGTCGTCATAACGTTGTTATTGCTGAACCCGGAGAATGTGATGCTCACCGTCTTGGTCTCACCCGCCGCCAGCGTAAATTCTTCCGCGGAAGTTTTTGACGGCTTGGGATCGCTGCTCGAATTGGTCTGATAGATCTTCAACGCGATTTCTTCCGTTCCCTGGTTCTGCACCGTGTAGGTCATGGTGTACGTCTTGTCCGCCACTACCTTATACGGCGAAAGAGGCGTAAAGTAGAATCCCGAGGCAAGTTCCCCGTCCGCTGCCGTCCAATGATAGACGGCGCCCATTTCGCGCTCTTCGCCCGTACCGACAAATCCCCAATAGGCATCCCTGCCCTTGACGCCGCTTGCTTCCAGCAGACGGACATAGCCGTCCTTCGGCTGAACGGACACGTCACTCATTTCGGCATAGCCGTAATACGGGAAACTCGCAAGTTTGCCGGACGTGCTGCCGTCGCGATTGGCATAGGTCGCCAGATCGAAGGCGGGCGCGAGGGTGATGTCCCCCGCAACGGGGATCGCCGTCGCGTCTTCATAGTACGTGGAAGGGTCTTCCACGTTATACCAATAGCGCAAAACCGTGTCTGCGGGCTGCGATGTAAACACCGCGCCGCTCAGATCGAGCGTCCTGCCCACATAAGTATCGATCGTGGCGGAGCCGCCGAGCGTTGCGCCCTGCAAAGTAACCGTGGCGCCGTCGGAAGGTTCAAAGACGGGACGGATGGTAACGGGATGATCCGGCATGACGAAAGTTGCCCCGAGATCGGTGCCGTCGGCGTCCTCCCAATGGGAGAATATCTGTCCTTCCGGCTCCTCAATTTTAAGTTCGGGCGTCGTGCCGGGAGCGACCTTGCCTTCGGTCGAACCGTCCGCGAACGTCGCGCCGCCCTGCAAGGTCAGAAGGTAACGAACGGTCGAATAGACCGCCACGTCCTCCCCGAACATGTGCAGCGTGTAGGCAACGCCGTCTTCCGTTTCCGTCTTCGTGTAGATTTTATCCGTCAAAGCCGGCAGGTCCCTGGCTCTCTGCGCGTCCTTGTCGCAGTCCACTTCCTCGCCGCTGTCGCCCTTGGTCATGGCGTGGCAGTCGAAGGCGATCTTTCCGCCCGCCGTTTCACTCGGCTCCACGGTAACATTGACAAAGGACGCGGGAGAAGAGATCGTGCTCTGCGTCTGATCTTCCAGCGTGGCGGAAGTTTGGATCTCCACATAGTCCAGATTGAGATAGTTGGAGGCAGACGGCGTGATCTCCAAGACGTTCACGCCCTCGGCGAGGGAGATCTTGGTCTCCACCGTTACCATCGTGAAGTACATTTCCGCACAGCCCGATGCCGTTTCGCCATCCTCTTCGCCGAAGGTCGCGCTCAGATCGACCACGGGCTTGTCGTTGACGGTCATGTTTGCGTTGTTGCTCAAAGGCGTGTCGCCCGTTTCGTTGGCATATTGATTGGACATGCGCACGAGCAAAGTGGAGCGCACGGCTTTGTCCGATTTGAACGTGAAAGAGAGCGTGGCTGTGCCGAGATTGCAGAGCGCGATGTTGCCGCTGAAATCGGGGCTGAATTCAAAACTCTTGCCCGTGCAGAAGTGGTCTTCTCCGCCGCCGCTGTTGCCGCGGATGCGGGCGGCTTCCGCCTCAAAGCGGTAAGGCACTTTCTCCCCCGTGTCCTCGGGTGTGTTGTCCACGAACGGCTCGCGGGAAGGACGGCGGTTGTCGTCTTCCAGAAAGTCGTTTTCGCGGTGCATGTTCTCCCGCCAGGTTTCACCCGTCTGGTCTTCCCCGCCCGAACTGTCCGAAGCCGAACTGTCCGAAGGGGCACTACCCGACGACCCGCTGCCGCTTTCCGTTCCCGTCTGAGCGCAGGCGGCGATCGAGAAACAAAGCAGGCACGCCATGATTGCCAATAAAATGCGTTTGATTATATTTTTCATTGCCGTCCTCCCTTCTTACGCAGACTGTTTCTCGTCATCACGAGCGAAAATGCAAAGCCCGCCACACTGACGCAGAGAAGCACGCCCGTGATCACTTGCAGATTTTTCACGAGGTCCACCCACCAGGGCGTGAGCGTGATGATGCGCGTGCCGGAAGTGATGCCGTTCATGGCGTTGCTCTGCACGACCGTGTAGAGCACACGGTGCGCCGCTTCACGCATTGCCCATGCCATGTCGGCGTGTCCGCCTTCCTTGACGTAATCGAAATTCTCTTTCCCGGTGTTGAGCGTTCCGTCGGGAATGTCGTTGCCGTAATACACGCCGCGGACGTAACTGCCGTTATAACAACTGTAAGAGTCGGTTACGACGTGTCCGCTCATGCCGAATTCATCGCGCAGAACGGTGTTCATGAACCCGTGCGTGCCCGTCCACTTGACGCCGAGCGAGTTGAGCCCGCCCATCACGCACTGCGCGCCGCCGTCTTCGATGGCGATCTGGAAGGATTTCAGATAGACTTCGCGGATGGTCTGTTCGTTCGCCCAGGTGAAGCCGCCGCAGCGCGCCGTCTCCTGATCGTTGAGGAAGCAATGTTTCAGGTAGACATAGACCCCGCGGGTCGCCATGCCCTTGGTCGTTTCCGCCGCGATCTGCCCCATGAGGACGGGATCTTCCGAATAATACTCAAAGTTTCTGCCGCCGTAAGGGCTGCGGTGGGTGTTTATGCCCATGCCGTACAGCCCGGACAAGCCGCCCCACAGGCAGTCCTCGCCCCACTGACGGCCGTAATAGTCGGCAAGTTCCAAATTGAAAGTCGAAGCGACCAAAGCGTTGCAGGGATAGACGACGGGGCGCTGGCTCCTGTCGGGATCTTCCGTCCTGACGGCATAGCCGCGGTTGACGCCCGCACCCGAATTTTCATTGTAGGGCTGCACGGGACCGGAAGCACCGTTATGGTCGATGGTCTCCGGCTTGACGATGGACTGCACGGGATTGGTCTTGCGGAAACCGCAACTCAGAAGTTGCACGGTGTCTTCCCAGGTCAACTGGTCGAGAAGGTCGTCCCAGATCTCGTTGTCGTAAGGAATGGGCGTGCCGTCTTCAAACGCGCGCAGGTCGATGAGTTTGTAGGTCGTCGCCTTGGAACCGTAGGTGGGATATTGCCCGTCGTGCGACGTGTTCCCCTCCACCACGGGGCTCCAATTCTCGTCGAAGTCCTCTTCCATCTTATCGGTGTAAGTAACGTTGAAGAAAGTATCCTTGCGGTTGTTCGCCTCGTCCAATCCGAAGAAGACCGTCCCCTCCCAATTGCTGCGGGTCATGTAGGTGAGCCTGTCTTTGTTGTCCCCCGCGCCTTCATACAGTTTGAGGTCGACGTCGTCGAATTTGTTGGTAACGGGCGCGCCGGTCGCCGCCGATTTGGAATAGGTCGTGGCGTCAAAGGACTTCTTCTCCTCGTATACCATATCCTGATCGCCTTCCGCGGTCATGCCGTCCGCCACGGTCTTGCCTTTGGCGGCGAGGATGTTGTTGACGGCATCGTGCGCATCTCTGCCCGCCGTCAGGTAATAAGTGCCGTCTTCGATGATATACGTCTTTGCTTTGTAGGAGTCATAGGTCGTCAGGTCGCGTTCGTCGATGGTGATGGTAACCGTCTGGCTCGACCCGGGGTCAAGCATATCGGTCTTGGCAAACCCGACCAGTTCGACCGACGCCTTTTCGATGCCGTTATCCCTGTCGTAGGCGGTGTACGGCTTCTGCACATACAACTGCACGACTTCCTTGCCGCTGACGCCGCCGTCGGTCGCTGCCGCGTTGGTTACCTTGACGGAAACGGTATACGTCGCTTCCGTGCCGTCCACCGCCGAACCCGCGTTGCGGGTTACTTTGAAGTCGGAATAGGTAAAGTGCGAATAGGACAGTCCGTATCCGAAGGGATAGGCAACGACGTCGTTATAGACGAATTTGCCGACGTTTTCCTTGTCTTTCAGCACCGTGTCTTCATAGCGCGTTTCGGTGTAGCGGTAGCCCATGTAGATGCCTTCCTGATACACGATGTCGCGCACGTTTTGCCCCGTGCTGCTGTTGGTGTTCCACTGCGACGCGTTGTTGGTGGTGTCGATCAGGGTCGCATAGTTGGCGTGCACGGGATTGAGCCAATGCTCCCGCCAGAAGGTGTCGGCAAGCCGACCCGAAGGACTGACGTTGCCCGCCAGAAGATCGCCGATGGCATAGGCGCCCACCTCGCCGTATGTACCCACCCACAGCAGGGCATCCACGCCGTATTCGGCATCGTCGATGAAATCGAGTTGCACCTGGTTGGCGGAGTTCATGAGCACGATGATGTGGTCGAAGGTGCCCGCGTCTTTCTGCTTTTTCAGGTTTTTGAGCATATCCGTTTCGGACGGGGAGAGTTTGAGATAGTTCCCGTCGCCGAAATCGCCCTTGTCGCCGCCGTAAATGGTCGAATCGATGCCTTCACCGCCGCTGCGGGAGAGCACGAAGATCGCTGCGTCGACTTGCTGCGTCTTTGCCGCCGTGTTGACTTCCTCCCACGTCGCGTCGTTGATCGTCCAGGTCGTTCCGACCGTGCCGCCCGACTTCACCCTGCCATAGGTGCCGAGGTTGTCCTCATACCACATCCAGAGTTCTTCGTTGACGCTCAGCCCCGCCGTTTCCAGCCCCTCTTTGAGGGAAATGACGTTCCCGCTCGAACCGCTCGAACCGGTGCCCGTCGCGATCGGGTCCACGGAAGAGGTGGAGAACAGGCTGACCGTTGCGCCCGCCGCAAGGGGCAGTGCGCCGTTTTGATTCTTCAAAAGTGTCGCGCCTTCCGCCACGATCGTTTCGGCATAGACCTGACCGTTGGCTTTGACTTCCGCAACGCTGTTGAACGCCGTTTTGAAATATTCCGAATCCTTGGACGCCGCGTCGGGGTCGGGAAGGACTTCCTGCGTCTGTGCGTTGAAGAAGGTGTTGACCGCCGCTTCGTTCTCGAAGACGATCGTGCCGCCCACCACCAGGACGCCGAAAAGGAACGTGAATAAAATCACGCAGATCTTTGAAATCAATTTTACCGCTTTCATGCCTTACCTCCCGCAGCAGCGTGCGCCTTTCCTTTTGCTTTTGCTTTTGTCTTTGCCTTCGTCTGCGGCAGGAACATCGAGATCACGCCCAGAACAAAGATCAGGAGATATAAGAGGATGCTCACAAGATAGCCATAATACATCTGCATGATCAAAGACAGGGAAATGCCGCTGAAAAATATTTGAGAAAAATACATATAGCCGTAGCGCATGAACATCAGAAACGAAAGAAATTCCATCAGTGTCGCCGCGGCGGGCGCCCAGGGCGCGGTAAAGCGGGAAACGGACAGCGCCGCCCCCGATACGATCGCCAGCACGGAAAAAAGTATGACGCTCCAATGCATGTAACTTTCCCAGGAAACCGGCGTGAACGCGGCGATGTATACGATCAACTGCACCAAAGACAGCAGGATCACCGCCACAGTGAAATAAAATCCAAGAGTTTTTGATTTGAAATGATCTTTCAATATCGCTGACACTTGCATTTTCTCCCTCCTTTTATCCTAAATGTTTTTTATATTCCGCGGCAACCGTCGACGCCTTGCCGCAAATACCGATTTTTTTGTATATTTCATTTTTTGAAATATCCACACAAATTTTATTTCCGATTAAGTATAACACTATCCCCCCCCTGTCAATTGCAATTCTTCCTTAAATGTATTGCAATTCTTCCTATTTTCTCATTTTGCGACGAAAAATCAACAATTTACGCCGCGAAAAATTTGGAACAATGAACATTTTTACTCCGAAACGACACTTTTCGCAGATGAAAAAAATTTGCATATTTTCAAACATTCTTCTTTTTTATCGAAAAAAGAAGACGCCGCCCGATCGGATCCGTTTTTGTAATATTTGCAAAATATTTATAAAAATATTGTAAAAACATTTTTAATTCTCTTGCCAAGCGGAAGAAAATCTTATATAATAGAATGCAAAAAAAGTCGGCGAGCGCCGACGGAAAAAAAGACGAGAGAAAATGAAAGAACTCAAAAGACTGAAAATCGGGATCGTGGGATTGGGAACCATTGCCCGCGTGCAACAGCAGGCGCTGGCAAAACTGCGCTGTCTTTATGCGCTGACGGACGGATGCGACATCGACCGTGCGGCGGCGGTCCGCTGCGCCGCGCCGCATTTTTATGACGACTTGCAGGAGTTCCTGCATCGGACCGAGGCAGAGACCGTTCTCATCTCCACCCCGCCGCAGACGCATGACGCCATTGCGGAGATATGCATCCGCGCGGGGAAAAACGTGCTTTCGGAAAAACCCCTTTCCGACCGTCCCGAGGACGTATGCCGACTCTATCTTTTGGCAAAAGAAAAAGGCGTGCTTCTGCGCACCGCCTATCATGCCGTTCATTCCGTTGAAGTCATGTGGTTCCTCGAACATCGGGAAGAAGTGTGTAAAAAATACGGGCTGTCGGCGCTGCGCGGCATACGCTGCGAACTGCACGACCCCTATTTGAGCCACGACCATCCGCGTCGGGAAAAGATCCCGCTCGGCGGGAGTTGGCTGGACAACGGCATCAACGCGCTGAGCGTGTGCGGACGGCTGACCGACCTGTCCGCGTTTTCACTCACCGAAAAGGAGGACGTCCGCGACGAAGAGACGAACGTCGTATACCGCGCCAAAAGGAAATTTGAATGCGCGGGCGTGTGCGTGGAGATATACACCGCCTGGGACACGGTGAAAAATTACAAGGCGACCGAACTGATCTTCGGCTCGGGAGAAGGACGCATCCTGCTCAATCATACCTTCCAGCGCGTGGAACTGCACACGGACAAAGGCGTGGAAATTTTGTTCGACGACGAAGGACAGGAAAGACTTTTGCGGCAATATTGCGGCGTCTTCCTGGAATACGCGGGGGCTTTTGCCAAAAAGGCGAGCGACGAAGAGCAAACGGTGCTGTGGCATCGGCTGCTGTTCGCCTGAAACACGGCGCAAGAAAAAATTACCATTTCGCTCGCAATCGGGAAAATTTTCCGCGCGAAAGACGGCAAAGCCGATCGGCGCGATCAGTTGCCGCGCAGGACGTGCAGCCCGCGGACAAAGGGATGGCGGACGGGCGAACGCGCCGAAAGGTCCTCGCGGTGCATGTCGATTGCCACGGGGGAAAGGTTGTCATAGGTGGTATAATAATAGATCCCGCGATCGGCGTTGCAACAGGCGGAATAGAGGGTGATCTCATACCCGTCCCCGACGGCGCAGCAGCCGCGGGGCTGCGACACAAAGGCGAGCATGCGGAAAAAATGCGCCACGCTCTCCTCTTCCCCTTCGCCCGAACGGGCATTCTGCCGCGCAAACGCGGCGCGCACGAAGCGGGAAGTGGAAGAAAGGTCGCCGGGCAGACCCAATCCCCCCATCCCGCGGCTGTACGGGGGCAGATCCAATGCGGCGGAAAAAGCGTTTTCCGGTTCGCGGGCGGAAACCTTCAAAAAATCGCGCAGGCGGAACAACTGCATCGGAAATGGCGGATTGTTGGTCAGTACGCCGACGGGATTTTGGTAGATCTGCATGCCCTCGCGCCTGTTTTCCAGCACGACGCATTCCGTTTTGTCGGCGATCATCCAATGCAATTCCGCAGGGGGCATGCCCGCGTTGAACGGCTCATCCGTGAGATTGACGGCATGCAGGAGCCGCACCGCGTCCCGCACGGAAGAACAGCGGGCAAGCAAAAACGGCAGTAATTCAAACTGCGCCAGATTTTGCCTGCCCGCCTTTTTCTTGCCGTAAAACGCATTGCCCGTGAAATTGAGCCCCGCCGCGCAAAGCCCCTTTTCGTTCACGCCGTCGTAATACAACGGAAAATCGGACGGCA
>CALVZM010000064.1 GCA_944372515.1 uncultured Clostridia bacterium
TGCGTATTTTTGAAATGGCAGGCTTCAAGACGAAAGAAATTATAATTAAGGAACAACACAACTGCAAAGCAACGGGCTATTGGAAAACAAATAGCATAAAATTTAATTTTCTTTTACTCGCTCACGAATACTTGTTTGTGTTTGAAAAGTTATAAAAGTAGGAATATATATGGAGAACATACTCAATACCGAACTTGCAAGGCTTATAGACTTATTATCAGCCTTGCAAGATAAAAAAAGTTTTAATGCTTACCTCGAAAAGATTAAAAACCATAATACCCTTTCTTATGCTGAGTTAAAGTATTATTTAGAGCAAATTCAAGAAATCATCCTTTCATATGATGATCATTATATTTGGAGTGAAGAATTATCTGCTATCAGTAAATGTTTATTGTTGCAAGATGAAATTGAGCGTGAAAAAAATAAAAAAATAAAGGAACTTGAGCCTTTAAAAAAGTTTTGGAATAGTTTCAAATTATGGACGGAACGAGAATTGCCATATCTTAAAATTCTAAAGGATTACTATATAAGATATGATAACTGGGATAATGGTACATATTATTTAGATATAGATATGCCTATGGAATTTACAAAGGCGTATGGGGTCAATTACGATGGACAGTTCGACAAAGAATACATTAGTGTGTCCGATTTAAAAATGTTTATTGAACTGTTTTATAATGAGTTTGTCGAAAATCGTTATGAGTATACTATAAACGTTAATAAGTATTTTTCAAAGTTTTCTATACCATACAAATTGGCTAATGGTAAATTGACTAAAAAGGGATATAAATCAACAAATGAAAATACTCGAATACTAAATTACCAAATGCTTGAAAGAAAAATCATTTGGTCTGAAGAAAAAATTTTAGGTTCTGAAAAATTGGACAAACATACAGCATTAAACTATATTACTGATAGTTTGCAATATATTTTATCTTTGATTAAAAATGAATGCACAAAAGGAAAACAAATCGAACAAAAATGTGCAAATTTAATTGCTAAAGAAACATCAAAAATGTATTCTGTTGTAAAAACTGAAGTAGAAGAAATTCAAAAGATAGTTAATGAATATTTCGATATACGGCATAATGAGTATATTAGTAGTTCAAAAAAAGTTCGCGAACCGATAAACGATAATGTTTTTATTGAATATTTATATAATAGAATCTATGCTTTGCTTTTTCTACTGAAAGTAGGTTATTCTAAAAATTTGCCAGAAGAAAATTACAATCAAAAAAATGAAAACGACTTGCCCTTTTAATATTCGTTTTACGTTACGATTTGTCCACCACGAAAAAACGGCAGGTTTGTTCCAAGACAGGGAGGCTGCTGTTTTTTATGCCCGCAATGCGCTTCTGCTGCGGTTTGGCGCCCTTTTTTGTTTCTTGCGGCGGAAGGGATTGACAAATCTTTCCGTTTCTGTTAAAATATGAAATATCAACGGCATGCAATGCGGCAGGGGGTGTGTATGGAAGAAGAAATGACGTCCGTGCAGGGCGGAGAGACGGCAGCGGGCGGACAAGGGGAAAGTACCCCGAAACCGCATAAGGGGTTCACGTCCAAACTCGGGTTCGTGCTGGCGGCAGCGGGATCTGCCGTCGGGCTCGGCAATCTTTGGAGATTTCCTTATCTCGCGGCAAAATACGGCGGCGGTATTGTTTTGCTCTGCTATGTTCTGCTCACCGCGACCTTCGGCATCTGTCTGCTGGTCCTGGAAATCGCCATCGGCAGAAAGACGGGCAAGGACTGCCTCGGCGCGTTCGGCGCACTCCATAAAAAATTCAAGTGGTTCGGTTTTCTCGTCATCGCCGTGCCCGTCATCATCGTACCCTATTACAGCGTCATCGGCGGCTGGGTGGTGAAATACATCGTCGCCTTCTTCGCGGGGGATCCGCTCCTGCTCGGCGAGGGCGCCACGGTGGAGACGTCGCAGACCTTCTTTGCGAATTTTACGGCGGATCCTTGGCAGCCTCTTTTGTATTTTCTCATCTTCGCCGCGGCGACGGTCGCCGTCGTTTTGGGCGGCGTGCAGAAGGGGATCGAGCGCATCAGCAAGATATTGATGCCGCTGTTGGCGGCGCTGGCGATCTTTCTGATGATCTATGTGCTCTGTCAGGAGAACGCGGGGGAAGGGGTCGCCAAACTCTTTATTCCCGATTTTTCGGAGTTTACTTTTGAAACGTTGCTGGCGGCGCTCGGTCAACTATTCTATTCGCTCTCCCTCGCCATGGGCATCATGATCACATACGGTTCTTATATGAAGAAGGACGTGAGCATCATGAAGTCCGGTATGCAGATCGCCATTTGCGACAGCGCTTTCGCTCTCGTGGCGGCGACCATCATCATTCCGTCCATCTATGCCTTTTCCGCCTCGCCCGAAACGGCGATTTCAACGTCGGGTCCCTCGCTCATGTTTGTGCAACTTCCCGCCGTGTTCAATAACCTGCCGGGCGGCAGATGGATCGGTGCGCTCTTTTTCGTGTTGGTATTCTTTGCGGCGCTCACGTCGTCCATTTCCCTGGTGGAAACCATTGTCGCCGTTCTGCGGGAAAACTTTCATTTGAAGCGCTGGGTCTCCTGCCTCATCGTGCTGGGACTTATGCTCGTTCTGGGCACGCTCTCTTCTCTCGGCTTCGGCGTCCTTTCGTGGGTGCAGGTAGAGGGCAAGGGACTGCTCGATATATTCGATTACGTTTCCAACAGCGTTTTAATGCCTATCGTGGCGATCGGCACCTGCATCATCGCGGGATATTTCGTGGACAATCGCCTATGGATGGACGAGATAGGGCTGCGGAAGAACCCGACGCGGAAATATTTCCGCATCATGGTGCGCTACGTCGCGCCGCTCTGTATGGCTGCGATCCTCATCAGCGGATTGTTCATGACCCTTTGAACGGATACAAACCGCGCCGCCCGTCGGGCGGCGCGGCTGCTTTTTGTGCATAACCGCCCGTTTTCGTCGGGCAATTTCATTTGAATCGAAGGAGGAAAATTTTTCATGCATCAGGAGAAATCGTCTCTGCCTCGCCGCGGTCCCGATCCCGACGCCGTCATTCCCAATCCGTCCGTGCCGAGCGTCTGTTTCATCAAAAACGTTATCACCCGTCCCGGCATCGAAGTGGGCGCTTACACCTATTACGACGATCCGGAAGGGGCGGAAAATTTCGAGCGGCACGTTACCCATCACTATCCTTTTCTCGGTGACAAACTGATCATCGGCAAATTCTGCGCCATCGCGCGGGGCGTCGAGTTTGTCATGAACGGCGCCAATCACCGCCTGTGTTCGGCGACGACCTATCCCTTCAATATCATGGGCGGCGGCTGGGAAAAAGCCACGCCTTCCCTTGCCGATCTGCCCCTGAAAGGGGATACCGTCATCGGCAACGACGTCTGGATCGGGCAGTATGCGACCGTTATGCCCGGCGTGCACATCGGCGACGGGGCGATCGTCGGCGCCTATTCGGTCGTAACAAAGGACGTGCCCGCCTATCACATCGTCGGGGGGAATCCCGCAAAAATCATCCGCCGTCGCTTTGACGAGGAAACAACGGCGTTTCTGCTCGCCCTTCGGTGGTGGGATTGGGACGCCGAGAAAATATTTGAAAATCTAGACGCGCTTTGCAGCGGGGATCTGACGAAAATCAAGGCGATAAAGCCATAATATCGTATTTATATATAGTACTATGCGTCATATAATATCCGCAACGTCGTGTGTGCCGACCCTCTTGCGGGGAAAAATATATGCAAAAAACCGTTGACAGGGCGGCATAAATATGATATGATATAGAAAAGCGTTGAAAAAAAGGCGTTTTTGTAAGGAGCGGAAAGATGAACGCGGACGGCTGCGATCCAAGCGACGGCAACCGAAGTACGAGGGCGTTTCGCCGAAGTATGGAAAAGAAAACAAATTGAGGAAAAACGACGAGACATAACCGGGTTTCGGCTATGTCTTTTTGCGTTATAAAAAATATTTACAAAAAAGGAGGATTTTTCCACATTTTATGGAAAGTCAGCAACAACGGGCGTGGCACGCTCTGACGGCGGAAGAAACGGAAAAAATTCTGCAAACCACCGAGGAGGGGCTGAGCGACGCCGAAGCGGCGGAACGGCTGCGCCGGTACGGAAGGAACAATCTGCGGGAGAAGAAAGCCAAGAGCATCGGGAGAATGATCTTTGAACAGTTGACCGACGTCATGGTCATCATCCTCATCGTTGCGGCGGTCTTCTCTCTGGTCATGAGTTTTTTTGACGAGGAGGGCGAAGGGCTCGCGGAGTGCATCGTCATTCTCGTGGTCATCGCATTGAACGCCACCATCGGCGTCATTCAGGAAAAGAAAGCGGTAAACGCGCTGGAATCGCTCAAAAGCATGACGGCGCCCACGGCGCGCGTGATGCGCAACGGTGAGGAGAGCGTGGTGCCTGCCGCCGAATTGGTGCCGGGCGACATCGTATATCTCGAAGACGGCTGCATCGTGCCCGCCGATATCCGTATCATCCGCGACGCCAACATCAAGATCCAGGAAGCGGCGCTGACGGGGGAGAGCGTGCCAGCCGAAAAGGACGGACAGACGGTCCTGCCCGAAAATGCGCCTTTGGGCGACCGCGTGAACATGGCTTACAGTTCTTCCATCGTCATGTACGGCAACGCCACGGGCGTCGTCGTCGGCACGGGTATGAACAGCGAAGTGGGTAAGATCGCGGGGCTTTTGGATGAACAGGATGATTTTGATACGCCCATGAAGCGCAAACTCAACGCCGTGGGCAAGACGCTCAGCCTCGTCGGGCTCATCGTCTGCGTGCTCATCTTCTGCATCGGGCTGATCCGCGACGGCTGGGAAGCCTGGGTCAATTACATTTTCATCGCCATTTCCCTGGCGATCTCCATCATTCCCGAAGGTCTGCCCGCGACGTCTACCATCGTCATGGCGCTCGGCGTGCAGCGCATGGCACAGAAAAACGCGCTCGTCAAGAGCCTGCCCGCCGTGGAAACGCTGGGCAGCGCGTCGGTCATCTGCTGCGATAAGACGGGCACGCTGACGCTCAACAAAATGACGGTAACGTATGTGGCGGTGAACGGAGATTTCGAGGCGGGGCGCATGACGTCCGCCGAAGAACTTGCCTCCCGTTACGACAAATCGGTATACGGCGATCTGCTTTCGGCGTGCGCGCTCTGCGGGAACGCAAAAAAGGATCCCGATAACCCCGGGCACATCCTCGGCGACCCGACCGAAGGCGCGCTCGTCCTGTTCGCGGAGAAATTCGGGATCGACGCGGAAGAATATGAAGACGCGCACCCGCGCCTCTTTGAACAGCCCTTTGACTCCGACCGTAAGCGCATGACCGTGCTCAATCGGATGGAAGAGGGATACGTTGCCTACACCAAGGGGGCGGTCGACGAACTTCTGCCTCTTTGCACGATGTATCAGACCGAACACGGCGTGCGTCCGATGACCGACGAGGACAGGAACAACGTCCTGGCTCTTTGCAACCGTATGAGTGAGGACGCGCTGCGCGTGCTCGGGTTTGCCAAGCGCGTGCATGCGGACGTGCCCGAAGAAGAGGATGCGGACATTGAGAACGGTATGACGTTCATCGGCGTTACGGGCATGATCGACCCGCCCCGCAAAGAGGTCATTCAAGCGGTCGAGACCTGCCACGAAGCGGGCATCCGCGTCGTCATGATCACCGGCGACCACAAGGTTACCGCCATGTCGATCGCGCGGCAGTTGCATATATTCCGGGAGGGGAACATCTGCATTTCGGGTCAGGAACTCGAAGAGATGACGGATGAAGAGTTGGATGCCGCCGTGAAAAACTGCGTGGTATTCGCCCGCGTCTCTCCTTCCGATAAACTGCGCATCATCCGTTCGCTCAAACGCTGCGGCGAGATCGCCGCCATGACGGGCGACGGCGTGAACGATTCGCCCGCCCTCAAAGAAGCCGACATCGGCGTCGCCATGGGCATCACGGGTACGGACGTTGCCAAAGATGCCGCCGATATGATCCTGCTCGACGATAATTTCACGACCATCGAATATGCCGTGCGCGAGGGCAGACGGGTATACCGCAACATCCAGAAGGTCATTCAGTTCCTCGTGGCGGGCAACATTGCGGAGATACTCATTCTCTTCCTTGCCGTCTGCTTCGGCTGGGCGATGCCCATCGAGGCGGTGCACATCCTGCTCATCAACCTGGCGACCGACTCCCTGCCCGCCGTGGCGCTGGGCGTCGATCCTGCCGATTCCAATGTCATGAAACAAAAACCCGTCCGTTCGGGCACGCTCTTCGAGCGCGGCATGATCTACCGCATCGTCCTGCACGGGCTCTTCATCTCGGTGGCGGCGCTGGCGGCGTACTTCATCGGCATGAACATCTATCAGAACCATGCGCAGTCCATGACGATGACCTTCATCGTTCTGGCGGTCTCCCAACTCTCGCACGCGCTCAACCAGCGTTCCAATTACGATTCCATCTTCAAGCCGGGGCAGGGGCACAACAAGACCCTTTGGTGGGCGCTCCTCGCTTCGGCGGTGATCATCGCGCTCGTGCTGTTCGTGCCGCCCTTGCAGGGACTGTTCAGCCTCGTCTCCATCGATTGGAGCGAATGGCTCATCTGTATCGCGCTCTCGCTCTTCCCGCTCGTTGCCGTGGAGATATCCAAGATTTTCATGCGCATGTACCGCAAGAGAAAGAATGCCGGAAAGTGATCGCGCCAAAACGCAAAACCGAATGCGTTCCCGAAAGGGAAGAAAAAAGGAGAAGGTTTTTCAGACCTTCTCCTTTTTTGGTATAAGAAGCCCCGCGGTTTTAACGCGGGGCAAGAGCGTCTTTGCAAAAGCACGAAAAGAGCAGGCGGGCGGGCGATGAATGGCGCGGCTGCGGCGGCAGGCGGGTAAGAAAATTTCTGCCGTGCGTCAGTCGGCGTCCGCGTCCATGGCTTCGACGAGGAAACTGACGGGGCGGAACCCGTCGTTGCAGGAGAGCATAGCCGAGCGCTTGTTCTTCATCCAGCCGTCGTAAAAGTCTTCTCCGCCGTGCGCGAGCACCATGACGAAGGGGGACAGGCTCTCCCAGGCGCTTTCGCAAAACCCCTGCGGCTTTTTCCGGCCGTTTGCGACAAACACCTGTCCTTCCCGCATGTCGCAGGGGTGCGCGATCGGGTTTTCATACTTTTCGATGAGATCGTCGTAACGTGCTGTTTTCATGACGGTGATTTTTACCTTTTTCATTTTTTTCCTCCGTAAAGCGGCGCCAATCGGAATATATTGTGCCTTTTTATATTGTACTATGTCAGGCGTAACAGATTGTTTCAGCAAAAGAAAAGGGCGGATTTTCGCCCTTTTTCGTTTTTCAGCGGATCTGACCGTCGCCGCGGATGATGTATTTATAGGTGCACAGTTCCCTGAGCCCCATGGGACCGCGTGCGTGCAGTTTTTGGGTGGAGATGCCCATTTCGCAGCCGAGTCCGAATTCTCCGCCGTCCGTGAATCGGGTGGAGGCGTTGACATAGACCGCCGCACTGTCTACGCCCTTCAAAAAGAGGTCGGCATTGTGTTTATCCTCGGTAACGATCGCTTCGGAGTGGGCGGTGGAGTGCTTGGCGATGTGCGCCACGGCGCTCTCCACGCTGTCCACGACGCCGACGGCGAGGATATAATCGAGAAATTCCGTGTCGAAATCCTTCTTCTTGGCGGGTGTGCCTTGGATATATTTTTGCGCTTCCTCGTCCAGCCTGAGTTCCACGGGCGTTTTTCCCGCCGCGATGCGGTCGTCCGTGAGACGTTTTTTCAAAAGGGGCAGGAAGACAGGGGCGATCGCTCGATGCACGAGGCAGACTTCGGCGGCGTTGCAGACGCTCGGGCGGCTGGTCTTGGCGTTTTCGACGATGTTGAGCGCCTTTTCAAAATCGGCAAATTCGTCGATATAAATGTGGCAGATGCCCGTGCCCGTCTGGATGCAGGGGACGGTGGCGTTTTCGAGGCAGGCATTGATGAGCCCCGCGCCGCCGCGGGGGATAAGGAGATCCACATAGCCGTTGGCGGTCATGAGGTCGGTCGAACTTTGGCGGGTGGTGTCCTCGATGAGTTGCACGCAGGCAGGGGGGAATCCCGCCGAAAGCACGCCCCGTTGCAGCGCGTCCACGACGGCTTTTGCCGAGCGCCACGCCTCTTTCCCCGAACGCAGGATGCAGACGTTCCCGCTCTTTAAGGTGAGCGCGGCGGCGTCCGAGGTTACGTTCGGGCGGCTTTCGTAGATGATGGCGACGACGCCCAGGGGCACGGCGGTCTTTTCGATGACGAGCCCGTTGGGGCGTTCGATGCGCGAGAGCACTTCCCCGACGGGATCGGGCAGGGAAGTGAGCGCGAGGATGCCGTCCGCCATGCCTTTGATGCGTGCGGCGGAGAGGGCGAGACGGTCGAGCATGACGTCGGAGATGTGTCCCTTCGCCGCTTCCATGTCTTCCCGGTTGTTGGCGAGGATTTTTTCCGTGTCCTCGACGAGGCATTCCGCCATGAGTTCAAGTGCTCTGTTTTTTTGTTGGTTGGTCGCGGCGGCAATGGCGCCCGTCGCTTTTTTTGCTCGTTTCAGAATTTCCTGTGTGGTCATGATTTTTTCCCCTTAAAGAGCGTTCCGACGCTCTTTCCTTCCATGATTTCATATAAGATCGCTGGATCGGAGCCGTTGGCGATGATCATATCGATGCCGCGTTCGTTGGCGATCTTTCCCGCCCGCAGTTTGGTGATCATGCCGCCCGTTCCCAATTTCGTGCCGCTTTTTCCCGCCAGCGATTCGACGGCGGGGGTGATCTCTTCCACGAGCGGGATGAGTTTTGCGTCCCTGTCTTCGCGCGGATTGGCGGTGTACAGCCCGTCGATGTCCGTGAGCAGGATCAGAAGATCGGCGTTCACCGAGCAGGCGACCATGGCGGAGAGCGTGTCGTTGTCCCCGAAGGCGATCTCCGCCGTGGCGACGGTGTCGTTTTCGTTGACGACGGGCACGGTGTTGAGTTCAATGAGGCGGGTGAGCGTATTTTCAAAGTTTCGCCGCCGCGCCGCGCATTCCATGTCCTCGCCCGTTAAAAGTATCTGCGCCACGACGTGTCCGTATTCGGCAAAGAGTTTGTCGTAGGTATACATCAGTTCGCACTGTCCCACGGCGGCAGCCGCCTGTTTGGTGGCAATGTCCTCGGGACGGCGGGGCAGGGAGAGTTTGCCGACGCCCATGCCGATGGCGCCCGAAGACACGAGGATGATCTCATGCCCTTCGTTTTTGACGTCGCTTAACACCTTGACCAGGTTTTCGACGTGCCGTATGTTGATCCTGCCCGTCGGATGGGCAAGGGTGGAAGTGCCGACTTTGACAACAATTCTCATATTTCGGTCCGTAAAAAATTTATTTGTTCCATTATAACACCATTTTTTGCGAAAGGCAAGAAAAAGGGAAGGCAAAAGGATGGTTCGTCAAAAAAATGGCGGCAGGGAAAGGCGTTTGCGCCATAGGGGGCGGATAGGAACGATATTTTCCTTTGCCGTTCCTTGCGCTTGCGGCATGGAAGGGGTACAATAGAGCCGACGGCAGGAAAATGCCGCCGAAGGGAAGAAGACAAATTCCCTTCAAAAATTTCCGAAAAAGGAGAAAGAAGATGAACAAATGCAAGGGATGGCTTTTCGGCATATGTCTGGCTCTCGCGGTGTCGCTGACGACGTTTTCCGCCTGCGCGCACCCGAAGAACGTCCGCACGCTGGAAACGCTCGTCGCGGAAGGTGCGATCGGGGAAGAAGCATTGCAAAACATTGCGGCGCTTCGGGTCGGCAGTTTGCAGACCGTGCGGGAGAACGAGCAGGGGGAAACGGAAAGAGAGACCGTTCCCTATACTGTAAGGGAGTAATACGAACCCGATCAAAAGCGCCGATTTTGCGGTGATGCATTGTTGAAAGTCTTGCCCGTGCCACGCGGCACGCGCTGCGCCTTTCGCCGCGCTTGACCGCAAAATATACGGCTTTTGATTGCTTTGCACCTTTTGCGGCAAGATTTTGGAATGGATTGCCGTGAAGAGGATGCGGCAATACCCGCCGTATTGCAAAGACGATGAACGGCAAGGCGCACAAAAGATGCCGCAAAAGGCGTGGTTTGTATTTTTCCCTTACAGTATACCCCGACGCCCGTCGGCGAAGGGCTCCCGAAAGACAGGGCGTCCGCGCTCCTGCAAGATTTTGACGCCTTCATCGAGGAAAGGTTTCAATCGGCGCACGTCGATTGCAAGGTGGTCGAAAGCGGGATCGTCGATTATTTCGGCACATACGGCGGCAGGGTCGTCGTTGAGATCCGTTGTTCCCTCTCGGGTCTCACGCTCGCGGACGAGGAACGGGACTTGATCGTGTCCGGTTATTATCTGGGCGAGATCGGCGGGGACAGTCTGATCGTCGGTTGGAGCGAGTGAAGGGGAGCGCCGTTTCCAAGAAAGCGCCTTCTGCTTTGTCCGAAAAACAAGAAAGGAGAGCCGTGCTCTCCTTTCTTGTTTCAGGAAGATATTTATTTGTCTTTGTTCTCCACTTTTTCATATCCCTTTTTGGGTTTGCCGCGCAGCCAGTCGTTGCCGTATTTCGTGAAGAGATAGACGCCTCCGCCTGCGATGAGGATGACGGCAATGAGGATGACGGCGGGAATGGGGATCTCCGCGCCCTTGACGTCCTCCCACATCATGTTGATGCGGTTGTTGGCGTCCTCTTCAAAGAACTGCATGACGGCGCAGCGCGCGACGACGGAATTGTCGGGATATTGCGCGCCGAGCATGCCGTTTTTCTCGCTTGCATAGGCGTAGAACGCATAGGCGCCCGAATCGGGGTCGTCGTCGAAGAAATAACTGAGGTCGTATTCGATGATTTCTCCCGCGTCGATGAGCGATTGCAATTCTTCGCCGCTCTCCTCGGCGGCATAGCCATCGAGCACCCAGTTTTCATAGATTTCCTCGCCCGCAAGGACGGAAGTATAGCCGATGTAGTCCATGTTCATCATGGCATAATCGGGGCTGGAAATGAAATCGAGGAATTTTTCGGCGAGGTCCACGTTGCCGCCCTTGGGGATGACCCAACCGTCAAACCAGATGTTGGACACATAATCGGGAACGGAATAGGCGAGGGTGGAGCCGTCCTCTTCGCCCGCCTCATAGATGCCGTAGGCGGCGTCGCCGCTCCAACAGAAATTGATGTCGATCTTGCCCGTAACCATGTCGTTTTTACCCGAATCGACTTCAAAGCCGTAGATATTCTTTTTGACTTCACGCAGATAGACGCGGGCTTTTTCGACGGTCTCTTCGTCGGTGCGGTTCATGACGGCGGTGATCGCGGCGTTGTATTCCGTTTCGGAAAGACTGCCGTCTTCATACTCCGCCGCTAGAGCGGCGAGTTCCTCTTCATAGACGCAGGCGAGGGCGTAGAAATAGGTATCGCGCACCGAATCTTTGAGGGTGGATTTTTTGCGGTATTTCTCGTTTTCGAGCACGCGCCAGGACTGCACGTCCTCGGCGATGGTATCGCCCGCTTCGGGGTTGTACATGAATCCCATCGTGCCCCACATATACCCGATCGCATATTTGTCCCAGCCGTTTTCCTCGAAGATACCGCGGATGTAGGGGGAGACGTTCTGCGCGTACAGGCTGGACGTGCGGAACTCTTCGGTGAAAGGTTCGCACATGCCTTCCCGTATCATCTTCATGATCATGTAATCGGAAGGGCATACGAGGTCATAACTTCCTTCGTTGATTTTCAATTCGTTATACATGTTTTCGTTGGTGCCGAAGGTCGAATATTCCACTTCGCAGTCATATGCTTCCTCGAATGCGGCGATGAGGTCGACATAACCGGCTTCCTCGTCGTCCTCGTTGCAGATGTAGTCCTCCCAATTGTAGATGCGCAGCACCTGTTTTTCTTCCCCGTCCGCACAGGCGGCGAAGAGCAGGGAGGAGGAGAGGGCGATGACCGCCGCGCCCGCCAGGGCGAGAAGTCTTTGTATCTTACGCATTTTTATTCCGATCCTCCTTCTTTTTTTCGGACGAACTGACGATCGCCGCCACGATGAGCACGATCATGACGAGGAAGACGATGGCGGACAGGGCGCGGATGAGGGGCAGGTCGCTCTTGGATTCGTTTTTGACCGCGTTGTAGACATAGGTCGAAATGGTGTCGAAAGTGGCGGGTTTGGTGAAGGACGTTACGATGTAATCGTCGAGCGAAAGGGTAACGGAGAGCATGAAGCCCGACAAAATGCCCGAAGCGATCTGCGGAATGACCACCTTGAAGAGTGCCTGCGTGGGGGAAGCGCCGAGATCGAGCGCCGCCTCATAGAGGTTGTTGTCCATTTGTTTGAGTTTGGGCAGCACCGAAATGATGACGAAGGGGGTGCAGAGCACCAGATGTCCCACGAGCAGGGAAAAATAGGTCCTTTGCAGCCCGACGGCGGCAAAGAGGATGGCGAGGGAGAGGGCGGTAACGATCTCCGCGTTGACGACGGGGATCTGGTTGGCGCCCTGCATGACCGTTGAAACTTTTTTTCGGCTGTAAAAGATGCCGATGGCACCCGCCGTGCCGAGGAGCGTGGCGAGGGCGGCGGCGACCAGCGCGAGGACGACGGTGTTCACGAGGATGCCCATGACCCGTTCGCTTTGAAAGAGTTCGGCGTACCACACGAGGCTGAAAGAGCCCTCTTCCCCGATGATGCGCGCCGAGGAAAAGGAAGTTACGACGAGCAGCAGGATGGGGGCGTAAATGAGCAGCAGGATGAGAAGGAGATAGACGGCGGAAATGCCGTTTTTGATTTTTTGTCTGTTCTTTACCATAAGTTTGCACCTCTTGCGGAAGATTCGTCGGCGTTTTGTTTGAATCCGCCGCTCACCAGCATGGTGATGAAGATGATGACGAGCAGGATGATGGAGATGAGCGAACCCATGTGCATGTCGTCATAAGTGGAGAAATATTCCTCGATCATCTTGCCGAGTATGGTGATGTTGGAGTTGCCGAGGGTCTCGCTGACGACGTAGTTGGTCATGGACGGCATGAACACCATGGTAACGCCCGAAAGGATGCCGGGCATGGAGAGGGGGAGGGTTACGTGCAGGAAGGTGTGCACGGGTCCCGCGCCGAGATCGTTTGCCGCCTCCAAAAGACTGTTGTCCATCTTTTGCAGGGAGTTATAGAGGGGCAGGATCATGAAGGGCAGGAAGTCGTACACCATGCCGATGACCGTGTTCACATAATCGTAGTTGCCCAAGAAACCGATGATGTTCAGCAGTTCCCGCAGCGCCGTGATGCGCAGCACGAAGTTGAGCCACATGGGCACGATGAAGAGCATCAGAAGGACATAAGTCCTTTTCCAGCCGCTGCGCGCCAGGATATAGGCGACGGGGTAGGCGATGATAAGACTGAAAAAAGTGGTGATGAAGGCGATGGTCAGGCTGACGCCCAACGTCTGCAATTTGGACGTGCTGGAAAAGAAGTTGAAAAAGTTGGAGAAGGAGAAAAAGAGATTGCCTTCCGCATCTTCGCCCGTGAAGGCGTAGAGCAGGATGAGCAGCATGGGGATGATGACGAACAGCGTCAGAAACACCGCATAGGGGATGCAGAGTTGCTTGCGTGAAAAATGAAATCTGACCATTTTTCTTTACTTTTCCTCCGTCTTTTTCAGCGTGAGTTTTATCTTTTCGGGCGGGATGATGAGGCTGACGTGGTCGTTCTCGTTCCAGAGATCCTCGCTTGCCAAAACGTAATCTTCCTCGTTCTCCGTGCGCACGATATAGCGGTAGTGATCGCCCTTATAGATGAGGGAGATGATGTTGCCCTCGGCGCCGCCTTCCTCTCTGTCGTCGCTCATGCGGATGTCGCCGAGCCCGACTTCGACGGTAACGGGCACGCCCGTCAGGTCGATCTTTTCGCCCTTGGCGGTGATGAGATAGCCCTCTTCGTCGAGGCGGGAACCGGGATAGAGGCGGGTAACGTCGCAGTCAAATTCCCCGTCGCCGAATTCCACCCTGTTCTTCTTGGTGATCGTGCCGTCGAAGCGGTTGACGGTGAATTCTTTCTTCATGACGTGGATCTCATTGGGCGCGATGACGATGCCGATGCGGTCGCCGACTTCCTTTTTCTGCGTGCTCTGGATCTCGATTTCGGCTTTGCCGATCTCCGCCAGGATCTGATAGTGGATGCCCTTGAAAACGACGCTGGTAACCGTCGCCTGCAACATGCCTTTTTCGGGGGGAACCATCTGCACGTCTTCGGGACGGACGACGACGTCCACCGGCTCGTCCTTTTCAAATCCTTCGTCCACGCATGCAAATTCCCTGCCCAGAAAGCGCACGCGGCGGTCGGCGGGCATCATACCGTTGTAGATGTTGCTTTCGCCGATGAAGTCGGCGACAAAGACGTTTTTGGGCTCGTTGTAGATGTCGGCGGGGGTGCCGATCTGCTGGATGACGCCGTCCGCCATGACGACGACGGTGTCCGACATGGTGAGCGCCTCTTCCTGGTCGTGCGTAACGTAGATGAAGGTGATGCCGAGTTTTTTGTGCATGGCTTTGAGTTCGAGTTGCATCTCCTTGCGCATTTTGAGGTCGAGTGCGCCGAGCGGCTCGTCAAGGAGCAGGATTTCGGGTTCGTTGACGATGGCGCGGGCAATGGCGATGCGTTGCTGCTGTCCGCCCGAGAGGGTGGAGATGGAGCGCTTTTCAAAGCCTTCGAGATCGACGATTTCCAGGGCTTTTTTGACCTTTTCGGCGATCTCCGCCTTGCTCAGGTGTTCTTCCTTGGTGTAGGTATCGCCGTTTTTATTGCGGTATGTATTGGTTACTTTTTTGAGTTTCAAGCCGAACGCGATGTTTTCAAAGACGTTCAGATGGGGGAAGAGGGCGTACCGCTGGAAGACGGTATTGACGGGGCGTTTGTTGGGCGGCAGTTCGCTGATGTCCCTGCCGTTTAACAGAACCTTGCCGCTCGTGGGCATTTCAAAGCCCGCGATCATGCGCAGCGTGGTCGTCTTGCCGCAGCCCGAGGGACCGAGCAGGGTGATGAATTCTCCCTTCTTGACGTACAGATTGACGTTTTCGATGACGACGGTGTCGTCATACGTTTTGGTAACGTCGATGAGTTCGATGATCTTGTTCTTGACCTGTTCTTCCATTTTTTTTGATGCTCCTTATTTCTCCTTGAAAAAATCGATCCGATCTTAAAAATTCGGCGGCGTGGAAATCCAGAGCAGTCTGGCTTTTCCCTTGCCTCTGTTTTCTATTTTGTGCAGCTTGTCCGCCTTGTAATAAAAGGATTGTCCCTTGCGGCAGAGATAACTCTTTTTGCCGAGGCAGACGGCGATGCGTCCTTCGAGGACGAACCCGAACTCTTCGCCTTCGTGCGGGTAATCCTCGATGACGGCGCCGTGCGCCCCGAGTTCGACGAGCACGGGCTCCATCATGTTCTTCTGCGCGTTGGGGATGACCCAGTTCCAGATCACGCCGTCCGAGTCCTTTTCGATGAATTCTTCCTCCGAAAAGACGACCTTTTCTTCCTCTTCTTCACGGAAGAAGTCCGCAAGCGTCGTGCCGAGCGCGTTGAGGATGTCGCAGAGCGTCTGAATGGAGGGGCTGGTCAGGTTGTTTTCCAGTTGGGAGATGTATCCCTTGGTCAGTTCGCAGCGGTCGGCAAGTTCTTCCTGCGTCAGGTTTTTCTGACGCCGCATGTCTTTGATCTTGTTTCCTAACTCCATAAAAACCTTCTTGTTTTTTCTCTTGCTGTTTAGTTTTACTAAACTTTTTATCATTTTTCTTTGAACCACAATAAAAATAAACTTAAAGTTTAATAAAAATAAACAAAGAACGGAATGATTATACAGGATTGTGCTCGGAATGTCAAACAAATCGAGATATATTTTTTCAAGAAATTTTCAAAGAGGGAAAAATTTTCCCCGCTGTTTTTTCCGGCGTTTTTTTACCGCCGCCCGAAAGGCGGGGAAAGTCCGCAAAGAGGGGGCGGATTATTACATGACGCGCGCCGCGGGCATGCAGGCGGGCGCATGGGCACGACGCGGTGCGCCTACGCGCAGGGGCGCGGGCGCGCGCGAGAAAATCCGTGTTGTGCAAAAACGGAAGCGCGGCGGCAGGGAAGGGCGGCGCGGCTGCGGCGGCGGGGGGGAGGAAAAGAGGGAAAAAGGCAAGAAAAAAGTCCGTTCCTTGGAACGGACCTGTTCTTTTTTTGAAATTTTGCCCCGTGGGGAAGCGGGTGTTACGCCATAGCCGCGAGTTTTTTGGCGAGTTTGGATTTCTTGTTGGCGGCTCTGTTCTTGTGGAAGATCCCTTCGGCAGCCGCACCGTCGATGGCGGAAACCGCTTCGGCATAAAGTTTGGTCGCCTCTTCCTTGTTGCCGGCTTCGACGGCGGCGAGGAACTTTTTGATCGCGGTCTTCATCGCGGAATTGACGGCTTTATTCTGTTCGGTCTTTTTCTCGGTTACCAATACGCGCTTTTCAGCAGATTTGATGTTAGGCACTTTTTCTTACTCCTTCAAAAGTTGTCATCATATTTTCTTTGACTTATTTTAGCATAAAATTTGAGGGTTGTAAACTGTTTTTTATCTGCATTTTTCGATTTTTTATGATTATTTTTAATTTTTTCTCATATAGATGAGAGATGACCGACGGGTAAGGAGGGGAACGGGTATGGACAAAGAGGGGCGCCTCTGCGCGGGGGTGTTCGACAGCGGGATCGGCGGCATGACTTTGCTCGCCGAATGCCGCCGCCGGATGCCGCATGTGCGGTTTTATTATTACGGCGACAACGCCAACGCGCCTTACGGCGGAAAGAGCGGGGAAGAACTTCTCGGCATGTCCCGCCGCGCCTTCGACTTATTCTCCTCCGTCGGCACGGACGCCGCCTTGATCGCCTGCAATACCGTTACGACCGTCTGCATCGGGACGCTTCGGAGGGAGTATGCCTTTCCCGTCGTCGGCACCGAACCCGCCCTGCGGGCCGCGGCGGCGTGCAAAAAACTGCTCGTCCTCGCCACCGCCGCCACTCTTTCCAGCGGAGAGTATGCCCGCCTGCAACGGGAACGGACGGGACCGACCTTCTGCTTCGCGCCCGAAAAATTGGTCGGAGAAATCGAGCGCACGGCGCCGTTTTTTGAAAAAATAGGGATTGCCGACCACCTGCCCCGCTGCCGTCCCGACGGCGTGGTGCTCGGCTGCACGCACTTCGTCTACCTCAAAGAAAGAATATCCCGCTTTTACGGCGCGCCCTGTTTCGACGGCAATGCGGGGACGGCGAAACGGCTCGAAACCGTACTTTTTTCCCTGAAAAATGCCCCCGGATTGCCCGAAACGGAAGGGGACGTTGTTTTTCTCGGAAAGTCCAAAGTGGTCAACGCATACTTATACAAACAAATGTTTTCTTTTTAATTGAAGACAAAAATGCAAAAATTTGTTCGTTTTTTATAGGTCAATCCCAAAAAATCCAAAAAAACTTAAAAAAATTTGCTTAAAAGGGTTGACTGTGGTCAAAACTAATGTTATAATAAATTCAAGTCTGAAAAAAGGAGGTGGCATGGTCGATGGATTACGGGTTCAGCGGAACATACGAGCATCAACTCGACGCCAAGCGCAGGATCAGGATCCCCGCGAAAATGAAGAGCCGGCTCGACAAGGGTTACAGCATCGGCGTCGGGACCGATCATTGCTTATGGATCATGCCCACCGAAACGACGCAGCACATTCAGCGCAGCATGGCGGAAACGGACATGAGCGATCCGCGGGCGCGTGCGGCGAAACGTAAGATGCTGGAAAGGATCTGTTTTCCCGAAGAGGACCCCCAGGGCAGGATCGTCCTGCCGCAGAACCTCATCGATTATGCCGGCATCGACAAGGACATCCTTTTCATCGGACAGGGCGACTATATCGAGATCTGGTCCTCCGAGCGCTACAAAGAGTACATGAGCGCGTTCGACGACATCGATCTCGGACAGTACATCAAATTCTGATGGAAGGGTTCTATCACAGCCCCGTCATGTTGGGGGAGTGCATGGAAGGGCTGAACATCAAAAAAGACGGCATTTATTTCGACGGCACGGTCGGCGGCGGGGGGCATTCCTTCGAGATCCTCGCAAGGGCGCCGCAAGGCAGGCTGATCGCGACCGATCTCGACGACGAAGCGATCGCCGCCGCGCGGAAGAGACTGTCGCCTTACGAAGGAAGATTTCACATTCATAAAGCCAATTATAAGGACTATGCGCAGGTCCTGGCGGAGGAAGGCGTGCAGGCGCTCGACGGCGTGCTTCTCGACTTCGGCGTATCCTCCCACCAACTCGACGATGCGTCCCGCGGTTTTTCCTATATGGCGCGCGACGCGGCGCTGGACATGCGCATGGACGTTTCGGCGCCGCTGACGGCAAAGGACGTCGTCAACACCTATCCCGAGCGGGAACTGCTGCGCATCCTGCGGGAGTACGGGGAAGAGCGCTTTTCTCTTCCTATCGTGCGCAACATCCTGCGGGAGAGGGAAAAGAAGGAAATTTGTACGAGCGGGGAACTCACCGACATCATCGAAAGGAGCATCCCGTATCGTTTCAGGCAGAACGGTCCCTGCCAGCGCAAGACCTTTCAGGCGCTCCGCATCGAAGTGAACGGAGAGTTGAGCGGACTGAAAGAGTGCGTGAAGGGGCTGACGGGGAAACTGAAAAAGGGAGGCAGGATCGCCATTCTGACCTTCCATTCCCTGGAAGACAGGATCGTCAAGGAAGCGTTCCGCGAAATGGCAGCCGACTGCATATGCCCGCCCGGATTTCCCGTGTGCGTATGCGGGAAGAAGAAGGAGATCGAGATCATCACGAAAAAGCCGGTTACGGCGAGCGAAAAGGAACAGAAGGAAAACACGCGCAGCAAATGCGCAAAACTGAGAATTGCCGAAAAGATTACCGAAGCAAGTTGAAATTGAACGATCGGGGGAAAGCCGCAACGCTCACGGGGTCATAAAGCAAACGCAGGGGAAATATAATAAACAGGAGCCACAAAAATGATGAGCGAAACGGTGAAGACGCAGACGTCTGCGGAAACCCTGACCGAAGAAGAACGCAGAAGGCGGGAATTTAACTCCCGCATCGGTGAAAATTACAGAAGAATGATGACCATGGACGGCGCCGCTTTGCGGAACGAAGTGAAGACGCAAGAGCGGCAATATCCTTCCCTGGACGCATACAGACCGCTCCATGCCCGCAGGGAGATCACCTTTGAGGACGTGCAGATCCCCGAGGAAATCCGCCGCGAAACGGAGGGGCGTGCACCCGCCGCGGGAAGGGGATCCGTGCAGGCGAAATCCTATTCGCCCGTGCAGGATTTTCAAAGCAGCATCTATGCCGCGCCCGGTTACCGTGAAGCGGCGCTCCGCAGAGAACTTGCCTCCGCGCGGCAGAGCACCGCGGCGGAAGCGCCCGCGGAGGACGATGCGCTCTCCATGCCGACGGCAACGACCTTGCAGTACGGTTCTGCGACGGAACAGGCAAACGCAAAGGCGGCGGCACTTCCTCTCTCCGCGCCCGTTTCCTTCCCGCACGTCATTGCCACGCCGGCGGAGGACGCCCGTGCTTATTATGCGGCGCTGCTCAAAAAAGTGGCGGTCGCCTTTGCGGTCGCCCTGACGCTGATGCTGATCGTCGTCGCCGTCAATTCGGCGATCCTGAGCGGCATGAATGCGGAGATGGTGTCCCTGCAACAGACGCTGGATGCGCTCGCGGCGCAGGCGGGGGAATTGCAGGAGCAGGTCAATGCCTTCCTCGTTCCGGGCGAAAACGGCGTGCCGCCCGCCGTATGGGATTTCATCCTGCAAAACGGTATGGTGGCGGCTTAAAAAATTCCGCGGAAGGAGCGTTACGACAATTCAAAACAAAAACAAAGACAGGAATCAATATTCCATATCGGTCTTACGAAAGAGGTTATTTGCCGTTATTCTCGCGATAACCTTTCTTTTTTGT
>CALVZM010000065.1 GCA_944372515.1 uncultured Clostridia bacterium
TGTTATAGATATATTCCGCCGCATAGTGGTTCTTGATGACCTTATCCTCGACCACGCCCATCCCCGTCTCTTCGACCGCCATTTTGGCGAGGGGAATGCGCTGATTGTTGGCGGCGAGGGCGGCGGCGCGGAAAATTTCGTCCACCTGCTCCTGCGTGTAGGTGGCAAAGACCGCCTGCGCCGCGCGGACGCGGGCAATGGCCTCTTCCAACCCTTCCATGCTGTCTACGATCTTTTCTTCCATATTTGTTATGCTCCTTCGGGGCGGCGCCCCTTGCTTGGTTTTTAAAAAATTTAATTGATATTTTTTTACTGATATTATTTTATCCTTTTCATGCCGAAAAGTCAATCAAATCGAGGACGAAAGAAAAAAAACATTCAAAATGTAAAAATCAAACATTTTGTTATATTTTTCATACAACATTGTTGAAAAATCACAAAACATCGGAACGGCGGGCGGGAAAAGCGTTCGGGCGGCGGGAGGGCGGAAACAACGCTTTTGGTACACGGCGGGAGAGTGGCGGGCAGGGAACGCCCCTCTCCGTGCAAACCGCCGTTCCTTTCCCGTTTACGACTTTTTTGCCTTGCGATGATATCCCCTTGACAATTCCGAAAAAACGGAATATACTGATAATGGCTTTTGTGCCGGGTACGTTGACGCAAGATGTACCACCCCGAGCCCTGCTTCACCGCCGGCTCGGGATTTTTTATGACCGAATGTCTTTATCGCACAGTATTATAAATAAGGAGAAGAAAAAATGAGGAAGATCTGCGTGATCCTGACGGGCGGGACGATCGGGTCCGCCCGCCGCGGCGCTTTCCTGGACACGGACGAAAAAACAGGCGAAACGCTCCCGGAACGATACCGCCGAAAGTACGGAAAGGACACGGCGTTCGACGTCTGCCGCCCGATCGACCGGCTCAGCGAAAACATGACGAAAAAAGACCTGACCACGCTTGCCGACCGCCTGCGGGAAAAGATCGGCGGCGGCTATGACGGCATCGTCATCACGCACGGCACGGACACTCTCTCCTTTACCGCCCCGCTCTTTTCCCTGCTCTTCTGCGACGTGCGCCTGCCCGTCGTGTTCGTGTCCGCGCTCTATCCCTTGGAGGACGAACGGAGCAACGGGCTCGACAATTTTGCGGCGGCGGTCGATTTCATCGGCGAAGGGCTGCCGGGCGTATACGTCGCCTTCCGCAACGCGGGCGATGTGCACGCCAAAATCCACCTTGCTTCCCGCCTCAGCGACTGTGCGCCCGTTTCGGGGGATTTTTCTTCCTTTGGCGGCGTGCCGCTGGGAGAGATGCGCGATCGCACCTTCCGCCCCTTTGCCGCCCCCTGCAATCCGACGCGGGAAGAACTGCGCCGCGCCCGTCCCGCGAGCGGACTGACGGCAAAAGGGCTGTGCACGGATATATTGACGATCAAGGCGCATTCCCTGACCGACTATTCCTTCTTCCGCTTTTTTGAACGGAAACCGCGCGCGGCGGTGCTCGAACTCTATCACAGCGGCACGGTATGCACCGTCGGAGAAAGGGAAAATGCCGCCGAATTTTTGCGTTACTGCCGTAGCGAAGGCGTTCCCGCCGTACTTTCCCCCGCGCGCCGCGGCGAAAGCGTGTATGCAAGCGCGGCAAAACTCGCTGCGCTTGCCGATATTTTTTACGACGAGAGTTTTCAGATCTCGCGCATCAAGACCATGCTCGCATTGGGGCACGGCATGCCCTTGAAAGAGATATCGGAGCGCAATTTTTTCTTTGAAAAGATGCCGCCACGGCAATAAAAATTTTTTTACTTTGTTTTTGCAGAAAAATACGGGCATGCCCCCGTTCTTTTCTGCGGTCTTTCAAAAAAATTTTCTCTTGAAAAATTGCAAAAGAGCGACGGGACGACCCGCCGCTCTTTTGATTTTTTCGCTCCTTGACGAAAATCCAAACGATCAGAACACGCTCAGATCCACGTCCATATTCCAAAGATAAAGCCCCGCGCCGCTCGAACCGCTCCACGCGCAGAACGTCGCATACATCTTTCCGTTGTGGAAAAATACCGCCTGCACGTTATAGTTGCCGTTGTTTATTTTGAGACTGATGCCGTCCGGGGCGCCTTCGCCCACATACGCGCCGTCCCACGTGTAAATGTCGAAGGGCGCGCTGCCCTGCCCGTTCATGTTGTAAGCGACGTATATATACTTATCGTCGCCCGTTACCGACGCCGCTTTCATCCCGGAAGGTCCGCGCAATGCGATCCTGTCGCAGATCTTTTCGCCCGACGCATCGAGGATATACAGCCCCTTTGCGCCGTCGAGAACGGCATACCTGCCCGCCTGTTCGTTCCAACAGGCGCCCTTGACGGTGTTCCCGCCCTCGGTCGCCGCGTCGAAAGGAAGCGACGTTTCGCGGAGCACGCAGTCCTGCGCAAAGAGAGACAGATCGATCGAATAGACATGATTGCCGAAAACAAAGCAGTAGAGCACGTCATCTTGAATCATCAACTGCGAATTGTCGCCGCCGTTGCGCACTTCCGCCCCGCTGCCGTCGGTCGGGGAATGCGTGGAGAAGGCAGTGCTGCAAGCGACCACCTTGCACGTTTCGGGATCGATTTTATAGATCACCGTGCTCTGGTTGTTGCCGATGTTGACGTTGTTTTTGTCAAAGTCCTTGTTGGGATTGTACGCAATATATATGTATTTCCCGTCGCTGACACCGCCCATGGCATAGCCCTTGTTCACGCCGTCGACGAGCCCGGAAGCGCCCGAACCGGGAGCCGTTGCGCCGGATATAACTATCCGCGTGCATGGCACGCGGGTTTCAGAACACGAAAAAAACGGGCAAGCGCCCGTTTTCAAAAGAAAGTAGGATCGATGTATCGCCCCGCCTGCCCGCCGAGGGAAAAACGCCGTCAGCGCAGGCAGTCGGATGCAAAGTCCGCCAATTGCTTTTCAAACTGCACGCCGTATGTGTGCGTGCGGTCGTTGACGGAGATCGCCAGCGCGACGAATTCCGCCGCCGCTTTGGCGGAAGAGAACATGTCCTTGCCCGCCAGATATGCCCCCGTGAACACGGAAGCAAAGATATCCCCCGTGCCGTGGAAACGCCCGTCGAGCAGGGGACGCAGATAGAATTCCGTTTTTCCCGTCGCGGGGTCGTAATGCGCAAAGCCGATCTTCCCCTCTTCTTCCACGCCCGTCAGAACGATGTGGTATTTTCCCCCCTTCGCCAGCGCGGAAAGCAGGGTGCAGACGCCCGCGCGATCCAAACGATCGGCATAGGGCATGCCCGCGAGGAAACACGCCTCGGTGATGTTGGGCAGAATGACGTCGGCATGGGAGACATATTCGCGCATGCCGTTTACGTATTCCTCGTCAAAGAGCGGATAGAGCCTGCCGTTGTCGCCGAACGCGGGATCGATGATGACGGGCGCGCCCGCCTCAGAAAGTTCGCCGATCGCCCGTTCCACGATGCCGAAATGCTCCTTTTTGCCCAGATAGCCCGTATAGAACGCCGCAAAGCGGTGCCCGTCTTTTTTCCAACTTTCCAGGGTGTCTTCCATGTTCTGCGCCAGATCCAGAAAGGTGAAATTTTTGAACATGGTATGCTCGGACAGGATCGCCGTGGGCAGCACGCCCGTTTCCAGCCCGAACGCCGAAAGAATGGGCAGCGCCACCGTCAGCGAACATTGCCCCACGCAGGAGAGATCCTGCACCGTCAGGATTTTTTTTGCCGTTGTCTTCATTTTTGTTTCCTCTGCTTTTATAAAATTTGTTTTACATTGGTTATTATAACACTTTTTTGGCATGATTAAAATAGCCAATTCAACAAAATTTTATAAGGTCAGATGAAAAGGGCGGTCCTCTCTTTTTTTGAGAAGTCCGCCCTTTGCTTGCGATTTTTCTGCTTTTTCGTTTTCCGTCCGCTCTTTTTCCCCGCCGACGTTATTCGCGGTTCACGTACAGTTCAAAGCGGCTGATCTTGTCGTTGTTGCCAATGACGAGCAGTTCATCCCCCGCGTGCACCGGTTCGGTGGCTTTGGGAATGTAAAATTCGCCGCCGCGGAAGATGCCGATGATGTTGACGTCGTATTTGTTGCGCGCGTCCATGTCGACGAGCGTCTTGTCGGCAAACTTTTCCCCCACCTTCATGCGCACGATTCCGTAACGGGAGGCGATCTGATAGTAATCGGAGATGTTGCGCGACACGAGGCTGTGCGCGAGCGACACGCCGAAATCCTCTTCGGGAATGACCAGCCTGTCGGCGCCCAGGCGCTCGAAGATGGGCGCATAGGTCTTGTCGGAGAGGCGGACAATGATCCGCTCCACGCCCAATTCTTTGAGGTTCATGAGCGTCAGGATCGCCGCCTGCAAGTCGTTGCCGATGGCAATGATCCCGTCCGTCATGTTCTCGGCGCCCAACTCTTTGAGCGCCACCAGGGAAGTGGCGTCGCAGATGGCGCAGCGGGTTACGCTTTCGGAAACCTTGCGCACTTCCTCTTCGTCGACGTCCACAGCCAGGACTTCCCCTTTCAGCGATTCAATGGTCTTGGCGACCGACTGACCGAACCGCCCCAGACCGACCACGATAAAACTCTTTTTCATGATACCGTTCCTCTTTGATATTATCCCTTTTTTTCAAAAAAACTTTCCGATCGATCATCCGACGACGATATTCTCTTCCACATAGCGCACGTCGTCCTCGGATTTCGAGAAGATCCAACTCTTGTTCATGGCGCTCAGGAAGGTCAGGATGCCCACGCGGCCGACATACATGGTAAAACACAAAATGAGTTTGGATGCGGCGGCGAGGTGGGGCGTGATGCCCAGAGAGAGCCCCGTCGTGGAGAACGCCGACACCACTTCAAACACGATGTCCGAAACGATGGCGTTTTCCCCTTCCACGCCGGAAATGGCGATGACGGCGACGAGGATATAGAAAATGCTGAAAATGATGAGCACGAACGCCTTCAAGATGGTCTGCTGGGAAATGCTCTTATAACTGAACGAGGGGCGCTTGCCGCGGATGAAGGCAAAGATGACGGCGAGGACGACGAAGAAAGTGGTCGTCTTGATGCCGCCGCCCGTCGAGGCGGGGGACGCGCCGACATACATGGTGAAGATCAGAAGCGCCTGCACCGTGCCCGGCGTGTTCTCGTACAGCCCCACGTTGTCAAATCCCGCGGTACGCGAGGAGACGACGAGGAAGAAACATTCGATCAGGGGCACGTTCTGCCCGTCGATGAAATAGAAGAGTTTCAGAAGCAGTCCGCCGCCGAGGACGATGCCGCCCGTAACGATGAAGACGATCTTGGAGGAAATCGACAGTTTTTTCCAACTCTTTTTCTTCCAGAGGTCGTCGAGGAAGATGACGCCGATACCGCCGATGACGATGAGCAGCATGGTGTTGATCTTGAACACGGCGTTGAGCACGGGCGAGAGTTCGCGCGTAACGGTAACCAGATTGTCCCCCGTACCCAGAACGTCGAACCCCGCGTTGTTATAGGCGGAAACGGTGTGAAAGACGGCGGCGCGGATGGCAAAACCCGCGTCGTCGTAATGCAGCAGAAAGACGATGCTGTTGATGACCGCCCCGATGAACTGCACGACGAAGGAAAAGATGATGATCTTGCGGATGAGGCTCTTGATGTCCGTCATGGTGTCGCGGTTGAGCATCTCCTGCATGATGGTCTGGGTGGAATAAGCCAATTTCTTCTGCACGAACAGAATGAAGAAACAGGCGATGGTGAGGATGCTGACGCCGCCGATCTCGATGAGCACCGCCATGACCGCCTGCCCGAAAATGCTGAGCGTGGTGCCGACGTCGACGACGGAAAGCCCGGTTACGCAGATGGAAGACGTGGACAAAAACAGGGCGTCCACGAAGGAGAGCGTCTTGCCCGCCTGGTGAGAAACGGGCAGACAAAGCAAACCCGCCCCGATGAGGATCGGCGCGAGAAAACAAAGCATGATGACGATATAGGGTGATATCCTGAATTTTTTCAAATTATGTCTGCCCCCTGCCGTACAAACGGCGTGCGGCTCTTTTTTTGCCGCATCCGGAAATATTTTCCCGGGACCATGGATTTACTATATCATGTTATCCGCCTTTTGTCAACGAAATGAGCAAAAAAATTCGGCATAAAAATTCCGGGCGGAAAAGCCGCGCTTCCGCCGCGCCGATTTCAAAGGCGCAGCCCGGGGCAAAAAAACGGCACACGTCGGGCGGTTTTTTCCCCGCGCCGTGTTATACTGAACGTGAGCTCAAAAAAAACATCATGCGCATCGAAAAGGATCAATTTGACATGAATACGACCATCATGCAAGGCACCACGCCCGTTTTTTCCTTTACCCTGCCCTTTGAAAGCGCACAGGTGGAAAGTTTTTTTCTCACCTTCCGCCAGGGGAAAGAAACGGTGATCGAAAAAAAACTGACCGACTGCGAAACAAAGGATTATGAACTGTCGGTAACCCTCTCCCAGGAGGACACTTTTCTTTTACAAAGCCAGACGCCCGTGCTCATGCAGGTGCGGATGACGGACAAGAACGGGGCGGCGTTCGCCTCGCCCGTCTTCACGCTGCGGGCGGAACGGGCGCTCAAAGGAGGAACCATCGTATGAACGAACAAAAACTTTGTCTGCATCCCGCCGCCTTCCGCTTCGACCTGCAACGCTGCCTCTCCCCCGTGCCCGTCCCTTTCAACGAAGTCATCGAAGCGCGCACGCTCAACGGCAACACCTATCCTTCCCTGCAAAAGGCGATCGAAGGCGTCGCCCGAGAATTAGAAGGCATGTGCATCGGCGGCATGACCTTCCGCGGCACCGTCGATTCCGCGGACGCACTCGCTTCCGCCTATGCGGGCGCCGTCGGCGATTTCTTCTACTGCACGGAAGACGGCATGTGCTACGCCTGGAACGGAAGCGCCTGGTCGGTGAGCGCGGACGCGAAAAAACTCCCCGACGGGTATGTCTCCCCGCAAAAGACTTCCTTCATCACGGGCAGGGGCTATCCCGACCTGATGGAGAACATCCGCATCCTGTCCGGCAAACTGCTCAACAACCTCGGGGGCACGGAAGACAACGCCGAATACGACACCACGCTCGACGGCATTCCCGTCTCGCCCGGGCTGACCTACGTCTTTTCCGTCGACGGCGCGCCCGTTTCCGTCGATAAAGTCGTCTTTAAGACGGCGGACAACATCACCACCGACGATTGGGAAGAGATGACGGGGACCTATCTTTCCAATCAGATCAACGTGGATACGCGCATCCAGGCGCCCGAAAACGCCAGATATATGTTCCTCTCCTGCCACCGCGGGGAAAGCACCATCGCCGACCTCGTGGTGCAGCAGGCGGGCAACCCGCAGCCCACGGGGACCAATTATTCCCTCGAAAGTTATATCTCCGTGCCGCACTATGTGCGCTCCAACCTGTTCGGAAAGGTCATGATGACCCTCGGCGACAGCCTGTCCGAAGAGGGAAAATGGCAGGAACACGTGCAGCGCGCAACCGGATTGCAGGAGATCCGCAATCTCGCCGTCGGCGGCACGAAGATCAACGTCTTTGCCAACGCCGTCAACGCGCAGAACCTCGCGGATACGGACATCGTGTTCGTGATGGGGCTCTTCAACAGCGCCGCTTCCGCGCCCGGCACCCCGGACGACCCCGCAAGCAATGCCGAGACCGCTTCCGTCTGCGCGGGATATAAATATATCGTGGAAAAACTCTATTCCCTCAATCCTTCCGTCCGCATCGTCCTGGCGTCCCCCCACCGTCCCGCCGCCGACGACGTCGGCGAAAAGGCGAAAGCCGTGGGCATGGTGGCGGCATATTACGGCATCCCCTTCATCGACGTATACAACGAGGCGGGCTTCAACGCCTTCACGGACGAAAAATTCCTGCGGGACGGCATCCACAGCACCGACGAGGGCTATGCAAGGGAAGCCGAAGTCATCACGGGCGGGCTGCTGCGCTTTTTAGGCTGAAAAAAATACTCCTTTTATTTTCTCTGCATGAAAATATCCGTGCGGCAAAGACGGGGTGCGGACGCGCTCTTTCTGCCCGCACGGCTCCCTGCCCGCGGGAGAGTGAAAAAAAGCGGAGGTCCTCTCTTCGGAAGACTCTCCGCTTTTTTCATTGTTTTCGGGCATGCCCCTCTTTTTGTCGTATAAAAAAGAGAAATCATTCCTCTTTTTCGTCCCCGCCGCTTTCCTGTTGCGAAGCGGGCGGCTGTTCTTGCCCTTCCGCTGCGGGAGCGGGCGCTTTGTTCTTGCCGAAGAGGGAGGAGAGCGCATTCTTCCCCGTCTGCAAAAGCAACTTAAACTCCGCGGTGCGGTGATAGGCGAGCAGGAAGAGCAAGTTGGGCAAAAGGGTGCAGACGGCGATTTTCAGCAAGAACCACAGCACGCGCTGCCAGACTTCCCCGCCGGAGGGCACAAGGGCGCACACGCCGAACGTGGCGGCAGCCGCGGCTATGTTGACGAGGGTGTAGACGAGCAGCCGGATATAATACGTCGCCACGCTCCTCTTGAAATAGTTTTTGAAGAGAACGTGCGCCGCCCAGGGCAGGTCGATGAACAGACAGCAGAGGATGGTCGAAAGGAGAATGCCGTACAGTCCGATGACCTGCACGAGCAGGATGTTGATGACGAGGTTGCACCCCGCCGAGATGAGCGGCCGCCAGCGGTCGGGCTCCCACATGCCCGCCGCGTCCTTGAATACCGTTACCGCGTCCTGAATCTTAAAGGTGTAGAAATAGACGACGAACAGGACGACGAGCCCCATGGGCAGAAGCATGCCTTCCCCCATCCAAAGCCCGATGAAGTCCTGATAGAGACACAGAAGGCAGACGGCGCAGAAGCCGCAGATCCAACTCTGCATGAGGAGCAGTTTTTTGAAGTTGGTGAAGTTGTGTTCGACCGATTCGACGACGATGCTGTTGCCCAATCCCGCCTGGATGGCGCCGTAATACATGAGCAGGAACGAAAAGAGCATCGTGATGATGTACTGATAGTTGGTGAATGCGCCGAGAACCGACACGCCGAGAAACGCCCCGACGACAAGGTTATCGACGGACATGGAGAACACGTTGCCCACCTTGTAGACGAAGAGCGCCTTCACCTTGCCGAAAATGGCTTTGCGCAGTTCGGTATCGGGCTTGCCGAACGGACGATAGTCGGGATAGTGCTTTCCCGCGACGAAGGCGGTCAGAAGATTGCTCGCCAAAAACATGAAGGGCGTTACGATGCTGTACAGATAGTAATTCCTGAACGCAAAGAGCATGACCAATTGGAAGCCGTATTGCAGCGTGTTGACGAGCACGGCGATCTTGCTGGACAGGTCGGAACGCTGGTGCGCTTCAAGCAAGCAGCCCTTATAGGCGAACAAACTGTAAGAAATGACGGTGGAAGAGAGATTGATGAGATAGAGAACGTAAAGATTGATGTCGGCGGGCACGTCCGTCGAGACGAGAAAGGGCAAAAGCGGCAGGACGGCAAGCCCGAGCACCAGGATGACCAGGGCAATGGTGTGATAGCACCGCCTATAAAAAGCGAGCAATGCGCAGATCTTTTCCTTGTCGTCCTCGACGATGGCGCGGTACATATGAAAGACGAGCGCGCTCGTGATGCCGAGTTCGGCGAGGGAGAGCACGTTCAAAATGGACGTGAACCAACTGTTCAGCCCCAGATATTCTTCGCCCAGCACCCGCACGAGCGTCGCGCGGATGACGAGTTGCGCCAGAATGACGATGATTTTGTTGCACGCGCCCCAGACCACGTTGCGGGTCGCGTTCTTGCTTCGTTCGAGTTTCATGCCGTGAACATCCGAAATGTCCGCCGTCTGTCCGGATTTTCAGACGGCGGTTTTTCCAACGAAATTTATGCGCCCGCTTTCTTTGATTTTTTCGGAAAAGAAACTTTTCGGGCGCATCATGTCCTGATTTTACCGATCAAATGAGAATTTTAACGACGGCTTTTTTGACGTCGCAACTCTCCCCCGCGCAAACCTTGGGCATGTGCACGTCGTCGGGGAACACGACCACATAGTCGCCCGCGTTCAGTTCAAACTCCGTCCCCTTCTTATCGTCCTCAAAGAACACGACGTCCTTTTCCTCGGAATACGGCGCGCGCTCTTTGAGCCCCGCCTTGTCGGTAACCGCGATGATCTCCCTGCCCGCGATGATGTACTGAATATCGATGTAGCGGCGGTGCGCCTCATACTTGCACTCTTCCCGCGGCTTGGTGCGGTAACTTTGAATGCTGACATAGAGTTTGTCCCCGTCGAGGTGCACCTTTCCGTCCGGGAGGGACGCGCCGTTTTCGCGGACATAGGCAAGCGCCTTTTTGATTTCTTCCGTGCGGCAGATGCCGCTGCTTCTGTTGACATAGATCATAAAACACATTCTCCTTTTATGATAAATTTTTTATGTTCCGAGGCGGACGATGCCGCCTTTTGCATTTTGCTTACTCCTTTGCCGTGCCCGCGGCGTTCCCCGCTGGCGGATGCGCCTTCCCGACGGAATGCTGCTTTGCGCGCTTGTGCAAGCGGCGGCGCATCTCCCGCTCGACGTTCCGCTTGCGGCGGCGGAAAAAGCCGTTGACGACATACATGGCGTAAAAACTGACCACGAAGCCCGTTAGATAGGCAAAGGAACTGAGCAGGTCGCCGCGCATGAGGAAAAAGACGAAGGGCACGACGAAGGGATAGACAAAGCGGCTGAACTCCCCGCCGACCTTCCAGAACCTGCCGTCTGCCCAGCGGACGATCACGGCGAACACGATGGCGAAAAGAAGGATGCCGATGACGCCGAAATTGACGTACCCTTCGGCGGGCAGCGGGCAGGACAGATTGGTGAACTCCCATTTGAAAAATTCCGCCGCCGTCTGACCGCTCCCCAGCGGCTTGTCCGGCCAGAGCACGCGCGGGACCCAGAACAGGACGACGCCCAGAAGTTGCGTGCCATCCGACGTTCCCATGTTGCCGACGTACCTTTGTATGAGCATGAACATCGTATACGCATCGTAATGCCCTTCGGTCAGATCGTCGACCAAAGACACGATGACTTCGGTGAACGCCCGTCCGATGTCGACCTGACCGATCGCCAGGGAACGGAAAACGTTCAAAAGCGGGAAGATGATGACCAGCCCGAACGCCATCATGAGAATGAACCACGGACCTTTTTTGAAAAAAGGACAGACGACGAGCGCGAGCCCGATGTAGATGACCGCCATCTGAAAGCGTGCCATGCCCAAAGGGAAACACACAATGAGTTGTGCACAGCATTGCACGGCAAAGAGCATCCAATCGAAAAATTTCGCACGGGGGCGCAGGTTGAAAACCGACAGCGCGGTCGTGCCCGTAACGCACGCGGGGACGACCGAACTGACAATGAGCGAGAGAGAAGAGTTGGAAAACTGAAACGCCGTGTTGGTCGCGCGGGAAAAGAGCGACGTGCCGTATTTGGCGAACAGGACGCCCGCGATCAGCACGCTGATGAACACGCAGCAGACGAGGAAAAAGCGGTTGACCCGCAGTCTGCCGTAACCGCGCGGCACACCTTCCTCCCGCTTTTTTTCGCCCCTGCGGAAGAGTGAAGGCAGATACTGCACCGCCAGATAGACCCCCGCCCAGAGATCGAGCAGGAGATTGGTGGTGATGACCCTGCTGTCGGAGAAAAAGGTTTCCCAGCACCATTCCCCCCGCAAATACTGCACCATGGGGGCAATGAACATGAAGGAGAAGAGAAAGAACGCATGGATGAGATCGATGGAAAATGCCCGTTTTCCCAAAGCGAGAAGCATCATGGCATAGAACAGTGCACCGTTGAAAAGAAAGGACATGACCGTCTGCGCGCGGATGTTGTAATTGCCCTGCGCCACCGAATAGAAAAGCAACAGCAGCACCGTCCACACCGCCACGGCAACGACGGCACGCACGACAAACGTCCGTACCTTTTTATCCGATACGGTAAAACCAAACGTGCGGCTTTGATATTTTCTGCTCTCTTCTGCCGATCCCACCAACAATTTACATCGATCTCCCGTTTTCTTTCGTTTACAGTCCTTTCTTTATCAAGAATTTTCTTTCTTTGCCCTTTCCGCCGAAGAACCATTCTCCCCCGCGAAGCGTTCCGCATGCACCAACGCCATGTTTTCAAAGGTATAGGGACGGATCTTTTGCAAACTCTCCGCACCCATGCCCTGCAAATCGCAGGCAAGCAGTTTTTCCAGCGCGGCGGCGAGGGGCGCCGCTTCCCCGGGCGGCACGAGAAAACCGTTCTTCCCGTCCTCCACGAGCGCCAGCCCCGCAACGCAGGCGGTGGTCGTCAGCACGGGCAGACCGTGCGCCATCGCCTCGTTGATCACTAGACCCCAGATATCTTCGCGCGTCGGCAGGACGAACAGGTCTGCCGCCTTATAATATGCAGAGACCGTTTTACTGTTTTGGAAGGGCACGAAATGCACGCATATCCCCGACAGCGAAAGCCGCTCGGCTGCCTCGATATATTCGGGCACGGGTACGCCGCCGACCAGATATACGCCGATTTCTTCCTCCGTCCCGCGCATTGCCGAAAGCGCGTCCAAAAGCACGTCGAATCCCTTGCGGACAATGAACTGCCCGACGCCCAGAATCACTTTCTTTTCGGGCATGCCCAGTGCCTGCCTGTATTCTTCTTTCTGTTCCCGCGTCAAAGGCACGGGCAGGATATCCCGCTCGGAGAGGGAAGTGAAGGGATAGCGGAAAATTCTCTCCCGCCATGCGCCGTAAAACGCCAGATAGTCATCCGACGAGGCGCTGGGGCTGAAATATCCCTTGGCGCCGGAGACGAGAAATTTTTTGAGCAGCCGCTTGAAAAAATTCTCCCCGCGGCGCACCATGCCGCCGTCCGTTTCCATGTAATAGGGAATGCCGTGCAGTTTCATGTAGACGATCGCCGCCATCTCGGTGCGGTAAGCATAGTTGGTGGCAACGATCTCGTCGTACATTCCCTTTTTCAGGTATTGAAAGATCCCCCTGTCCACGCGGTTTTCGATGATGTCCCCTTCACTGAGAAAGATTGCGCGGAAATTGCGGATGCTATCCAGATTCCAATCAAAATTGACGCCGTAGCGTTCGGCGGTCTTGCCCTCGAAGAGCACGGTCAGATCGACGTATTTGCCGAGTTCGTTGAAAAAACTGACCCGATAGGGCACGGGAATGTTGGTGATGAAGAGAACTTTTTTCATGATTTTTTCTCCGCCGCGTCTGCCGCCGACAGGTAAAAATCCTGCAACTTGCGGCTCTCCGCGTCGATGTCGTAACCCGCCGCGCGCAAAAGGGCAAGGTTGTCCGCCCGTCCTTTGCCGCGCTCACAAGGCAGCGCCGCCGTCCACGCGGCGATCTCCTGCGGCAGGAACTGCACGCCGCTCTCTGCAACGCCCGCCTCGCGGGAGACGGACTGCGAAAAAAGACACGGCAACCCGTTTGCCTGCGCTTCCAGCGCCGCAACGCTCAATCCTTCAAACAAAGAGGGCTGAACAAACACGTCCATGGCGTTATAGAGCCGATCCATGTCCGCACGGATGCCCAAAAACAAGACACGGTCGGAAAGCCCGTATGCCGCGGCGCGGGCACGGATCTCCCCTTGCAGTTCTCCGTCGCCGACGAGGAGCAGTTTTGCCTGCGGCTCTTCCGCCGCAAAGGCGCAAAAGACTTCCAAAAGAAAGGCATGATTTTTCTGCAAAGCGAACCTGCCGACGTGTCCGATGACGAAATCGGAGCCGTTCAGTCCGAGTTCGGATCGCACTTCTTCGCGCACGGAAGGGCGGAAGGCGAATTTATCGAGGGCGACGGCGTTGTGCACGACGGTGAAAGGCGCGGCGCCGAACAGCCACGCCCCCGCCGCCTGCGAACAGGCAAAGCGGTGGGTCGCATACAAATTGATATGCCGGCGCGCCCGCTCGTTCAGAAACAGTTTCAGCGGATTGCGGGTGAGGTGAGCGGTGTTGTGGCTGTGCGCGATGCGCACGGGCACGCCGCATTCTTTGGCGATCTTTAAGATCCAGCAACTCATGGCGTCCGCATGGGAATGCACGACCGTATATCCCCGCGCAAAGACCTTGCGCAGCGCCGCGGCATAGGTGAAGGGATGGCGGCTCTTGACGGGGACGTGATAAATTTGCCCGCCGAGATCCATGATCTCGTCGTCATACTCCCCCTTTCCCTCGCCGTGCACGACAAAATCGATCTGCAATGCCGAGCGGTCGAAGCGGCGGTAATAATTCATCATGAACGACTCTATTCCGCCGCGGTGCATGAGCCCGCCGTTGACATATAAGACCCGCAAAGGCTTTGCCATTTTTCCCTCCCTTTCAGACATTCTGCAATATCTCCCGCAGCGCCGCAAGATATTTTTCCTCGGAATAGTGCTCCCTGACTTTTGCCGCGTTGGTCAAAGATATCCTTGCAAGCGCGGGCACAAGTGCGTTCATGCGCGCATAGAGCATAGCGGCGTCCTCTTCTTCCCCCGCGCGGCAGACCACGCCGTTTGCACCGTCTTCCACCATGTCGGCAATGGCAGCCTGGTCGGTGGTTACGACCGCCATGCCGTTGCCCATGGCTTCGAGAATGGAAACGGGCTGCCCCTCTTTGGGGTAACGGGTGAGGAGAATGAAGATGTCGCACTGCCGCAGCAATGCCGCCTTTTCATCGCCCTGCACGACGCCGTGAAAGACAATGAAATCTTCCAGCCCGTCCCCGCGGACGATGCCGAAAAATTTTTGTTCCTCTTCCTCGGAAAAGAACGCGCCCGCGAAATGAAAACTAAACCGCCGCGGCGCGCCGCCCGCGCAAAGTTCTTTTTCCCGCTTTGCCAGCGCAAGAACGCGCTCATATCCCTTTTCGGGATTGAAATTGCTCAGATACAGCACGTCGAGCACTTCTTTTTTCGCCCGCGCGGCGATCTTTTCCCGCAGCCCCTCTTCCGTTTCCAAAAAGGAATTTTGCACGCAATTGGGCACGACGAATATCCTTTCAGGCGGTACCATGCCCGCAAATATCGGGCGGAGCGACGGGCTCAGCACGATGGCGGCGTCCACGGCGGACATCGCCTTGAAATTGCTCTTTTTCTGCCGCGGGGACATCTCCTCTTCCACAAGGCGGCGGTAATATCCCCCGTGCAGGTGCACGACGCATTTCTTCTTTTTCAGCGCGATGAGGCGCAGGATCGCAAGGTCGCGCAGATTGCCGCCGCGGCTCTGTCCGATGGTGAGGTAAAAGACGTCCGCACGGCTTTTTGCGATCTTAAAAAGGTTACCGAGTATCTTTTTGTTGTCGGTGATGTCCGTCTTTTCAAAATCGAAATCGTCTTTCAGCCCGTCATAGAGGGTCTGCAAAGCGACGGACAGCCCGTGCACGGGCGGCGGGAACTGTCCGATCAGACAAATTTTTCTCTTTCCGCTCTCCATCCTTTCCCCCCCTTTTCGTTCAGTCGGCGTTTTCCTCTTCTTCGTCCGCCGATGTCTTTATCTCCCCGTTGCCGCTGCGGATGATGCGGGCGGGATTGCCCGCAATGACGCTGCCCGCGGGAAAAGTGCCGCTGACCACGGCGCCCGCACCCACAATGCACCCGTCGCCAAGGCGGGTGCCCTTCAAGATCAAAGCGTTGCAGCCGATGAAACAGTTCTTGCCGATGACCACGGGTTTGCAGGCGATGCTCTCCTCTTCCCCGCGGTTGCGCGCCCCCTCGTCCAGGGGGTGAAAATCGTTGTCGAGGATCTTCGTGTTCCCGCCGATGAGCGTGTTCTCCCCCACGGTGATGCCGACGCGGGCATAGAGCGTAACCCCCGACATGCCCACGTTATCGCCGATCTCGATCTTCGCGCCGACGCGGCGGGTCATGATGACGGAACGCTGATAGAGCCCCACCATGTTGGAAAGAAAGGAGGAATTGATGCGCACGTTATCCCCCATCGCGAGGGTCGCCCCGCGGCGGTTGAAGATGAAGGCGTTCCCCTTCAATTGCAGATTTTTGCCGTGCTTTACGCCCGTAAGCGCCATCATCAGGCGGGTGAAGATCGCCATTTTTTCAACACTCCTCTATGGTGCGGACATATTTTTCCATGGATACGTCCTTGGTGAGATTTTTTTCGAGATATGCCCGACCCGCGGCACCCATGCCCGCGCAATCGACCTGTTTGGAAATGAATTTTTCCAATATTTCCGCGACGGCGGCATAGTTCCCCGGCGCGGCGACCAGCCCGCAGCCCGTCTCTTCGATGATGAGCCGCGCCTCGCTCCCCTCTTCCAGCACGCCGAGGACGGGCTTGCCCGCCGCCATGACGCCGTAAAGTTTGGAAGGCACGGAAACGCCCTTGATGCCTTTGGCGTTGACCACCCAATGCACGTCCGCCGCGTTCAGGCTGTAAACGAGGTCTTCCTTTGCCTGATAGGGAATGAACACCACGTTGTCGAGATCCTCGGCGCGGGCATATTCTTTGAGTTCTTTCTCCACGGCGCCCTCGCCGACAAAGGCAAAGGCGACGTCCCGCCGTCCCCGATAGGGTTTGAGCAGGCGGATGAGCCCCGGCAGATCGTAATACAGTCCTAAATTGCCCGAATACATGACCACGAATTTGCCGTCCAAACCGTATTTCGCGCGGAATGCCGCCACGCGCTCGTCGGAAGAAGGCAGGGGGCGGACCTTCTTTTCGTCCATCCAATTGTTGATGACGCAATAGGAAGGGACGTCCTTGCCGCCGAAACGATTTTCCAGCGTCTTTGCCATGTCCCTGCCGACGATGATCACTTTATCCGCCTTGCGGCAGGAATTTTTGTCGATCTGCATCAGCAGCGACAAAAGCGGCTTCATGCCCGAATATCCCACCGCCATGATCTGCTCGGGATTGAAATCCTGAATGTTGTAAAGCAGTTTGGCTTTGCATTTTTTCTTGCCGTACACCCCCAGCATGCCGCCGAGTACGGGCGGCTGGGACACGGCATAGACATAATCCTGTTTCCCCGCGAGCAGCGTGGCTTTGCGCGCGCCGCGGTAATAGGCGAGAATGTTCTTCACGCGGCTGAGTTTGTTCTGTTTGGTGAATGCGGGGACGCGCACGCGGATGATCTTCACGCCGTTGAGCGTTTCAAAATAAAACGGTTTTTCCGTATAAGCGGGATCGACGCTGCCCGTGTAGGAGGGAACGGCGCAAATGACCGTTACCGCAAAGCGATCCGCAATGCCTTCGGCGAGTTCCTGCAAGATCTGTCCCGTGGACGCCACGTCGGGGGCGTAATAATGGGCGTAGATCAACAACTTCTTTTTTGCAGGGGCTGCCGTCTGTCCGCCGCCCGACGGCGGTCCCTGCAAGGCGCCCCCCGTCCGCTCTCTTCCTGCTCCTTCTCTTCCTTCCATTGTTCTACTCCTGCGCGGCATTTTGCTGCCGTTTTTTTCTTTTTCCCGTCTTTTGTTCCCTTTCCGTCTTTCCGCTCCGGTCTTCCGCGCGGCTACCGCGCCTGCCGCAAGGTTTCGAGAAACCCGAGGCGGGACAGGGCGTCATAGACGAAATTGCCGATGAGCCGATAACCCTTTGCGTTGAAATGCACCCCGTCCGAACGCAGGCAGGCGGGCACGACGCCTTCCGCCATCTCCGCCAGGTCCTCCGCCGTCGGCGTGATGCCCGCATCCGCGGGACCCTGTCCCGCGAGATGGGCGCGCAGATTGAGGAACCTGTCCCCGAACGCCGCTTCGAGCGCGTTTTCCAACGCCGCCCGCGAGGATGCCGAACCGCTGGTCAGTCCCAGCACGAGGTATTCGCCCGCGGCGAGCGCGTCTTCCCCGATGAGGGCGCGCTGCTGCGCGATGAGTTCTTCCGCGTCCGCCCAGCCGCCGTTCTGCCCGATGAACACGATCGGAAAACAGCCGTCGAACGCCATCGCCTGACGGGTGCGCATTTCCGTCCCCGCGGCAAAACGCTTTTCTTCCCGCAGCGACGCGGCGGGCTTGAAATAATAATGATACTCTTCGGCGGTATAGGAGGACTGCTCGATGCGCAGTTCGCCTTCCACCCCGCCGAGAAAACAGGGATTGAGTTCGTCGAGCGAACACTGCCGCAGAACGGGATAGTTCAAAAAGACTTCCGTCTTTTCCCGTCCCGCGGGCAGCACGGCTTCTTCCGCAAGCGCCAAGGGGTCATACACCCCCGCCCGCGCACAGATGGTCGCCGAGGACTCCCCGCCGACGCCCGCATTGGCGACGAATATCTCTTTACTTACGTTCTTTTGCAATAAATCTTCCAGCACGCCCGGATAATTTGTCCAGCCGCCGCCCGTGCCCGCCGTGAGAGAATCTCCCCAGCAGACGATCGTATATTTCTTTTCCTTCGGCGCGCACGCCGCCGCAAACGCAAGACAGCAGACCGCGAAAAGCAGCAGCGCCGCCAGCCATGCCGCCGCGCGCCGACCGAACGACTTTCTTCCGCAAAGCATACCGTTACCGCTCCGCGCGCATCGGATTGTGCAGGAAATCGGCATAGGTCATGCGGATGCCCTCTTCAAGTTCCGTGCTGTATTTCCAGCCGAGTTTTTCCAATTTGGAGACGTCGAGCAGTTTCCGCGGCGTGCCGTCGGGCTTGGTGTCGTCCCATTCGATCTTTCCTTTATACCCCACGACCTTCGCCACCAATTCGGCGAGCGCGCGGATGGAGAGTTCCTTGCCCGTCCCCACGTTGACCGTTTCCGTGCCGCTGTATGTGTTCATGAGGAACACGCAGGCATCGGCAAGGTCGTCGACGTATAAAAATTCTCGCATGGGCGCACCCGTGCCCCAGCAGACCACCTTTTCATCCCCGCGCTCCTTCGCCTCGTGAAAGCGGCGGATGAACGCCGGCAGGACGTGCGAATGCTCGGGATGGTAATTATCGTTCTTTCCGTACAGATTGGTCGGCATGACCGAAATATAATCGGCGCCGTACTGCCTGTCCAGGTATTCGCAGTATTTGAGCCCGGAAATTTTGGCGAGGGCATATCCCTCGTTGGTCTGTTCGAGCGCGCCCGTCAACAGACAATTTTCGGGCATGGGTTGGGGCGCCATACGCGGATAGATGCAGGAAGAGCCCAAAAACATCAGTTTTTTAACGCCGTTTTCCCACGCCGCACGGATGGCATTCATTTCCAAAATCATGTTGTCATAGAGAAAGTCCGCGGGCTGCTTCGCGTTGCCCAGGATCCCGCCGACCTTGGCGGCTGCCAGAAAGACGTATTCCGGCTTTTCTTCGGCAAAAAATGCCCGCGTCGCCGCCTGATCGCGCAGGTCGAGTTCCCGGCTCGAACGCAGGATCAGGTTTTGATACCCCTTCTCCTGCAATTTCCGCACGATGGCGGAACCCACCATGCCGCGATGCCCCGCGACGTAAATTTTTGCGTCCTTTTCCATCATAAGCCCTTTTTCTCCTTCTCGGCAAGCGCTCTGTCGTGCTCCGCCATCCGCCGCACGAGTTCTTCATAAGACGTCTTTTGCGGATCCCAGCCGAGTTTGGTCTTTGCTTTGGTCGGATCGCCCAGAAGGTTGTCCACATCCGTCGGGCGGAAAAAGGCGGGCGACACGTCGACAAGCACCCTGCCCGTCGCACGGTCAATGCCCTTTTCGTCCGCACCATGCCCGCGCCATTCGAGTTCTATGCCGTTATAGCGGAAGGCAAGTTCCGTAAATTCCCTCACGGTGTGCTGCACGCCCGTGGCAATGACGTAATCTTCCGGCTCGTCCTGTTGCAGGATGAGCCACATGCACTCCACATAATCCTTTGCGTACCCCCAATCCCGCAGGGAATCGAGGTTGCCGAGGGACAACTTGTCCTGCAAGCCGCAGGCGATCCGCCCGGCGGCGAGGGTGATCTTCCTCGTTACGAAGGTCTCGCCGCGGCGCTCGGATTCATGATTGAACAGAATGCCGCTGCAACAGAACATGCCGTATGCCTCGCGGTATTCCTTGACGATCCAGAACCCGTATTGCTTGGCGACGGCATAGGGAGAATAGGGATGGAAGGGCGTCTTTTCGCTCTGCGGGATCTCCTCCACTTTTCCGTACAATTCGGACGTGGACGCCTGATAGATGCGGCAGGTCTTTGCAAGCCCGCACACGCGCACGGCTTCGAGCACGCGCAAAACGCCCGTCGCCACCACGTCGGCGGTGTATTCGGGCACTTCAAAACTGACCTGCACATGGCTCTGCGCCGCCAGATTGTAGATCTCGTCCGGGCGCACGGCGGCAATGATGCCGACCAGGGAGAGGGAATCCCCCAGATCGCCGTAGTGCAGATGGAAATTTTCCCTGCCTTCCAGATGGGCGATGCGCTCGTGATGATCCACCGAAGAACGGCGGATGACCCCGTGCACGTCATAGCCCTTTTCCAATAAAAATTCGGCGAGATAGGAACCGTCCTGTCCCGTTACGCCCGTGATCAAAGCCGTCTTTGCCGTCCTGGTCGCCATATACCCTTCTTATCTCCTGTTTTTCTTATTTTGTCCGAAATCCTTCCGTTCCACTCTTCCGATGAAAAATCAAAACAAATGACCCATGCCCGCATTTTCGCCGTATTTTACGGCGCTCAGGATCTTCCCCTTCCGCACGATCAGAGCGTTACCGCGATCAGCGAGATCCTGCCGCTGCCGCGGAAAACATATTTATGCGCGACGCCGAAGAAGGTTTCGCCGCGGCGGAAGGTCTTGACGCTGACGCCGTCGCCCGCGACGACCTTGCCCTTGCCTTCCAGCACCACGAAGGCGCAGAAAGAACTGTAATCGACCGTGATAGAGATCTCTCCCTTGGCTTCATATTTGGACGCCGAGAAATATTTGCAGTCGCCGAGCAACGTCCGCGTACCGTTGCCGTAGGGCTCCGAACGGTCCCGCTGCACGAATTCCCGCAGGGAGGATTTGTAATTGAGCACGTCAAGCGCCTTTTCGATGTGCAGTTCGCGCGGTTCCCCGCGGTCGTTTTTCCGGTCGTAATCATACAGACGGTAGGTAACGTTGGAACTCTGCTGTATCTCGCAGATAATGCACCCGGCGCCGATGGCGTGTACCATGCCCGTATGCAGGAAATATGTCTGCCCCGCTTTGACGGGGATCTTCTGCAAGATCTCTTCCAGCGTTCCGTCCTGCGTGCGGCGCAGCACTTCGCTGCGGGTTACGTTGCGGTTGAAGCCCGCATAGATGTAGGCGCCCGGCTTGGCGTCCACGACATACCAAAGTTCGTTCTTGCCGTATTCGTTTTCATGCGGGAAGGCATATTCGTCGCTCGGATGCACCTGAATGGACAGACTGCGGTGCGCGTCGATGAACTTGATGAGCAGGGGAAACTCCGAAAACGCCTGGCATTTCCAGCCGAGTTTATCCTTGCCGATGATCTCGATGAACTGTTTTAAGGTCTTGCCTGCATATTTCCCGTCGTCCACGACGCTTTCGCCGCCGGGATGGGTGGAAAGTTCCCAACTTTCGCCGACGTGTTTTTTGCCGTATAATTTTTTCCCGAGCGCCTTGGAAAGATTGACGCCCCCCCAGATGCACTCCCGCAGCGCGGGACGCAGACGCACGAGCACTTCTTCCATGCTCCGCACGCCGTCGTCGGCGGCGATCCCCTTGCCGAGGACGGTCTCGATGAGCGTGAGATTGATCTCCCTGCGGTTCTCCACGCGGTGTTTGCCGCCGATGGGGACATAGACGCTTTGGTTGAGGAAGGTCTCCTTTTCCACGCCGTTGACCGAGATGACCGCCGTGCCCGTTACCACCGAAAACGTGGCGGAATGCTGCGTGTGCGCGTGCGTGGGGATCTCCTTGTGCGGGTAGACGAGCACTTTGTTGACCTTATAGCCGCCCGTCTGGTAGAGGGTCTGCCGCATGCCCCAATTGTAATAGGCGATGTCGCAGCGGTCGAAAATGGCAGGATTTTTTCCGTAATTGAGCGAAGTGATCTGCTTGATGTCCGCCACGCTCTCTTTTTTGGAAATATAGAGCGCGTCGCGGGTGTTGACAACGATCAGGTCCTCCACGTTGTTGAGCACGACCGCCTTCTCCTCTTCGGTATTGACCACGTCGGTGTTGCGGCAGAGCACTTTGAGTAAAAAGGAATCCTGTTCCCGCTTCCCCTTGTAATCACTGAATGTCTTCAAATCGACGATGCGGTGGAAACGGAAGTGCGCCCGCACGAGCGTCGCACAGTCGGGACGCAGCACTTGTCCGAGCGCCAACGAGGGCATGCCCGCGGAGACCTCCCGCGTGATGACGCCGCCGAACGACTCCATGCGGCGACGGCAGCGCGTCAGATAGCGGTCGTCCATCGCGTCCAGAAGCACCTTCGCGCGCCCCGCGACGATGCCGCAGTCCCATACATAATATCCCGATTCCGGTTTGACCGAAGAAAAACCCGTAACCTCTTTCCCTTTGTAGGAAATAAAACTGTACCCCTCCCACTTGTTCATCGCCGCCGCGCCGACGACGCCCACGCGCCCCTGCGCGACGATGCGCTTCAAGTCCATGACGGTCGCATTGTAATCGCCGTCCAAAATGGCGTCCGTGGAGACGATGAGGATCTCCTCTTCGGGTCGGCAGCGGAGCAGCGCCAAAGCGACGGGGAACGCCGTTTTGACCGACTCCTCTTCAAAGAGGAAGGAACAGTTGAGCCGCTGGAAGGCGCGGAGTTGACCGCGCAGGATGTTCTCATGCCGGCGGTTCGCCAGGATCACATACTCGTCGCTGAAAGGAATGTTGCGCAGGATGGTCTCCTGGAACATCGAGCGGTGATCGCGTATTTCCATAAATTGTTTTGGATAGTTCTTGCGGGAAAGCGGCCACAGCCGGTCGCTGTTTCCTCCCGCGAGCACGAAACATTTCATAACGTATTCTTCTCACCCGTTCGCCTCGGCGCGGCAGATTCCCGCCGCCCGCCGATTGAATTTCTTCCCTTCATATTCCCCTGCGAGCGGACGCAGAAACCGCCCGCTCTTCGCCGCAAGCGCGGCAGCGCCCTTTCTCAATCCCCCTCGGGCGCGTTCCCTTCCCCTTGCGCCTCTCCGCGCGCAAGGCGCAGCAGATCGGCGCGCATACTTTCGACCGCCGCGTCCGCCTCCCGTTCGTCGGCGCCCTTTGCACCGAAATAAAACTTGATCTTCGGCTCGGTGCCCGACGGACGCACGCAGCACCAGGCTCCCTTTTCGCACTCGAAATAGACGACGTTGCTTGCGGGCAAGGCAAGCGGCGTTTCCGCCCCCGTGGCAAGATCCCGCCGCACACCCGCGGCATAGTCCCGCACGGCGACGACCTTTGCCCCGCCGATGCACGCGGGGGGCGACGACGAAAGACGCTGCGTGAGCGCCTGCGCGCCGCCGTCAAAGCCGTCTTCGAGGAGCACGCTTTCGAGCCCTTCCCGATAATAGCCGTATTTTTGATAGATGCGGCGCATCTGTTCGCAGAGGGTGATGCCCTGCTTTTTGTAATACGCCGCCGCTTCGCACAGCGCCGCCACCGCCGCAACGGCGTCCTTGTCCCGCGCGTATGTACCGATCAAACATCCGTAACTCTCTTCAAACCCGAAGAGAAATTCATAGGCGCCCTTTGTCCCGTCCGCCTTGCCGCCGTTCTTTTCTTTGGCTTCTTCAAACAGACGGATCTGTTCGCCGATGTATTTGAATCCCGTCAGAACTTCCCGCAGGGTGATCCCGTAAGCCGCCGCCATCTCCTTTGCCATGTCGGAAGAGACGATGGTCGTTACCATTGCGCCGTCGGACGCGGGCATGGGCAGTCTGTTCTTCTCTTTCAATTGCGAGAGGCGGTATTCCGCGATGAGCAGTCCGGACATGTTGCCCGTGAAGGACATATATTCCCCCGTGAGGGAATCCTTTGCAAAGACGCCCAGCCTGTCCGCGTCGGGATCGGTAGCAAGAACGATGTCCGCATCCCGCTTTCTCGCCAACTTCAACGCGAGCGAGAACGCCTTCGGATCCTCGGGATTGGGATATTCCACCGTGGAAAAATTGCCGTCGGGCAATTCCTGTTCGGGCACGACCCAGACCTGCGAAAAGCCCAGGTCGCGCAAGATCCGCCGCACGGGAATGTTGCCCGTGCCGTGCAGCGGGGTATAGACGATGCGTATGTCCTTTGCCATCTCCCGTATGACTTCCGGATTGAGCGCGGTGCGGCGGATGGCGGCATAATATTCCTCATCCGTTTCCCTGCCGATCATCTGCAAAAGCCCCGCCGCCAGGGCGTCCTCGCGGGACATCTTACGGACGGACGAAAAACTCGTCAGCGCGTTGACGCGGCGGATGATGGCGGCGTCCTGCGGCGGCACGATCTGTCCGCCGTCCTGCCAATATACTTTATAGCCGTTGTAAGCGGGGGGATTGTGGCTCGCCGTAACGACCACGCCCGCAATGCAGCCGAGCCGGCGCACCGCAAAGGAAAGTTCGGGCGTGGGGCGCAGGCTGTCAAAAAGGAAGGTCTTTATGCCGTTGGCACAGAACACGAGCGCGGCGCATTCGGCAAAATCAAAGGAATAACGGCGGCTGTCATAGGCGATGACGACCTGCTTTTCCCCTTTGCCCGCAACGGCGTTGATGTAGTCCGCCAATCCCTGCGTGGCTTTGCCGACGGTGTAGACGTTCATGCGGTTGGTGCCAGCGCCGATGAGTCCGCGCATTCCGCCCGTGCCGAAGGAAAGAGATCTGCCGAAACGGTCTTCGATCTCCCTCTCGTCGGTCAGTGCGCGCGCTTCCCGCCGCGTCTCTTCGTCAAATGTGGCAGAAATGCACCACCTTTGATGTTCCGCCCGATAATCCATAACTCACAACGCTCCCTTTTTTCCCGATTTCCTGAGATATTCCACCAACTTTTTCACATCCTGCGCGCGGTCTTTGGGGCATACCATGACCGCATCTTCCGTCTCCACGGCGATGATGTCCTTCATGCCGAACGCCGCCAGGAGCCTGTCCGAAGAGAAGAACACGCAGTTCTCGCAATCGGGCGCCGCCACGTCTCCGACGAGCACGTTGCCCTGCGCATCTTTCCCGTAAACCGCGTCGAGCGCGTCCCAACTGCCGATGTCGCTCCAACCGAACGACCCCTTGACGGTCAGCGTGTCCGTCGTTCTCTCCATGATGCCGTAATCGACGGAGATGTTGCGCAGCGACGGATACACCTCCGCCGTTACCTTCTCTTCGTCGGGCGTGCCGAGCGCCGCCGCTATTTTTTCCAGCCCCGCGCGGATGTCGGGCAGGTATTGCCCGATCTTTTCCAGCACGAGGGAAATTTTCCAGACGAAAATACCGCAGTTCCAGAGATATTTCCCGCTCTCGAAATATTGCTCCGCGTCGGCTTCGCAGGGCTTTTCGGTAAAGCGGATGACTTTGCGCGCCGCCCCCAGCCGATCGCCGTAACGGATGTATCCGTAACCCGTGGCGGCATACGTCGGCTGCACGCCGACGGTAACGGGACAATCGTACTTCTCCGCCGCTTCCGCCGCCGCCGAGAGGGTCTGCAAATAGGCATCGGTGTCCCGGACATAGGCGTCGGACGGCGTAACGATCATGATGCCGTCGCCAAAGAGACGGCGCAGCCTGATCGCCGCATAACCGATGCAGGCAGCCGTCCCGCGCGCCGCCGGCTCAAAAAACACGTTGTCGGAGGGAATTTTTCCCGCCGTTGCCTGCAAGATCTGCGCCCTTTGCTGCGCGCTGGTAACGACAAAAAGATTGCGTCCGCCCGTCAGGGCAGCCAATCTGTCCGCCGTTTCGTTGACCAGACAGTCCTTCCCCGTCAGGTTCAACAATTGTTTCGGTTTTTTCGCCCTGGAAAGGGGCCAGAAGCGCGTTCCGCCGCCGCCCGCCAGGATCACTGCGTATCTGTCCATTGCCGTTTGCGCCTTTTGCACTGCCGCATCCCGCGCGCCGCGATTTTTTCCGCCGCGGAAACGGAGAGCGTCCTTCATCCGCCCTTCTTTCGGCATGATATAATCCTTCTTATTTTATCATACATCATTTTGCCCTTTCTGTCAAGGAACTGATCCGTTTTTTAGCCTTTTCTCCCCGTTTATTTTTCTTCGTTCATTCCATGAACATTTTTTTCGGGTAAGTTTTTTAACGTATTCATTATAACACATTTCCGCGGAAAATGATACCGCCGAAAACTTACAAAAACCTTACAGTTTTGTAAGATTCTGCTTGCGGCGGAAATCTTTTTGCCCGACGGAACGAAAAGCAAAAGAGGCGGATGCCGCAAAGCATCCGCCCCTCTTTGTCATATCACATTGTTTTTCGCTTTGAAAACGTCATGCCGTCTGTTCGCCCGAAGCGGCGGGCGCCGCCTTCTTGGGTTTGAGAAGGAAGAACGTCCAGACGCCGAAGCCTGCCACTACCAAGACGTCAAAGGTGATCAGAACGGGGATCCACCAGGGGAAGACCGCCTCTTTCACCTGCGCGGAGAACCTGGAAGCGTTCCAGGTGTCGACCAGGGTGTAGAGGATGTTGTGCGCGGCTTTGCGCGCGCAGTAGATGTCTTCCGCATTGTTCTTGTTCAGCGGTCCGCCGATGCTGTCGTTGGGGTTGAGCCACAGGTCGTTGCCGGCGCGGATGCCCTGACGGGTGTACATGCCGCCCTCGCTGTCGCCGCTCGTCCAGTCGGTGATGACCGAACCTTCAAAGCCCCATTCTTCGCGCAGGATCTCGGTCAGGAGCGCATAATTTGCCCCCGCCCAGGTCGCGCCGATGCGGTTGAACGCCGACATTACGGCATTCGCGTCGCCTTCCTTGACGGCGATCTCGAAGGGTTTGAGATAATTTTCGCGCAGATTCTGCTCGGTGAGCCAGGTATTCCAATTCCTTGCGTTCGGACCGGATTCGCTGCAAGCAAAGTGCTTGATGTAACAATACAGCCCGTTGTCCCTGGCGCCCTTGATGAGGGGCGCCGCCAATTTGCCGCTCAGAACGCCGTCCTCGGAATAATATTCATAGTTGCGGGAGGTATAGTTCGTGCGGTGCAGGTTGACGCCGGGGGCATACCAGCCGTTCAGGTTGGAATCCTGCGCCTCCTGTCCCATCAGTTCGCCCATGGTGTAGAGCAGTTCTTTGTCCCACGTACAGCCGATGAGCGATTCGCTGGGATACGCCGTCCACATGGCGGCATCGACGGAGCCGCCGAAGTCGCCCGTGCGGGAGTTGGTGTTGAATCCTGCGGGGCCGTCATAATCGTTGAAATAGGGCTTGCCGATGGATTCGATCGCCTCGGTGCGGAATCCGCCGCATTCGACCAGGATAGTCAGTTCGCCGACGGTCATCTGATCGAGGAGATAATCCCAATCGGGGGAATCGTAGTCGGCAAGGTCTTCCATCAGTTCCTCGTCAAAGGCAAAAAACTGTCCTTCTTCCAGCGATTCCTCCCCTCTCAACTGCGCGAGCGTGGCGTCGGCATAGGCATATTTGGGATTGCCGTCGTCGTCCGTACCGCGCTCGATCGCGATCTGGGTGAGGCGCATGCCCGCCTCGATGCCCGTCGCGGGCATCTGCACAACCTTGCCGCCGTTTTCATCGACGACCGGCTGATAATATTTCGCGGCACTGTCGATCTTCGCGCCGTCGGTGGGCAGCCCTGCCTTGTCGGAGGGGAAACTGCCCGAGAAGTTTGCACGGGAGAGATAGTTCTGATCCATGCCCACGGTGCTGCCGTCGACGGGCACGCCCGCATAGGCGCCCGCGCCGGTGAATCTCGTTTCGACCGCCGTGCCGGTAACGGGGTCTTCGGCATAGATCACGTCCGCGGGGAGTTCATAGGAAATTTCGGCATGCTCCACGGCGCCGCTTTGATTGACCTTGACGGTATGCGCGTCGGTGCGCAGGCTGATCGTATAGGTGCCCGCGTCCAATTCATAGGCGTACTTCTGATTGTCGTTATCGTCGTAAGCGTCGAAGGAAGCCATGTCATAGGGCGTGAAGGAGAGGGTTACCTGCTCTTCGCCGCCCGCGGGCAGCAACCCGGTCTTGGCGAAATCCAGCAGGTTGACGGCGGATTTTTCGATCTCGCCTTTGTTGTATTGCGGGGTATAATAGAGTTGCACGACGTCCTGCCCGGGATAGTCGCCCGTGTTGGTAACTTTGACCGTAACGGTGATCTCCTCGTTCTTATTGGCGTCGGTGATCTGCCCGGAAGTGAAATCGGCATCGGCTTCGCCTGCGGTTACCGAGACCACTTCCCAATCGAACGTCGTATAGGAAAGCCCGAACCCGAACGGGAACTGCACGACGTCTTTATAGCCGTTTCGGATGCCGAACGTCGTTTCGGCATAGGTGCTGTTCCAGAACCCTTCCGCATCGGCGGTCTCATACCATTTGTATCCGAAATAGATGTCTTCGGCGTACTGAATGTTCGTGCCGACGGTGCCGCCCGCCGAAGAAGATTCCGCGTTGACGAAACTCGGATCGGCGGCGGGGACATAGGTATATGTGTCGGTAACCTTTCCGGACGGACTGAATTTTTCTTCCGTCTCCTGCCCGTCCTCGTCCTTCACGGTGCGGACGCCTTTGAGGGCTTCCACGACGCCGAACGCGCCCGACTGACCCGTCAGACCGATGTACATGGCGGCGTCCACGTTCTCGTCTTCCAGGAACCCGCAGTGCATGGTGTTGGAAGTGTTCAGAAGGACGATGACTTTGCCGAATCTTTCGGTAACTTCATCGAGCAGCGCCTGTTCGGCGTCCGTGATTTCCAGATAGGTCTTGTCCGCGTTGACAGAACCCTTGTTCTGCGTCTTGGGCTGTTCGCCGATGTTTTCGCCGCCCAGACGGCTGAACACGACGACGGCAATGTCCGAATAGTCATGCGCCGCGGCAAACTGCTCGTCCGTGATCTCCGGCTCGTCCAGCCAATAAGCGTTGTGATCGCTGTTGCCGGAAAAATAACGCCCGACGTCATAAGCGTCGTAGATCGCTTCCAGAGCGGGGTTATACTCGATGTCGTTTTCGGTCAGCGCATCCTGCAAGGTTACCATCTTGTCGTCGGCGATCGTGGAAGAGCCGCTGCCGATGCCCTTCATCAGGAAGCCGTCGAAATCGGCGGCGCTCGACGGGTCATAGGCGCTGAACCCGAAGAGGTTGACCTTGTTTTCGTCCTCTTCGAGGGGCAGGGCGGGTTCCTTGTCCGCATCCGTCTGATTTTTCAGCAAAACGGCGCCCTCTTCGCCCAACTGACGGCAGAGATCGTCCCCCGCCTGCAAGGTTTCTTCGCTTGCACCCGTGTCGCCCGTGCCCGCGAGAAACGCCGTGATCGGGTTGGCATAGATGAAGGCAAAGACATTGCCGACCGCCAGCGCGATGACCACGACTGCCATGACAGAGAAGCAAATGATTCTTTTTACCACTTTGTTCATGAGAAATGCAACACTCCTTTCCTATAAAATTTTTTACACACGAAAAGGGAGCACCGCTTCCCTTCCCGTGCGTCCGGATCATGCCGTATCCGCCCCCCGCGCGGCAGACCGCTCCGCGGGAGAACCGTCTGTATTTTAGCATGTTCCGCCGCCCTTATTTACGGTTTTGTCATAATCCATGAAAAAACAGGCACAACTCAAAAGAGCCGTACCTGTTTTTTTGTCGCCTGCACAAACGCTTTCACGCTTTTATTTTTCCGCCCCGCCGTCGCTTTCCCGTTCGGCGGGGTCGTTATAATCCTTATGCTCGCCCGTGATGGCATAGATGACCCACTCGCCGATGTTGGTGGCATGGTCGCCGATGCGCTCGAAATATTTGGCGATCATGAGCATGTCGATCGCCTGACCGCTGAGCGTAACGTCGTGGCGGATGAGTTCGATGAGATCGCGGCGGGCGGCAAGGAAGAGTTCGTCCACCTCGTCGTCGGACGCGCAGACCTTTTTGGCAAGGTCGAGATCGGAGCGGATGAAGGCTTCGATGCTCTTTTTGACCATCTGGATGGTAACCTCCGCCATGCGGGAGATGTGCCCGTAATCCATGGCGATCTTGGTCTTGCCGATGTGCAGGATCAGGTCGCAGATGTCCGCCGCCTGGTCGCCGATGCGCTCCATGTCCGTGATCATCTTGATCGCCGCCGACACGTTGCGCAGGTCGTAGGCAACGGGCTGTTCCATGAGGAGCATCCGAAAACAGAGGGTCTCGATCTCCTTTTCCTGCCGGTTGACGAAGCGGTCGTTTTTGATGATCTCCCGCGCCTTGTCCATGTCCTCGTTTGCCAGCGCGGCAACGCTCCCTTCGAGCGCTTGCTCGATCATGTCGCCCATGGTTTCGAGCATGCCGTGCAATTTGATCAATTCTTCGTTGAGTCTTGTTCTCATCATCATAATTAACCGAACCTCCCGGTGATGTAATCTTCGCAGCGTTTGTCCTTGGGGGCGGAGAAAACCTGCTCGGTGTCGCCGTATTCCACCATTTCCCCCAAAAGGAAGAACGCCGTCCTGTCGGCGATACGCGCCGCCTGCTGCATGTTGTGGGTAACGATGACGATGGTAACGTCATCGCGGAGGGACAGGCAGAGTTCCTCGATCTTGCCCGTCGAGATGGGGTCGAGCGCCGACGTGGGTTCATCCATGAGGATGATCTCGGGCTGCACGGCGAGGGCGCGCGCGATGCAAAGGCGCTGCTGCTGCCCGCCCGAAAGCCCCAGCGCCGATTTGTTGAGGCGGTCTTTGAGTTCGTCCCACATCGCCGCCTGCTTCAAGGAGCGCTCCACGATCTCGTCGAGCGCGCCCTTGGCGCGGATGCCGAAGGTGCGGGGCGCATAGCAGATGTTGTCGTATACGCTCATGGGGAAAGGATTGGGTTTTTGGAATACCATGCCCACGTTTTTGCGCAGAGCGGAGAGGTCCATGTCCTTGGCATAGATGTCCTTTCCGCCGATGACGATCTCCCCTTCCACGCGGCAGCCTTCCACCAAATCGTTCATGCGGTTCAAGGTCTTCAAAAGGGTGGACTTGCCGCAGCCCGAAGGACCGATCATGGCGGTGATCTGATGTTTGGGGATATCCATGGAGATCTTCTTCAACGCCTGAAAATTCCCGTAATACAGATCGACGTCCCTGACGGAAATGGCGGTGTCGCCCGAAAAATCGAAGACGTCGAGCCCGTTGCCGCCCGCCTGTTTGTTCTGTTTTTCCCGGCTACGAAAAGCCTCTTTTTTCTTGAAATCAAACATAATTTTTTATCCTTCCGTTTATCTTTTTTTCTTCACGCTCTTCTCAATGAAGAACACGATGAGGTTGAGCAGGAACGTGATGGCAAGCAGCACGACCGCCGTCGCATATGCCTCCTCAAAGCCGAGCCCCTCCGCAAAGAAGGAATACATGAAGACTGTGAGGGTACTGCCCGGGTTGACGGGATTTACCGCCCCCGCCACAGTCGACGTGCCGACGAGCACCATGCCTGCTGTGTAGACGAGCGCCGCCGATTCGCTGACAATGCGTCCGATGGCGAGCACCGATGCCGTGGCAATGCCCGGGAACGCCGAAGGTAGCACAACACGAAAAATGGTGCGCACCTTGCCAGCTCCCAGCCCGTAACTCGCCTCGCGCCACGTCATGGGTACGGCAATGAGACTCTCTTCCGTCGAACGGATGATGGTCGGCAACACCACGAGCACCATGGTGAAGGCGCCCGCGAGCACCGAATAGTGCCCGAACATGGGACGGAAGAAGAGATAACCGAAGAGCCCGAAGACGATGGAAGGAACGCCCGCCAGCGTGTCGGTGAACGTGCGCAAGACTTTGACGAACTTGCTGCCCGGCTTAGCGTATTCGACGAAGTAGATCGCCGCGCCGATGCCGAGGGGCAGAGCGATGATGAGCGTGAAGAGTATCATGTATCCCGTCGTGATGAAGGCGGGCACAAGAGAAGGCGGCTCCGTTCCGAACAGGAAAGCGGCGCTAAGATGCGGGATGCCGTTGATGAGGATGAACAAGATGACCGCCGCCAGCGCGAACACGACGAGCGCCGCGCACACCATGGCGAAATATTTGAGAATTTCGGGAATGAGCCCCTTCTTCTCAAAACGGATGACGGCTTCCTTGTCCCCTTTCAGCACCTTCTTTCCCCGTTTGCCCTTGAATTCCTTGGGCACGAGATTGATGGAAAGGTTGATGATCAGAACGATGACGAGGAGCACAAGTCCCGTGGCGATGAGCGCCGATTCGTGCAGAGACCCGATTTGCACTTCTCCCATCTCCGCGACGATGTTGGTGGTGAGCGTACGGATGGGCACAAAGAGACCCGTAGGGAAATTTGCCGTGCCACCCGAAACCATCTGCACAGCCATGGTCTCGCCCACCGCCCTGCCGATGCCGAGGATGAGCGCCGAGATTATGCCCGAGCGCGCCGCGGGAACGAGCACGTTGAAGACCGACTGCGCCTTGGTGTTGCCCATGGCGAGCGACCCTTCGTAGTACTGCTCGGGCACGGCTTCCAGCGCATTTTTGGTGAGGGACGTAACCGTCGGGATGATCATAATGGCGAGCACAATGCAGGTTGAAAGCGCACCGTAACCGCGGTAATCGGGGTCGACGGTCGCAAGGTTGTGCACGATGATCTGCATGCCGAAATAACCGTAAATGACGGAGGGAATGCCGGCAAGCAGTTTGATGACCTGGTCAAAGATGGTGCGCAGATTGATTTTGTTGATCCATTCGACGCATTTCGCGAGGAATTTGACCTTCCCCTTATAACGCAAATGAAATTTGTCGGGACACCAATAGACCATGAAAATTGCCGTAAACACGCCGACGACGCCGCCGAGGATGACCGCCATCACCGTAACAACGAGCGTGCTCAATATCATCGGCAGGATGCCGTAAGTATCCGTGGGCATCGCCCAAACGTCGCCGAACAGGAATTCAAACACACCGACTTCGCGGAACGCGGGAATGGAACCATACAGTATATAGCCGATGATGCCGAACACTGCGACGACCGACAGGCAGGCACACAGAATGAACAAATATTTGGCGGAAGTATCCTGCACCTTTGTCTTATTGACTTTTATCATAGGCTTCTCCAAAACAAAGACGGCTCCGACGCAGATGGTTGCGACGGAACCGACTCCGTTCTCAAAAACTTACTTGCACTCGATCCTCGTGCCCTCGACATAGAGGTCGAAGAGTTGATCGAACGTTACGTTGGTCAGAGCAGAATCCTTGTGCACGATGACCGCGATGCCGTCGTCGGCGATTTTGACATACTCACGCGTCTTCTCTTCTTCAGCCTTCAATGCTCTCGAAGCCATGCCGATGTCGAAACTTTCGCCCGCGCCGCTGACGCCCGTGCCCGAGCCGCCGCCCGTAACGGTAACGGTAACATTCTCATTGATTGCCATATAGGCTGCCGCGAGGTCCTCCATCAGAGGGCCGACAGAAGTGGACCCGCCGAGGGAAACGGTAGCAGCAGAACCGGTATACTCGCTGTATTCCACGGGTTCACCGTAAGCAATATATTCCCCGTTGGTAATTTCCTGTCCCTGTTCGCTCTGAATGAAAGAGATGAAGTTTTTCGCCGCATCGGAGAGATTATCAAAATCAGGAGAGACCAGAATGAAAGGACGGGACAGCGCATATTCGCCGCTGACGACATTCTCCGTAGTAGCATCCACGCCGTTCACCTTCACCGCTTTGATTCTATTCGCGTTCGCCGCAACCGAACCGAGAGAGATGTAGCCGAGGAAAGCAGAGTTCTGACCGACCGACGTAACAACCTGACCGGTCGTTTCGGCGGTGAGAACCCAATCGCGGTCAGCCATGTGATCTTCCAACGCTTCGCCTTCGGAGTTCACGACCAATTCATCGAACGCCGAGCGGGTACCCGAACCGGCGGTACGGGCAATCGCCGTCGTGATGTAGGGCGCGGCGGCGTTGTCCGCGCAGGAAGCCAGGGCGAACGTGCCGACGCCGAGGCAGAGTGCCAATGCCAACATTTTGACGAGTTTTTTCATAACAAAAACTTCTCCTTAAAAAAATTTTCTTGTTTTTCCTTTGACACGAATATCATACCGCAAACTTGTATACTTTCTTCGGAATTCTTGTATACAAGTTTTCACAAATTTGTAATATTTTCGGAACTTTCCGTTTTTCTGCGCGTTCTTCCCCCTTCTCAGTGTTCCCCCTCTTGCTCCCCTTTTATGCGCGTGCCTCGCGCCTTATTTACGGTTTTGCGCACGCCCGCACGCCCGCGCGCCCGCTTGCACGCCCGCACACCTGCACGCATGCACACCTGCGCGCATGCGCCGTATCTATAATGATTTCCCGCAAATGATTTCCCGCATTGACGCTCCGTCCCGCACAAAAAAAGAACGCCCCGCGGGAACGTTCCTTTTCTCGTTTGTGCCGCGATGCGGCGTCATAAAAAATTGTCCTGCCGCCCTTTGGCGGCGCGCATTCACGCAGTCGGATCCGCCTGCCCCTTCATGGCGCGGTATTCCTTGGGCGTCATGCCGTATACCTTACGGAATTGCAGATTGAAATAGGAAATATGGTTGAATCCGCACTCATAGGCGATGTCGAGGATCTTGTCCTTGCTGCTCAAAAGGCGTTCGGCGCACTCTTTGAGACGGTAGGAATTGACATATTCCACACAGGTATAGCCCGTCATTTTTTTGAACAGTTTCATCATGTACGTTTCGCTGTACCCGCAGGTCGCCGCGATGTCCGCCACGGTCAGCGGTTCGGAAAGGTGCTTCTGGATGTAATCGAGCGCCGTTTTCAGCACGCCCGAATACTTCTCTTCGTCCTCCACCGTCTTGCGCCGCACCAGACCCTTGTTGTAGAAATGATAGAAAAGCCACATGAGATTGGCTTTGACGGCAAGTTCATACCCCTCCTGCCTGTCGTTGCACGCCATCAAAAGCGTGGTCATGTTTTCGTTGAAGACGTTATAGTCGGGGTGCGCGGTGGAAATGATGCGCTCGCAAAGATGGGTACGGTTGATGAGCGGGGCAAGATATTTGACCGTGCAGGCGTCGGCAATGGAAGATTCCAGCATGCGCAGATTGAAGACCACCGATTCGATGGACATGACTTCCCCGTCCAGCCGCGCGACGGAATGCAGCAAATAGGGGTTGACGACGAGAATGTCCCCCTGCGACACTTCCAGCCGCTTTCCGTCGATGAACACCAGCCCCCTGCCCGCCTGCACGCGGATGACTTCCATCTCCTCGTGCCAATGCATGGGATAGTTGGTGAGATCGTCGTCGAACACCGTGCCGTATTTTGCAAACGGACGCATGGCGTTGCCGTGCTGTTTCTTTTCGAGAAGTTCCCTGCTCTCCATGTTCCCGCTCCTTGCGCCCCGACCGAAAGGATATAAAAATCAAATCGGAGATCGCAGAATTTTGTTAGTTTTGCCCGTCGTACTTGCTTGATTACAGTATATCCTTTTCTATCCGAAAAGTCAAGGTTTTTCTCAAAAAATGCCTCTTCACGGCAAAAGCGCGCCCGTTGCCGCCGCGGACAAGGCAAAAAAACCGCCGTCCGAAAAAATTTTTCAGGAAGGGAGAAAATTTTTCAATTTTCAGCGTAATCCGCCGCAGTATGTCAGAATATTTATATTATTTAGGCTAAATAATATTAGAATTTTATTTTTAATAATAATATAATGTTATTGTCAAGTGCAAAGAAAATCAATACACATCACGGAGGTAGCGATCATGGTCAGTCTTTTTGCGAGAAAAGCATCGGGGTCCATCTTCCCTATCAACAAGTTGGGAAGTTCGACCAAGAACACGCCGAAGAAGAAATAAGCGGCGTCCGCGGGAACAGATGGTTTTGTTCGTCCCGCGGCAATCGTTTCAAATTTTTGCACTTTTATTTTGCTTGCACATTTTCCTACTTATAAAAACGGAAGGCGCGGCGGAAATTTTTCCGCCGCGCCTTCCGTCTTGTTTTATTGTCCGTCCCCTTCCCCTTCGGGCGTTTCGCGGGGCGGCAGCGTTTCACCGTCCGCCGCGGCGGGCGGTCCGTCTTTGGCTGGCGATCCGTTTTCAGCAGACGGCGGCACGGCTTCCCCGCGGCGGCGCACGGACATATACCGATTGCCGACCGCGGCAAAGATGATGATGCCGTAGCCGAGAAAACTCCAACCGTCGGGGATCTCCCCGAGAAAAACAAACCCGAGGAAGGCGGTGAAAATGACAATGGAATAGTCATAGACGGAAATTTCCTTGGCGGGAGCGCGGGAATATGCCTTGGTGATGAAAATCTGTCCGACGGCGGCGGCAACGCCCGCAAGCAGCAGGAATCCCAACTGCATCCCGCTCACGGAATACGGTTCCAGAAAGAGAGAAGGGGCGGTGATGAGGCAGGTTACGACGGAAAACACGAAGATGATGAGGTTGCCGCTGACGCCCGCCCTGCCCATCTTATGCACGAAAGTGTAGGCGATGCCCGCGCCCAATCCGCCCGCAACGCCGAGAGCGGCGGGCAAGGCTTCCAAAGAGAAAGACGGCTTAACGACGAACAGCGCACCCGCAAAGGCGATCGCCACCGCCAGCCATTGGCTTTTCGCCGGCTTTTCCTTCAACAGCAGGAAAGAAAAAATAACGGCGAAAAAGGGAGAAAGTTTGTTGAGAATGGACGCATCGGCAATGTTCATGTTGCTGATGGCATAAAAATTGCAAAGCACCCCGAGCGAACCGGCGACGGCGCGGATGATGAGATCGCCGACATGCCCCTTGCCCGTCTTGACCGCCGCGCGGTCTTTGAGCAGCATGAAAGACGCCATGACGAGCGCGATGACGTTGCGGAAAAACGCCTTCTGCAAAACGGGAACGTCCCCCGCCAGGCTGACAAAGAGATTCATCAGCGCGAAAAAGAACGCCGAAAGAACGATATATACGATGCCCGAATGTCCGGGACTGATCTTGACGTGCAGCATATTTACACTCTATCTCTATTCCGCAAACGGAGCAAAAGGTGCCTTTGCAAAAGGCAAAGCGGCGAAGGGCAAAGCGCGTTACAGTTTTCGCAGGATGCGGCTGCCGCGGGCAGGCACTTCCACGCGGGACAAGTCCGTCCGCTCCCCCGTGAGAAGGTCTTCCGCCTCCCCGCTCCCCGCGCAAAGGGTCGCGGGCGCGCCGTCGATATTGAAACAGGGGAACAAAATCTCCCCTTCCGCTTCCCGCTTGAAGACAAGGCTCTTGTTTTGCAGCCATACTTTGGCATAACTGCCGCAGGCGAGCGCGCGGCTCTGCCTGCGGACGGCGCAAAGTTTTCCGATGTGCGCTTCCAGCGCGGGCAGTTTGTCTTTGTCCAGCGCGTCGATGCAGGGGCGCAGGCGGCGGTCAAAGTCCCCCTTTTCTCCTTCCGCGGCGTATTCCGCCCCGTAATACAGGCATGGTATGCCCGGAATGGTGAAAAGAAGGGTGTAGAGCGCAAAGATGTTTTCCTTGACTTTGAGGGCGGTGTACACCCGCGGCACATCGTGATTGTCGAGAAAGTTGAAAAGTTGCCTGCCCTTGTAGAGCGCCCAGGGCGTGTCGGCAAAGAGGCGGGAGAGAGAATGCTCGATCTCAAAGAGGTTATCGCTGTTAAACGCCGATACCATGCCCTTGAAACACTCATAATTGGTGATGGAATCCAACCGTGCGGGCGAGAGGTTGGAAGCAAAGTTGCCGATGTGGATGACCTCGCCCATCAGGAAGAAATCTTCCCGCTTTTCGCCCGCGGTGCGGCGCAGCAGTTCAAAAAACCAGGGCGGCAAAAGATAACTCACGTCCAGCCGCAGTCCGTCGATGTCGAATTCATCCATCCAGAAACGCACGGCATCCATGAGATAGTGTTGCAGATCGACGTTTTCGAGCCGCAGGCGCACCAACTCGTTGTGCCCCTCCCAATTCTCATAGGAAAAGCCGTCGTTATAGTTGTTGTTCCCGCCGAAATTCACGTTGAACCAAAAGCGGTAGGGCGTGTTTTCGCCTTCCCTGCGCACCTGCACGAAGGGCGGGAACTCCCGTCCGACGTGATTGAACACCCCGTCAAGCACCACTTTTATGCCCGCCGCATGGAATTTTCGGACGAGTTCCTTGAATTCGTCGTTCGTGCCCAGACGGCGGTCCACTTTGTAAAAATCGACGGTGTCATAGCCGTGCGACACGCTCTCGAAAAGCGGATTGAAGAGCACCGCCGCGACGCCGAGGGAACGGATGTGCTCTATGTTCTCTTCGATCTTCCCGAAGCGGTGGCGGGTCTCGCCGAAATCGTTGTACGGCTCCGCGCCGCAATATCCCAGCGGATAGATCTGATAAAACGTCCCTTCATTGAACCACATATCTCAATCGATCTCCAACGTCCATGTGTTTTCATACGTCCCGCCGACGGGCAGATGGGTCATGTCCGGTTTGGTTTCAAAATCGTCCCGTCCCGCCGCCGAAGCGGGCAGCATGCTCCACGGTTCCAAACAGATATACGGCGCGTTTTTGCCCGCCACCTGCCAGATGCCCATATATTTCATGTCCGGGTATTCCATGGCGACCCTGCGCGTGCCCTTATCGCTCGCGATGACCGCCCGACCGCCCGTGTTCATGAGCACCAGCGCATCCACGGGAAAGAGGGAATGACGAAGATGCAATTTATCGCCGTCCAAGGAATAGGGCGGGGTCATGCCCGAAAACAACACGTCATCCGTCATGACGCACTGCCGCAGGTCCTTCGCCCGCTCAAAGCGCACATAATAGTCCTCGAAAGCAAGCCCCTCTTCCATGGGAATGAAGAACCCGGGGTGCCCGCCCACGCCGAAATGAATGGTTTTGTTGTCGGTGTTGCGCACGGCGGTCGTTACCCGCAGAACGTTGTCTTGCAGGGAAAAGGTTACTTTATAGGCAAAGCGGAAGGGATAATGCCGCCGCGTCTCTGCATTGTCCGCATAGGAAAACGACACCCGCGCGTCCCCTTCCCGTGCCGCCTGCAAGGGAACTTTGCGCACCAGCCCGTGCAGCGGCATGTCATACGTCTTGCCGCGGTAGTCGTATTTTCCCCCGTTCATCCTGCCGATGACGGGAAAGAGGTTATACGCCCGCCCCGTCCAATAGGCGGGGTCGCCCTGCCAGAGGTATTCATGCCCGTCTTTCTTTGTCTGCACGGACATCAACTGCCCGCCGATCTCGTCGACGGCGACCCGTAAAAACCGATTTTCAATGGTATACAGCATGGTTGTTCTCTTCTCCTTGTCCGAAGCGGTCTTATCCCCGATCTGGCGATCGGCGTCCGCCCGTTCTTATTTTAATTTTTTGATCACGCGGCAGGGATTGCCCGCACAGAAAGTATAGGGCGGAACGTCCCGCGTTACGACGCTGCCCGCCCCGATGACGGCGCCGTCGCCGATCGAAACGCCGCCGCAGACGATGACGCCCGATGCGATCCACACGTCGTTTCCCACCGTGATCGGCTTGGCGGATTCCAGGTCGTACCAGCGCCCGTCCGCCCGCTGACGCGCCCGACGCTTTTCGGCGTTCATCTCGTGCATGGGTGTAGCGAACGTAACGTTCGGTCCGACATAGACGTCCCGTCCGACCGTAACGGGCGCCACGTCCAGAACGGTGAGGTTGAAATTGGAAAAAAAGCGGTCGCCCACAACAGTATTGCACCCGTAATCGAACCGCACGGGCGGGCAGATCTGCACGTTCTCCCCGCAGCCGCCCAACATCTCTTTGCAGAGCGCCGCCCGCCTTTCCCCCTCCCCTTCGCGGGTCAGGTTATAATCGTAAAACAAGTCGCGGATACGCCGCCGCATCTCTTCCAACTCGGAATCGGTGGGATCGTACCACGCCCCCGCCACCATCTTTTCTCTCTCCGTCATACTCTGTCTCCTTTTTTCAGATAACCATGAAGCGCGCTCCCGCCCGTGAAAACGGAGGCGCGTTCTCCCGTTTGAACGCTCACAGTCCCGAATAATTGACGACGATGCAATGGGACGCGCCGTCGCTCTCCGCCATAAAATCGGACAGGAATGCCAGATGCACGCCCCGTTCGGCGGCAAGGCGGCGGACCTCTTCGTCCGGAAGATCGGTCTGCAACCGCACCAGAAAATGCAGTCCCGCATCCTCTTCCGTTATTTCCAGGGGATACCCGCTCTCCGCGAACAAACGGACTGCTTCGTCGCGCTTTTTGCGGTAAATGTTCCGCATCCGCCCGAGATGCCGTTCAAAATGCCCGTCCTCGATGAACTTTGCAAGCGTGAGTTGCTCGAACACGGGCACGGCGCAGGCATAGAAGCCGAGTTTTTCGCGGAAGAGGCGCATCAGTTGTTCGGGCAGCACCATATAAGAGATGCGCATGGAAGGGGCGAGCGTGCGGGAAAAAGTGTTGACGTAGACGACCCTTCCTGCCGTGTCCAGCATCTGCATGGGCTGCACGGGCTTGCCCGACAGACGGAATTCGCTGTCATAATCGTCCTCGACGACATACCCCTGCCGCCGCACCGCCCAGGCGAGCAGTTCGCTGCGGCGGGTGAAGCCCGTTACAATGCCCGTCGGGTAGTGATGAGAGGGCGAAACGTGCAGCACGGTCGCCTGCGTTTTTTCCAATAAATCGGGGCGCACGCCCTGCCCGTCCAGCCGCACGGGCGCCACCCGCGCGCCGCTCGCACGGTATACCTGCGCGATCTTGCGGTAAGCGGGGTCCTCCACGGCATAGATCCTTTCCCTGCCTAAAAGTTGCACGAGCAGGGCGTAAAGATACTCCGTGCCCGCGCCGACGACGATGCGATCGGGCGGCGCCGCAATGCCGCGGTTGCGCAGCAGATAGTCGGAAACGGCACGGCGGAGCGCCTCTTCCCCGTTGAAGGGCGAGGGGCGAAGCAATTCTTCGCCGCCGTAAGAGAGCACCTCGCGCATCAGCCGCGACCAGACGGAGAAGGGAAAATACCGGGGGTCGATCCGGTTGGACGCAAAGTCATATTTCCATGCCCTCTCTCTTTTCTCCCCCTCTCTTTCTTCCGCCGCAGAGCGCGGCAAAGCGCTCGGTGCGGACGAGGCAGGCGGGACGGGCGGAGCGGGCAGTTCCTCCGCCGCACAGACATAATAGCCGCTGCGCGGACGGGAGAGGACATACCCTTCCGAAACGAGTTGCGCATAGGCGTTTTCGACGGTCGCCACGCTGAGGGCAAGATGCTCCGCCAAGGCGCGCTTGGAAGGAAGGGGGCTGCCGCTTTTGAGCCGCCCCGCAAGAATGTCCGCCTGGATACAGCGGCAAAGATATTCATAGCGGGGAAGCCTTCCCCGCTTTTCCATGTCATAAGTCAGCATTTTTCCCTTGTTTGTCCCCTTCATGCAGGGAACGCAGATATTCCACGGCGGAATGCGCGGCGACGTTGCCTTCACCCGCCGCCTTGGCGTACTGATAGGGTCTGCCCGTACAGTCGCCCGCGGCGAACAGCCCTCGGATGTTCGTGCGCATGTCCCGCGAAACGGCGACGTGCCCCCCTTCGACGGCAAGCCCTCCGACGAGCACGGCGGGCGGGGCGGCGCTTTTGAGGAAAAATATGCCGTCCACCGCCAATTCCCGCTCCTTGAAAATCAGTTTTTCGACCCGCTTGCTTCCCTCGATTTTTAAGGGCATGCCCCCGACGTATTCCACATTCGGCGCGGAAAGAGAGGGAGATTTGTAGAGCGGCACGAAATACACTTTTGCGGCAAGGGAAGCAAGGTAAGCCGCTTCCCCTTCCTTCTCCTTGGACGTGCAGACGACGGCGATGGTCTTGCCCTTGTACAAAAAACCGTCGCAGGTGGCGCAATAACTGACCCCCCGTCCCAAAAACTCTTCCTCGCCCTCGACGCTCTTCACGGATTCCACGCCCGTGGCGAGGATGACCGAACGGCTTTCAAAGGCGTTCTTTTCCGTCAGAACGGAAAAACCGTTCCCCGTCGCATAGACCCCCGTCGCCGTTTCGGGCGTAACCGTCAGTCCGACTTCCGCCGCCTGGGCGCGCAGCAATGCGGCAAACGACGCGCCCGATACCGCGGCAACGCCGGGATAGTTTTTGATCTTTTCGGCTTTTTGTATCTTTTCGGAGAGTTGCGGCGTGCCCAGCCAAAGAATTTTCAGTTCATGCAGTTTTAAGGTGAGCGCGGCGGAAATCCCCGCCATGCCCGCACCGACGATGATCACGTCATATCTTTCCCTTTCTTCCATCTGCACTCTCCTTGTTCCCACTGTTTTCGGGCATGCCCGCTTGATTTTTTCTTTGTTTATGAAAATTCACTGTAAAAATTTCAGCGAATAGACGGCGGAAACGCCCGCGGTCCTGCCTTTGAGTTTTCTGCCCTTTGCCGAAGAAATTTCAATGTTCACGTCCTCGGTGTCGCAGGAGACCATGTTGCCTTCGGGATCGGCGACGGCGAGGAAATAGGGCGTGGTTACATAATCGGCATAGATGATCTCGTCGTCCTTATCGGTGAAGGTCGCGATGCGGCAGCCCTTGCGATAGCGCGGGGAAGGATCGATCTGACAGGAGATGACCCGTTTGAACCGCCCGCACTTGGTGGCAAGGACGATCTCCCCTTCGCCGTTGATCTGTTTTGCAAAGACGGTGCGGTCGCCTTCGGCGAGCATGATGCCCTTGACGCCGCCCGAAATGCGCCCCTGCACGGGGATGTCGTTCATCTGTGCGTTCAGACAGTTGCCGAGGCGGGTAACGAAGAACACCGTTTCCCCCTCTTCTCCGCTGCGGTATTTTTCCACCGTGAGGACGCGGTCGCCCTCGTTGAGGCGTATCGCCTGATAGACGGGTTTGTTGAGGGTATACTCCTCCCGCGCGGTGCGTTTGAGCATGCCGCCCTCCGTGATGAAGAGCAGATCGCCCGCAAGGTCGCCCCCTTCTTCCGCAAACCCGACGGGACGTTCATCCTCCGCCGCCTCGTCATAAAAATCGTTCAGGCGGAAGCCTTTGTCGGACAGTTTGCACGCCGCTTCTTCCATGTTGAGTTTATAGCAGTTGCCGCGGTCGGAAAACGCCAGCACCACTTTGTCGGAAAGCACGGGCAGATTGAAGGAGATGATGTTGTTTGCCGTCGTCTTGTTGTTGACGCCCTTATAGGAAAGATTGTAGTTCTTTTCCCCGACATATTTGACCGTTCCGTCCGCCATGGCGCAGAGCACGCCGGGCGTGGCGGGCGGTTTTTCGTCCTTGCGGACGAGTTTGATCTCCTTTTCGTCGGACACAAGTTCGCTGCGGCGGGGACGGCGGTATTTTTTGGCGATCTCGCCGAGTTCCTCCTTGACCACTTTGAATTGCAAACGGGTGCTGCCGACGATCTTGGTCAGTTTGTCGATGAGGATTTTCAACTGTTCGAGTTCCTGTTCGAGTTTGTATATCTCCAACTTGGTGAGCCGCGCGAGACGCAAGTCGAGAATCGCCTGTGCCTGCCGCTCGGAGAGGGAGAACCTGTCGCGCAGTTTCTGCCGCGCGTCCGCCGTGCTCTCCGATTTTTTAATGATGGCGACCACTTCGTCGATGTTGCGCACGGCAATGATCAGCCCTTCCAGAATGTGGCAGCGCTCCTTTGCCTGCGCAAGGTCGTAACGGGAGCGGCGCAGGATGACCTCCCTTTGATATTCGGCGTAATATTTTATGATCTGCATCAAGCCGAGTTGCTGAGGCTTGCCGTCGGCAATGGCGACCATGTTGATGCCGAAAGTAACTTCCAGATCGGTGTTTTTCCGCAGGAAGGCGAGCAGCACGTCGATGTCGGTGTCCCCCTTGACCTTGATGACGGCGCGCATGCCGGCGCGGTCGGATTCGTCGGTGATGTCCAGGACCTGTTCCATGACGGGGTGCTTCTTGTCCGAACGGAGATCGGCGATCTTGCGCAGGAGCGCCGCCTTGTTGACCTGATAAGGAATCTCCGTGATGACGATGAGTTTCTTGTCCCCGTCCGCCTCGACGTGCATGCGGGCGCGGATGGTGATGCGTCCCTTGCCCGTCTGATATGCCTGGTGCAGTTCCCCCGCAATGATATATCCCCCCGTGGGAAAATCGGGCGCAGGGATAAACTTCATCATCTGTTCGAGTTTGATCTTGGGATCGTCGATGTAGGCAATGACCCCGTCGATGACTTCGCCGAGGTTGTGCGTGGGGATGTTGGTGGCAAGCCCGACGGCAATGCCGTATGCCCCGTTGACGAGCAGGTTGGGAATGCGCCCCGGGAGCAGCGCGGGTTCCTTTAAGGAATCGTCGAAATTGGGCTGCCAGGGCACGGTGTCCTTGTCGAGATCGCGCAGCATTTCGAGCGCGATGGGCGTCATGCGCGCCTCGGTATAACGCATGGCGGCGGCGGAATCGCCGTCCACCGAGCCGAAATTGCCGTGCCCGTCCACGAGCGTTTCGCCCATATTGAAATTCTGTGCCAGACGCACCATGGCGTCATAGACCGAACTGTCGCCGTGCGGATGATATTTACCCATGCAGTCGCCGACGATGCGGGCGCACTTTCTGTGCGGCTTGTCGGGCGTCAGACCCATTTCGTTCATGGTGTAGAGAATGCGCCGCTGCACGGGTTTGAGCCCGTCCTCCACGCGGGGCAGCGCACGGTCGAGAATGACGTATTCGGCATAGGGCAGCATGGAATTGTGCAGAACGTCTTCCAGCGTGGAAATGAAGAGTTCGCCCTTCGGCGCTTCTGCCGCCGCGCTCTGTTTTTTACTCATCGCTCTCCTCCTGTCCCTTTCTGGTCGGCATCCTGTCCATGAACGTGTCCACTTTGTTGAAGTTGGCGTACTGTGCGAGGAACTGCTTTCTCCCTTCCACTTTATCGCCCATGAGCGAGGATATCATGCGCTCCGCCTCGCGCGCGTTCTCGATGGTTACCTGCGTCAGGTTGCGCGTCGCGGGATTCATGGTCGTTTCCCAGAGTTGTTCGGCGCTCATCTCCCCCAATCCCTTATAGCGCTGGATCTGATAGCCCCTGCCCACGATCTTGATCTTCTCTTCGAGTTCGGCATCGTCATAGGCATATTCTTCCACGTTGTTTTTATAGACCTTATACAGCGGGGGCATACCGATGTAGACATAGCCCCCCTTGACGAGATCCGCCATGTAGCGATAGAAAAAGGTGAGCAGGATGCAGCGGATGTGATAGCCGTCGGGGTCGGCGTCCGACAGGATGATGACCTTATGATAATTGATCTTTTCGATGTTGAAATCCCCGCCCATGCCGCCGCCGATGGCGGAGATCATGGTGCGGATCTCTTCGTTCTGCAAGATCTGATCGAGCCGTTTCTTTTCGACGTTGAGCGGCTTGCC
>CALVZM010000066.1 GCA_944372515.1 uncultured Clostridia bacterium
GCAAGATCTGATCGAGCCGTTTCTTTTCGACGTTGAGCGGCTTGCCGCGCAGAGGCAGGATGGACTGCGTCTGTCTGACGCGCGCCTGTTTCGCCGTGCCGCCCGCCGAGTCGCCCTCCACGATGAAGAGTTCGTTGAACTCCGGTTTCCGCCCCGAACAGGCGGCGAGTTTGCCCACGAGGGTCAGATTGTCGATGCTGTTTTTGGCACGGGCGTTGTCCTTTGCCTGCCGCGCCGCCTGGCGCACTTTGGCGGCGCCCTGCGCCTTTTTCACGATGTCCTCGAACGTCTTGCCCTTGCTCTCCGCGGCAAGTTTTGCCAATCCTTCGACGACGGTGTTTTCCACCGGCGAACGCGCCTCGGGATTGCCGAGTTTGGTCTTGGTCTGCCCTTCAAACTGCACGTTCTTCATCTTGACGGAGAGAACGGCGGTCAGCCCTTCGCGGAAATCTTCGCCCTGCAAATTCGGCTCCTTCTCTTTGAGCAATTTATGCGAACGGGCATAATCGTTGAGCGCGCGGGTCAGCCCCGAACGGAACCCCTGTTCGTGATAGCCCCCCTCGGGCGTGGGAATGTTGTTGACGAAGGAAAAGACGCTCTCGGTGAATTCGGTGGTGTGCTGAATGGCAAACTCCACCACGATGTTGTCCTTGACGGCGCAATAATAGAGGGGCGTCTTATAGAGCGGGGTCTTGCCCTCGTTCATGCAGGCGGCAAAGTCGCTCAGCCCGCCTTCATAGCGGAACACTTTGGTGTAGGGCGTCGCCGCGGCGATGAGGTCGGGCTGCGCTTCTTCATTCTCCCCCATCATTTCCGCCTGCGTGTGCCGCTCGTCGATGAGGGTGATCTGCAAGCCCTTGTTGAGGAAGGCGAGTTCCTGCAAACGGCTCTCCACCGCGGAGAGATCGAACTCCGTTTCGGAAAACACCTTCGCGTCCGGTTTGAACCGCACGAAAGTGCCCCGCTTTTTGGTCCTTTCGCCCGTATTGACGAGGGGGGCATCGGGAATGCCGCACTCATATTTCTTTTTTTGCTTGTCGTGATAGGACGTGAAGCGGATCTTATAGATCGTCTTTTTATAGACCTGCACTTCCAGCCATTCGGACAGGGCGTTGGTAACCGACGCGCCCACGCCGTGCAGCCCGCCCGAAAAGGAATAGTTGTGCTCGTCGAACTTGCCGCCCGCGTGCAGTTGGGTGAAGACGACTTCCACGCCCGAGACCTTGGTCTTGGGATGGATGTCGGTGGGAATGCCCCTGCCGTTGTCCTCGACGGACGCACTGCCGTCCTTGTACAGCCGCACCTCGATCTTGTCGGCAAACCCGTTCGCCGCTTCATCGATGGCATTGTCCACGATCTCCCAGAGAATGTGATGCAAGCCTTTGGGTCCCGTGGAACCGATGTACATGCCGGGGCGCAGACGCACCGCGTCCAGCCCTTCGAGGATCTTGATGTCCCGAGCGTTGTAGTTTTCCGTTGCGATGTTTTTGTTCTCTTTGTTTTCTGCCATAGTGCCTCTCAACGTCAAAAAAATCGGCGTTTTTTCATTATGTAACCCGTATGCAAACCGCCGCGATTTGATACATTTAGCGTTATAATCTTATCTATTATACCATATGTTGCGTTTTTATTCAAGGGTTTGCCGCAAAAAAAGGGACTTTTTTCGCCCCTTTCCGTCAATTTTTTTCGTGCGTCCGCCCTTCTTCGCCCTCCGTTTTCTCCCGCGAAGCAAAGGCAAGCACATCGGCATAGCCGCGCGCCTCGAAAAATCCCCCCGCGCCCGCGGGCAGCGGTTTGCCTTCGGGATTGAACCACACGGCGTCGAGCCCCGCGGCGGCGGCAAGCGCCATATCCGACGTCAGGCTGTCGCCGATGAGCAGGGTCTCTTCCTTGATGAAAGCGGGAATGTGCGCCGCAACGTATTCATAGAACCGCAGCGACGGCTTGTACGCCCCCGCCTGTTCGGAAATAAAGACGCCTGCAAGGTATTGCCCGAATCCGGACTTTTCAAACCGCCCTTTCTGAATGAACGCCGCGCCGTTGGTAACGATATACACCCTGCCCATGCCCGAAAGTTCGCGCAAAAACGATTTTGCTCCCGCAAAGGGGACGCACTCCTCGGACAATGCGGAGACATACGCTTCGTTGAGCGCTGCTGCCCGCGCGGTCGACTCGCCGATCTTTTGCAGAAAGAGCACGAAGCGCTCGGCAAAGAGCCGTGCGCGGGTGATCTCCCCCCTTTCCAGCCGTCTCCACTGCGCGTTGTTGATTTCCAGGTATTGCAGGTGATAGCCCTCGCGGCAGACCATGCCGCACTTTTCCATCGCGCGGCGCAGCGCGTTGCGGCAGCAGGCGGTGAAATCGAAGAGGGTGTCGTCTGCATCCAGAAGAAAAATCGAATATTTTCTCACGGGCACACCTCCGTCTTTTTCTTTCTGCCCCGCTTGCGGGGCAGGGCGGACGGCGCAGAGGCTTCCGCCTTTTTCTTTTCGGAGCGTCCCTTTTCTCCCCGCTCCGTCTCCCCCGCGACCGCCAGAAGCCCGAGCGCGCGAGTGAAAGCGATATACCGCTCGTTCTCGGACATGCCCCTGTCGAAAACGACGACCGCCGCAAATTCCAGCCCCTTGCTCTCATAGACGGAGAGGAGATTGATCTTCTTTTTGGACAGCGTGCCCGTCTCGCAAAGCACGTTGTAGGTGCTGCGCCTGAGCCGCGGAATTTCGCTCTCGGTGCAGATGACCGCGCGGATGCCCTTCACGTCCTTCAAAAAAGCGCCGATCTCGCGGACGGATATGTGCGACACGGGCGCGCCGTCGAACCCGATGGCGCTCATGTCCGCATCGATCCGGCTGCACACGAATTCGACGATCTGATTGGTGTTGCGGTAATTCTGGTCAAGAAAATAGACGGGTGCGCCCGGCAGGGCGTCCTCCCAGTCGGCAATGCCGCGCCCCGGCGTGATGTTTTGCCTGAGGTCGCCGTAGACGTTGAACGCGGCGGAAGCGTTGATGCGGCGCAAAAGCGCATATTCGCAGGGCGAAATGTCCTGCCCTTCGTCGACGAACACCAGAGAAAAATGCGGGAACAGTTCCTGCCCCAGCCGATCGAGCACGCAGAGAAGGGCATATACGTCGCTGGGATAGAGCCCCTTTTCCGTCATGCCGTAACGGGTCTTTGTATTCTTGATGGTCTTTCGGTAAAAATAGCGCACGAGTTCGAGATTATCCGAACATTTCCCGATCTCGACGAGGTCTTTTTCCCCTTGCAGGACGCGGAAAAACTCAAAAAAGGCACCGCAATGCTCGCCGATACGGCGCACGTCTTCCTCCACGGCGGCGCTCTCTTCGATGAGCGCCTCCCGCGCGCGGATGCGATCGGCATAGACGTACTCTTCCTGCCCGCCCGCGCGGAGCCGATAGCGTTGCAGGTCGCGGATCTCTTTCCCGAGTTCTTCCCGCAGCGCACCGATGGAAGCGACCGCCTCGTCGACGACGGCTTCATAATGCCGCACGACGTGCGACGCGCTGTGATAGAAGAGGGAGAGTTGACGGTAGAAATATGCCCGGGACTTCTTGACCCCCTCTTCGACGCCCATGCGCAGGAAATCTTCGACCTGCATGACGTCGTTCATGAAGTCGCGGAAAGGCTTGGTGTAGCGCGGATTGCCCGCGGCGTCCTCCTTGATCTCGCCGAGCACGGCGCGGCGCAGGCGCACGGAAGCGTTCTTGATGCGCGTATATGCCTTTTCCTGTTCGCGGCAGTCCGCGAGCACCTGTCCGGCAAAGCCGCGGCATTCATCGGAAGCAAACAGCCCGTAGATCCCGTCGTATGTCTTTTCCAGCACCTTATGCAGGGCGGCGGGAAAGGCGGGAGAATAGATATAGGCGAGATATTCCGCGCTCTCTTTGGCGCCGTTCAGCCGCCCGGAGACGTCCACGCCCGCACCCGCGAGCACCTGCAAAAAGTAATCCTGCAAGGTTACGGTGCGCACCCGTTCGAGTTCGAGCGTGCGGGAAAGTTCGTCGATGAAGTCGTTGAAGGAGCGGCTGGGGGTGATGACCAGCACGTCCCGCGGGCTGAGCCCTTCGTTGTTGTACATCAGATAACTGAGCCGATGCAAAAGCACCATGGTCTTGCCGCTGCCCGCGCAGCCCTGCAAGACGAAATTTTCCCGTTCGGGACGGGTGATGAGGTCGAACTGCTTTTCCTGGATGGTCTCGATGATGTCCCGCACGCTCTCTTCGTTCTTGCGCGCGCGGATGATCTCCCGCAGGTAGGGATCGAGCACGATCTCCTGGTCCCGCCCGCCGATCTCCTCTTTGCTCAGATGCTCGCGCACGGAGAGATATTCGTTGCAGAAACTCTCCACCCTGCCCGCGTGCGTGCGGATGGCGCGGCGGAGCACCACCGTGTAATCGTATTCGTTGATGGAAAAGAAACGCAGGCTCTTTTGATAGTACCGCCGCGCCAGCGGGGCGCGCCAATCGACCACGCCGAGATTGAGGTCGCCCTTCTTGCCGATGTAATAGGCGTTGTATCCCTCTTTGTCGTCCTCGGCGTCCATACGGGCAAAATAGGGCTCGTCAAAGAAATGCTTATACCCGTCCATGGCGGCATAGGCATCGGCAACGACGGTGTTGAGTTCCAACGTGCGGGCATACATCTCCGCCGAATGGTCCTCCCCCGCGCGGATGGAAGCAAGTTCTTCCTGCGCCGCGCGCGCCTTTTCCCGCTCCTTGTCGAGGTACAGACGGCGCAGCATGAGGAGCAGGGCGCGGATGTGCCGGTCCTCATATTCCTTCTGCTTTTCATCGTCCAGAAGGTCGAGATACCACTTCTTGTCCGCCGTGCGGAAGGACGCGATCTCCTTTTTCAGTTGCAACGAGATATCTTTCTTGTCCATGGTTATAGTTTATCATACCATACTCCAAGGAAAAATGGAATACTTTTCGTAAAAATTTTTTTGATTAAATTTTTAACCGTCCGGAATATTTTGCCGATTTCCCTTCGCGCCGTTCTCGCAGTCATGCAAAAAACGGAAAAAAGGAGATACCCATGCCCGAAAAAAATGCCCCCGACGAAAGGATTCGCCGAGGGACGGTTTTTCCCATTGTTTCAAAACGACAGATATTTGCGCGCCTGCAAAACGATCTCCTGCAATTCCTCTTCGAGCACGTGCGTGCCGTAAGCCGCCTGCAAGGACAGGCACGCCCGCGCGGGCGTGTAGACGAGAATGCCGTATTCCTCGTTCGGGAACACGCAGATCTCCGTGCCGCCGACAATCAGCGGGACTTCTCCTTTCGCCGCAACGCCCTGCCGCAGCCCGATGCGGTCTTCCCGCATGCAGAAAACGACACTTCCGTCCGCGCACGTATACAACTGCGCCTCGATGGAGATGTGCACCACTCTTTCCGCCGGCGCGTCGGGATAGAGGGCGTGCAGGTAATCGCTCCGCACCGCCTGCATTTCCTCTTGCGTCATGTCCGATACATAAGTCTGCCCGGCGTCATAGCCGTATTGCAGATAGGCGTACTCGTCTGTTTCCCGTCCGACCAGTGCGATCTGCCCCAACTCGTCGCGGCTGATGCGCCCTGCCGCATAGGCATCGTCCAGCAGCGACAGCGCCTCTTTCCCGCCCACGGCGTCATCGTACACATACACCGTATACGGATTGCTGTACTGACGGACGACGAGAACGTCGTCGACGATCAGATCATGGAGCGCACAGTCCCACCCGGCGTCGGGGTTTGAGCGATTCACCACGCCTACGACGATATTACTGCCGAAAGTGCCGTAATAGCGCGAAATTTTCAGTTGGCTCTTGTCGTATCTCCACGTAGCAAAGAGTTCGCCCGCATAATATCTTTCAAAACAGGCGTCGCGGATCTCGATGACCTTTTCGCGGGACAAGTCCCCCAATGCGGTGATGCCTTCATCGTCATCGCCGCACCCCGCCAGACAGGGCAAAAGCATTGCCGCCGAAAGACAAAGGCAGAGTAAAAACAAAAATTTCCTCGGTTTTCGCATCGCGCACCTCCTCGTTTTTTCATCTTCATTATACATCGGACAAGGCAAAGACGCAATCCCCGTTCGGTCGGAATTTGCATTTTTACCCGACCGAACGGTCGAAATCTGTCCCCATAAGAAAAATGCCGCCCTTGCGGGGCGGCAGGTCTTTCGTCTGAAAACGGCGGCTGCCGTTCAATGCAGACCAAAGAAGATAGATCTCCGTTTTTTTCCGCCGCGGACCAGCAGAAAGACGGCGGCGAAAAACCCGACCGCGGCAAGCGCCGCCAAAACGCAGCCGAGCCATACGGACGGCAAAACCGCTTCCGTCTGCGGCATTCCGCCGTCCGAAGAAGGAGGCGGCGCGGAAGACCCGACCGACGCGCCGCCTTCCGCGCTCCCGCCATATCCGTACAAAAGGTCCAACGCTCTGAAAAGAACGACCATCCCGCCGCAAAACAACGCCGCAGCGGCGGCAAGCAGAACAATGCCCGCAACAAACATCCGACGGTAACTTTGCAGGAGTTTTTCATTCTCTCCGTCCGGAACAAGGCAGTTTTCCCGCTCGCCTTCCCCCGCTTCCCGCGCACTCTCCCGTCCGTCGTTTGTCCCCTTGTTTTCGGGCATGGTTCCGTTCTTTTCTTCTTCGCATAAGAAATATCCCGGGGCGACGTCCAGGGCGGCGCAAAGTTTTTTGAGTTGTTCCACGTCGGGCGAGCGCAAGTCATATTCCCAGCGATAGACCGTCTGCGCGGACACGCCGACGCGTTCTGCAAGTTGTGCCTGCGACAAATTTTTCTGCGTCCGCCGCGCCGCCAAAAGTCCGCCGAAACTCATCCCGGGTTCCCCCTCATCCGAAAATTCCGTCTTTATTATAGCACGTTCCCGCCGCAAAAGCAATCCCGCGGGGAAAATTATTTTTCAAAAAACACTTGACAGGGAGAAAAAGGTGTGTTATAATACGCATAATTTATAAATGCAAGGATGGGGAGGAGTAAGTTCCCGCGCTCGTTTCAGAGATAAGACGGTCGGTGCAAGTCTTAACGGGCAGGAGCCGAAGGTAGCCCCGGAGCAGCGAGCCGAACAAAGTGCAAAATTTTCCGCCCGTGAAAATACCGCGGAAAAGACGCCCTTTCAGTAGACCTCGACGGAACGCCCGCCGTTATAGAGGGCAGCGACGGTGCTTGTTGCCGTCGGCAGAGTGCGGAAAGAAATTTCCGAATTCAGGTGGTAACACGGAGTTTATCCGCCCTGAGCCGAGGAATGCGGCTCGGGGCGTTTTTTATTCCCCTTCGCATTGCTCAAAGAATAACATTATCGGAGGAACACATCATGAAATTATCCGGCGCAGACATCTTGATCAACTGCCTGTTGGAACAGGGCGTGGACACCGTTTTCGGGTATCCGGGCGGCACCGTTCTGGATATCTATGACGCGCTGTACAGGAACGGGAAGATCAACCACGTCATCACGTCCCACGAACAGGGCGCGGCGCACGCCGCCGACGGATATGCCCGCGCGACGGGCAGAACGGGCGTCGTCATCGCCACGTCGGGACCGGGCGCGACCAACCTCGTTACGGGCATCGCCACCGCCTATATGGATTCCGTCCCCGTCGTCGCCATCACGGGCAACGTGGGACTCTCCATGCTCGGCAGGGACTCCTTCCAGGAAGTCGACATCTGCGGCATCACCATGCCCATCACCAAGCACAATTTCATCGTCAAAAACGTCAAGGACCTCGCCCCCACCGTCCGCGAAGCCTTCCGCATCGCCTCGACGGGCAGGAAAGGTCCCGTCCTCGTCGATATTTTGAAGAACGTGCAGCAGGCGGAAGAGGAATATAAACCCGCCAAGCCCGTTCCCTATATCCCGAAACCCGTATCCGAAGAGGCGGTCAAACCGCTCATCGACGCGCTCAAAGCCGCCAAGCGTCCGCTCATCATGGCGGGCGGCGGGGTCATCTCTTCGGGGGCGAGCGAAGAACTCAAAGAACTTGCCGAAAAACTGGATGCGCCCGTCGCTTCCACGCTGATGGGGCTGGGCGCCTATCCCGCATCCTCCCCCCGTTCCCTCGGCATGATGGGCATGCACGGCACCATGTCCGCGGCAAGGACGTGCATCGCCGCGGATACCATCTTCGCCCTCGGCACGCGCTTTTCCGACCGCGTTGCCCTCAACCGCGACAAATTCGCCGAAGGCAAGACGGTCATTCAGATCGACATCGAGGACGCCGAGATCGACAAGAACGTCAACGCGACCGTCTCTTTGATGGCAGATCTCAAAGAAGCGCTCAAAACCCTCAACGCCGCGCTGCCCCGGCAAAACCATGCCGAATGGATGAAGGAATGCGCGGAACGCAAGAAAAAAGACATCATCGACTACAACGGTTCGGTCATGGCGTATAAGATCCTGACGGCGGCGGCAAAACTGGCGCCCAAGGACACGGTGGTCGCCACCGACGTCGGTCAGCACCAGATGTGGACGGCGCAATACTATCCCTTTGAAACGCCCCGTTCGCTCTGTTCGAGCGGCGGGCTGGGCACGATGGGTTACGGCTTCGGCGCCGCCATCGGCGCAGCCATGGGTACGGGCAAACACGTCATCATGGTTACGGGCGACGGCTCTTTCAACATGAACCTCAACGAACTTTCCACCGCCGTTACGCAGAATCTGCCCATCACCATTCTTTTAATGAACAACAAAGCCCTGGGCATGGTGCGGCAATGGCAGAAAATTTTCTACGGCAGGAGATTTTCGCAGACGGACATCCGGAAAAAGACCGATTACGTCAAGTTTGCCGAAGCCTTCGGCGCCAAAGGCATGACCATCGCCAAGGAAGAAGACATCGTGCCCGTGCTCAAAGAAGCGCTTGCCACCCCTTCCCCCGTACTCGTCGACTGCGTCATCGGTCCGGACGAAAACGTGCTGCCCATGATCAAACCCAACGCGACGTACGATACGGTCATGAATAAAATGGATTAACGAGGAGAAAAGAAGAATATGCAATATACCATCAGTGCTTTGGTTTCCAACAAGAGCGGCGTTTTGATGCGGGTCTCTTCCCTCTTCTCCCGCCGCGCCTATAACATCGATTCCCTCTCCGTCTGCGCGACGGAAGACCCCACCCTTTCGCGCATGACCATCGTCCTGAACGGGGACGATTATATGCTCGAACAGATGATGAAGCAGATGGATAAACTCATCGACGTCAAAAAGATCATCCACGTCGAAGCCAAGAACGCCATTTTCCGCGAACTGCTGCTCATCAAGGTCAATGCCCCCGCCGAAAAGCGCGCCGAGATCTATCAGATCTGTCAGATCTTCCGCGCCAAAGTGGACGACCTCTATCCCACTTCCATGGTCATCGAACTGACGGGCGAATCCAATAAACTCGACGGCTTCATCAACATGGTCAAGGATTACGGCATCCTCGAAATGGCGCGCACGGGCGTAACCGCCATTTCCCGCGGCGACAGATGCATCAAAGACATGCTCGATTACAACGAACGCATTTAAGAACGGATTTTTTAAGGAGTAAAAACGGCTATGAACAATATCTATTCTGACGGCACCGCCATGGCGTCGCAGCGCTCCCTGCTGCGCGCCCTCGGTTGGTCGGAAAGCGAAATGAAAAAGCCCCTCGTCGGCGTCATCTGCGCCCAGAGCGAGATCATCCCCGGGCACATGATGCTCGACCGCATTGCAAAGCGCGTCTGCGACGGCGTTACCGCCGCGGGCGGCAAGCCGGTCATCGTGCCCTCCATCGGCGTATGCGACGGCATTGCCATGGGACACGAGGGCATGCGCTATTCCCTGCCCTCCCGCGAAATCATCGCGGACAGCGCGGAGATCCTCATCAAGGCGCACCACTTCGACGGCGTGGTGTTCATCCCCAACTGCGACAAGATCGTGCCCGGCATGCTGATGGCGGCGGCGCGCGTCAACGTCCCCGCGATCTTCTGCTCGGGCGGTCCCATGCTGGCGGGCAGAAAGGATGGAAAAAAACTCTCCCTGTCCACCATGTTCGAAGCGGTGGGGTCGTATAACGCGGGCATCATCGACAAGGACGAACTGCACGAGTTTGAATGCACCGCCTGCCCGTCCTGCGGCTCCTGCTCGGGCATGTTCACCGCCAATTCCATGAACTGCATCACCGAGGCGCTCGGCATGGCGCTGCCCGGCAACGGCACGATACCCATGCCCTACTCCGCCCGCCTCGCGCTCGCCGAAGAAGCGGGCGAAGCCGTGATGCACCTCATCGAAAAAAATATCCGTCCCCGCGACATCATGACCCCCGCGGCGATCAAGAATGCCGAAAAGGTCGACTGCGCCATCGGCGCTTCCACCAACACCGTTTTGCACCTTCTGGCGGTTGCCAACGAGTTGGGGCTGGACAAGACGCAGATCTCCATCGACACGATGAACGAGATCTCGGCAAAAACTCCCAACGTCTGCCGTCTGGCGCCCGCGGGCGAACATTACATCGAAGAACTCAACGAAGCGGGCGGCATTTCCGCCGTGCTCAAAGAGTTGGAAGAGGGCGGCTACCTCGACACTTCCGTCCTGACCGTTTCAGGCAAAACCATGCACGAGGTCATTGCGGGAGCGTGCGTCAAAAATCCCGAAATCATCCGTCCCCTCTCCGATCCCTATTCCCCTTACGGCGGGCTCGCCATCCTCAAAGGCAACCTCGCCCTGGAAGGCTCGGTCGTCAAAAAGAGCGCCGTCGACCCCAAAATGTACGTGCACAGCGGTCCCGCGCGGGTCTTTAACTCCGAAGAGGAAGCAATGGCAGCCATTGCGGGCGGCAAGATCAACAAGGGCGACGTCGTGGTCATCCGCTACGAAGGTCCCATGGGCGGTCCCGGCATGCGCGAAATGCTTTCTCCCACCTCCGCCATCGTGGGCGCGGGGCTGGGCACGGACGTCGCACTCATCACGGACGGCAGATTTTCGGGCGCGACGCGGGGCGCCGCCATCGGACACGTCTGCCCCGAAGCCGCCGTCGGCGGGCTCATCGGCTTGGTCGAAGAGGGCGACACCATCGCCATCGATATCCCCGCCTGCAAGATCGAACTCAAAGTGCCGGACGAAGAGATCGCCCGCCGCCGCGAAAAATTCGTGCCTGCCATGCGCCCCGTGGAAGGGTATCTGAAACGCTACCGCAGCCAGGTCGCCTCGGCGTCCGAAGGCGCGGTGTTCAAAAAGTAACAAAATCGGTCTTTCAACGTCCGGACGGGGACTTCCGCCTCTTTGCGGAAGTCCCCGCTTCGTTATAAAAAATATTCCCCCGCCCGCCGTCTTTTTGTGCACGGCGATGTTGACTTTTGAAAGAAAGAGTGCTATAATGAAAAAAGATTTGAAAAAATCGGAAATCATTGATACGGAGGAATTTGAAACATGAAAAACTACTTCGACCTGACGGGACAAGTCGCCGTCGTAACGGGTGCATCCACGGGACTCGGGGTGCAGATGGCAAAGGCGTTTGCCTCGCAGGGCGCAAACATCGTGCTCATTGCACGGAGAAAAAACCTGCTCGACGAAAACGCTGCCGCCATTGAAAAGGAATTCGGCGTCAAAGCGCTTGCCGTCGCCTGCGACATCACCGACACCGAAAAGGTGAAAGCGGCGGTCAAAGCCACCGTGGACGCCTTCGGCAGAGTGGACATTTTGGTGAACAACGCGGGCACGGGTGCCGTCGCCCCCGCCGTGGACATCACCGACGAACAGTTCAACAACGAATTGAAGATCGACCTCTTCGGCTCCTTCATCTGCGCGAGAGAGTTTGCCAAAGAAATGCTCAAACGGAAATACGGCCGCATCATCAACATCGCGTCCATGTACGGGCTGGTGGGCAACATGGCAGCCACCTGCGCGCCCTATCATGCCGCCAAGGGCGGTGTGGTCAACCTGACCCGCGCGCTCGCCGCCGAATGGGGCAAGGACGGCATCACCGTCAATTCCATCTGCCCCGGGTATTTCTGGACGCCGCTCACCAAGGAAACTCTGGAAACCGAATGGTTCGCCGCCTATGCCAAGGGCGCCATCCCCATCGGACGGTACGGCAAGGAAGGAGAACTCGACACCTGCGCGCTCTTCCTCGCTTCCCCCGCTTCTTCCTATGTCAACGGACAGAACATCGCCGTGGACGGCGGCTATACCGCCATCTGACAAAACAAAGACACCGCATTTTCCCGCCGCACCCCGCGGCGGGATTTTTTTGCCGTCCCCCCGTTTTTACCGATTTTTTACCGTCCGCTCTCACGCCTTACGCGCGCGGGCGACCGCATTTACTTGACAAACGGAAGAAAAAATGATAAACTGATACGGTATAATCCATTTTTTATTACGAATGCGAGGTAAGATTTTATGGGAATGACAATGTCGCAGAAAATTCTGGCGGCGCATGCGGGATTGGCGAGCGTCAAGGCGGGACAACTGATCGAAGCCAAACTGGATATGGTGCTCGCAAACGACATCACCGCCCCCGTCGCCATCAAAGAGTTTGACAAAGCGGGCGCAAAATGCGTTGCCTGCCCGGGCAAGATCGCGCTGGTCATGGACCACTTCACGCCCAACAAGGACATCAAAGCCGCCATGCAGTGCAAGACGGTGCGCGAATTTGCAGGGCAACAGAAGATCGAAAATTTCTTCGACGTGGGACGCATGGGCATTGAGCATGCCCTTTTGCCCGAACAGGGGCTCGTCGGGGCGGGCGATCTGGTCATCGGCGCCGATTCGCATACCTGTACATACGGTGCGCTGGGCGCCTTTTCGACGGGCGTCGGCTCGACGGACATGGCGGCGGGCATGATGACGCAGTCCGCCTGGTTCAAAGTCCCCGCGGCGATCTCCTTCGTGCTGAAAAACAAGCCCGCAAAATACATCACGGGTAAGGACATCATCCTGCACATCATCGGCATGATCGGCGTGGACGGCGCGCTGTACAGGTCCATGGAATTTTCGGGCGACGGGGTGCAATACCTCTCCATGGACGACCGTTTCACCGTCTGCAACATGGCGATCGAAGCGGGCGCGAAAAACGGCATCTTCCCCGTTGACGACGTTACGCGGGCGTATATGAAGGAGCATTTCAAACGCACGCCCGTCGAATATGCCGCCGACGCGGACGCACCCTATGAAAAGGTCATCGAGATCGATCTGAGTCAATTAAAGCCGACCGTTTCCTTCCCGCACCTGCCTGAAAACACCAAGACGCCTGAGGAATGGGACGAACGGAAGATCGATCAGGTGGTCATCGGCTCCTGCACCAACGGACACATCTCCGACCTGCGCATTGCGGCGGAAGTGCTCAAAGGCAGAAAGGTTTCCCCGCAGGTGCGCTGCATCATCATCCCCGCCACGCAGACCATCTACCTGCAAGCCGTGCACGAAGGGCTGGTCGACATATTCATCGAAGCGGGCGCCGTCGTTTCCACCCCCACCTGCGGTCCCTGTCTGGGCGGGCACATGGGCATCCTGGCGGAAAACGAACGCTGCGTTTCCACGACCAACCGCAATTTCGTGGGACGCATGGGACACATCACGAGTGAAATTTACCTCGCTTCCCCCTATGTGGCGGCGGCGAGCGCGGTGGCGGGCAAGATCGCCACGCCCGATATGCTTTAAGGCAAAGGAGAAAACGGCATGAAAGTACAAGGCAGAGTTTTCAAATACGGCAACGACGTGGACACGGACGTCATCATCCCCGCGCGCTACCTCAACACGACTTCGGAGGCGGAACTTGCCTCTCACTGCATGGAGGACATCGACAAGGACTTCGTGAAAAAGGTACAAAAGGGCGACATCATCGTGGCGGAAGATAACTTCGGCTGCGGCTCCTCGCGCGAACACGCGCCCATCGCCATCAAGGCGAGCGGCGTTTCCCTCGTCATCGCCAATTCCTTTGCGCGCATCTTTTACCGCAACGCCATCAACATCGGGCTGCCCATCCTGGAATGCCCCGAAGCGGTCAAAAACATCGCCGCGGGCGACGTTGTGTCCTGCGACCTTGCCGCGGGCGTCATCGTCAACGAAACGACGGGAAAATCCTTCACCGCCGAACCCTTTCCGCCCTTCATCCAAGCCATCATCGACGACGGCGGGCTGATGAAACACATCCAAAAAAATCTGAACAAATAAGCGCCCTTTTCCCCTTCTTTTACGGGCATGGGCGGCATCTATCTGCAAGGAGTCATATCATCTATGAAAAAACACATCGTTGTATTGGCGGGCGACGGCATCGGTCCCGAGATCACCGACGCCGCCGTGGAAGCGCTTGAAAAAGTCGCCGCGCTGTACGGTCATGAATTTACCTTTGAACACTGCCTGATGGGCGCATGCGCCATCCGCGAAACGGGCGAGCCTCTCCCCGAAGAAACGGTGAAAAAGTGCCTTGCGTCCGATTCCGTGCTGCTGGGCGCGGTGGGCGTGAAGGTGGACGACCCGTTCATCAACTCTCTGCCCGGCAACAAACGCCCCGAAGCGGGTCTTTTGGGCATCCGAAAAGCCATGGGGCTCTATTCCAACGTCCGCCCCGCCCGCCTCTTCCCCGCGCTGGCAGGCGCGTCCCCCCTGCGCAAAGACATCGCGGACAAGGGCATGGACCTCGTCATCGTCCGCGAACTCATCGGCGGCATCTACTTCGGCAAACGCGGCGGCGGCGTCGATCCCGACATGGGCGAATATGCCTGGGACACCGAGCAATACTCCGTCAAAGAGGTCTCCCGCATTGCCAAGATCGCCTTTGAAATGGCGCGCGGCAGAAGAAAGAAGGTAACTTCCATCGATAAAGCCAACGTCCTCGATTCTTCCCGCTTGTGGCGCAAGACGGTGCATGAAGTCGCCGAAAACTACCCGGACGTGGAACTCGTCGACATGCTGGTGGACAACGCCGCGCAGCAACTTGTCAAAGACCCCTCGCAGTTCGACGTCATCGTAACGAGCAACATCTTCGGCGACATCCTCTCGGACGAAGCGGCAATGATCACCGGTTCCATCGGCATGCTGTCCTCCTCCTCACTCGGCGACACCAAATGCGGGCTGTATGAACCCATTCACGGCTCCGCCCCCGACATTGCGGGCATGGATATCGCCAATCCCATTGCGACCGTGCTGGCGGGCGCCATGATGCTGCGCGACTCTTTCGGTCTTTATGAAGAGGCGAACGCCATCGAACGCGCCGTGGATAAAGTGCTCGATAAAGGCTATCGCACCGCCGACATCATGAGCGCGGGCATGACCCGCGTCAAGGGCAGCGAAATGCGCCGCCTGCTCGTGGAGCACATCGAAAAAGCCTGACCGCCCGAACGGGCGCTAACACAGGATTCCAAAGGAGCGCGGCTCCTTTGGCAAGGGTGCGGGAACGGCGTTCCCGCGAATAAAGTAACCCTTTTATGCGCGGAGCACGGCTCCGCAACCATCGCCCGAACGGGCGATAGAATCGCAAGCCGAACGGCTTGCTTATGGGCTCAATTCCCAAGGGGCGCTGCCCCTTGAACCCCGCAAAAGGGCGTTACGCCCTCTCGACACCCGTGTTACGCAAGGCAAAAAAGCCTTGCTGCAAGCAGTACCGTTTCCCCGAGGGGCGGCACCACATCAAAAAAAGATTATGAGCATTACAGAAAACGTACAACAGATACTCAAAGAACTCGCCGAAGGCAATTGCTTTCACGAACCCGTAACACTCGTCGCGGCGACCAAGACGCGCACGCCCGAAGAAATTAACGAAGCCATACGCGCGGGCATCACCGACATCGGAGAAAACCGCGTTCAGGAATTCCGCGATAAGTATGACGCCGTGCAGGGCGCCAACCGACACTTCATCGGGCATTTGCAACTCAATAAGATCAAATATCTCATCGGAAAGACGTGGCTCTATCAATCCTGCGACCGCATGGAACTCGCCGAAGCGTTGGCAAAGCGGTCGCAAAGAGCAAACCTCGTTTCCGACGTGCTCATTGAGGTCAATATCGGCTGCGAAGAGAGCAAGAGCGGCTTTGACTATGATACGGCTTTTGCCGCCTATGAAACAATACGCGGCATGCAGGGACTGCGCGTGCGCGGGTTCATGGCGATGCTGCCGCTCGCGGGAGAACGGGAATATCTGCTCTCCCTCGTGCGGAAAATGCGGACACTGTATGAAAAGGCGAAAGAAAACGACGAAAACATCGCCTTCCTGTCCATGGGCATGAGCGGGGATTACAGGCTCTGCCTGGAAGGCGGGAGCAATATGGTACGGCTCGGCACTTCCCTCTTCGGCGCGAGAAATTATAACATCTGAAACAACGAACACCCTATAATATCACCGATCATCCGTTCTTTTCGGGCATGGGTGGTTCAAAACAATCTGTTCACTCAAAAATAACCGTAAAAGGAGGCTATACATCATGCATATGACCCACCAGGAAATTCTCGATTACACCCAAAGACAATCCGAACTCTTCCACAAGAAGGATGACACGGCATTGCCGCTGTACGACAAGTACAACGTCAAGCGGGGACTGCGCGACAAGAACGGCAACGGCGTCGTGGCGGGCTTGACGCATATTTCCGAGATCAATGCATTCAAAACGGTGGACGGCGTAAAGACCCCCTGCAACGGCGAACTCTATTACCGCGGCATCGACGTGAAACGGCTCATCCAGGGGTTCTTGCAGGACAACCGCCCCGGGTTTGAAGAAACGGCTTATCTGCTCCTCTTCGGCGTGCTGCCCAATGCGCACGATCTGGATGAATTCAGGCAGATCCTCAACGACAGCCGCGTGCTGCCCGTCAATTTCACCCGCGACGTCATCATGAAGGCGCCGCCCGAGGACATCATGAGTTCGCTCACCAAGAGCGTCCTCACGCTGGCATATTACGACAAGAACCTCAACGACCTGTCCCTGCCCAATGTTTTAAGGCAGTGCCTGAAACTCATCGCCCTCTTCCCCATGCTCGCCGTGTACGGCTACAACGCTTACGACCACTACGGCAAGGGGGAAAGCCTGTTCATCCATAACCCCGACAAGAAACTTTCCACCGCGGAAAACATTCTGCGCATGCTCCGTCCCGACAAACAGTATTCCCCGCTCGAAGCCAAAGTGCTCGACACCGCGCTGATTTTGCACATGGAGCACGGCGGCGGCAACAATTCGGCTTTCACCGCGCGCGTGGTAACCTCTTCGGGCTCGGACACCTATTCGGTCATGGCGGCGGCGCTCTGCTCGCTCAAAGGTCCCAAGCACGGCGGCGCGAACATCCGCGTGGTGCAGATGATGCGGGACATCAAAAGACACGTCAGGGACACCGACGACGAGGAAGAATTGGAAGCCTATCTTTCCAAAATCCTCGACAAACAGGCGTTCGATAAATCGGGCTTGATCTATGGCATGGGGCACGCCGTCTATTCCCTTTCCGACCCGCGCGCGGACGTGTTCAGGGAATTTGTGGAGCAACTCGCGCACGAAAAGGGACGCGGCAAGGACTACCGCCTCTATTTCTCCGTCGAACGGCTCGCCAAAAAACTCATCGCCGAAAAACGGCACATTTATAAAGGGGTCAGCGCCAACGTGGACTTCTATTCGGGCTTCGTTTACAGCATGCTGAACATTCCCGAAGAACTCTTCACCCCCATCTTTGCCATGGCGCGCGTGGTCGGTTGGAGCGCCCACCGCATGGAAGAATTGGTCAACATGGATAAGATCATCCGCCCCGCCTATGTCGCCATCGGCGAACGGCAGGAATATGTGCCCCTCTCCGAACGGAAATGACCTTTTCCCCGCAGATCGCGAGGCATACCGAATATGAAACAAAAAAATGTACGGACGCATGATCCGTACATTTTTTTTGGCTCAAAGTCAAATGTTGGGGTATAGCAAATCAGAGAAATCCGAA
>CALVZM010000067.1 GCA_944372515.1 uncultured Clostridia bacterium
CCGATTGCGGAAAGTGCCGGATGGCGTCGATATTTTCAAACACCTTTCGTCCGAGAGCCGTTGCCGCGCTCGGATTGGAAAGATCTTCGCTGATGTATTGCAGAATGCCGGACAAGTCCGTTTCTGCTTGTTCGGTGAACCGATATCCGTATTCAGATGCCATACTTTGCCGCCAACCTTTGCTTTACAGCGTCGCCGTCAACCGTCTTGCCGTTTGCAAGGTCGGAAAGCCCTTCGTTGATCTGTTTTGCCTCGTAGATTTTCCGCATGGTCTGTTCGTAATACTCGATATCCATTACGACCAGCTTTCCGTACCCGTTTTTCGTAACAAAGACGGGGCCTTTTTCTTCCATGCAGCGCCGTTCTATTTCCACGGTATCTTTTAAGTCTCTCATGGGAATGATCGTCATTGTGTTTTACCTCCATACTATTCTGTGTCTATATTATACACCATATTCAGCCACAAGTCAATAGTTGTTATGCCTTTGATTTCAATTAGATTTTGGCATCAGGTCAATGGTTTCTTTGCTCACCGTACCTATGAGGCAGCCTTCGTCCCAGCACAGGAAGTCATCATATAAGAGCAGCTTTTTATCTTCCAGCCCAAACGGACATACGACGTCCTCGTCCATGACGTCCGAGACAAAATACTGCGGCAGTCCTTTGGAATAGACTATCTTTTCGCCGGTCTTTTCCAGATATTTGACGATATAGGCGATTGCACCGCCGAGCATTCGCCTGTCCTCGATGGGGCGAAAATCAGAGCGGCCAAACCTGTCGTTGAAGTATGTGATCTGATGGGAAACCTGACGGCGATGTGCTTTGAAGTTATATTCGATGTAGTCCATTCCTTTCATAAAGCTCTTTTGAACTCAACATAATATATCAACCTCTGTAAATAGTTTACAACAACGGAGGCTGATATATTTCTGCGTGTGCTGTCTATAATTTCAGCAATGATAGCGATTAAAGGAAAGACCGCTGCGCGGGCTTTCCGGCAACGGTCTTTTGTATTTCCTGTTCACTTGTATATCGTTCTGCGGGTACGGCCCGGATTTGGTTTGCAACCACCTGAACACTAATGATTTTATTGCAACGTTGGCATTTGATATCCACATTCGAGCCGTTTTCTGCTTTACACAGCCTATGCCCGCATAGGGGGCAAGATACATACAGTTTCATTTTAATTACCTGTACTCTACATAAATTTACGGCGAGACCGTACTATTCTTTGGCGATTTTTTGCATTTCATAGTTTCGCGTATTCCTCGCCGGATACTTGTTCCAGCCATTCGGTCTGCGTGTTTGTGCCGGGGACTTCGACGGCGATATGCGAAAACCAGCTATCTTTTGCTGCTCCATGCCAATGCTTGACGTTTGCGGGGATCGTAACGACGTCGCCTTCATGAAGTTCTTGTGCGGGCTTTTCCCATTCCTGATACCAGCCTTTCCCTTCGACGCACAAGAGAACCTGACCGCCGCCTTTGTCGGCATGATGGGTGTGCCAATGATTGCGGCAGCCCGGTTCAAATGTGACGTTTGCCATAAACACCGTCTGTTTGGGATCGGTGAGCGGCTTCAAGTAAGACTTGCCGATAAAGAAGTTTGCGAACGCCGTGTTTTCGGTGCCCATCCCGAACATTCCGCCGTGAGGGGCATCGCCGTCTGCATATACTTCTTTTGCCATGCGGAACGCAGCCCAAGCGTTGGGCCACCCTGCGTAAAAAGCGAGATGCGTCAGAATTTCCGCCATTTCCTGCCTTGTAACGCCGTTCTTTTTTGCCATTTCCAAATGATGGCGGAACGATACGTCTATCAGTCCTTTGCTTACGAGAGCGCTGATCGTAATGATCGAACGAATTTTCAAGGGAAGTTCATCCCTCGACCATACTTCCCCAAAAAGCACGTCATCGTTCAACCGTGCAAATTCGGGTGCGAAATCATTCAAGGCATCTCTGCCTGCCGTTTGTTTTATTTTCATAAGTGCTCCTCCTGTTCATCTGTTATCTTCCCAAAAGTTTGCGGCGAGGTCGAACCAGCCTTCGGCAACGGTGCCGGTTCCCAAACCAAAACCGTGCCCCAAACCTTGATAGAGGTGAAATTCGGTGGGAACGCCCATGGCGATGAGCGTTTCAATACGTCGCTGCATGGTGCGCCAATTTGCAATGCCGTCCGAATCGCCGACGCAAGCAAACGTGGCGGGCTCGCCATCGGGATTGTAATCGCTGTGTCCGGTATATTGCATGACGACCGCAGCGGGCTTGGGAATGTCTGCTCCGCCGTAATACGCCGCGCCGTAAGAGCCGAGTTCGGCAGCCATTCTTGCGCCCGCGCTGCCGCCCCAAAGGGAGTAGCCGTTTGTATCTACGCCTAATTCTTCGGCATTTTCAAAGATAAAGGAGAGCGCCCGCGCTAAATCTTCGTAAGCCGTCTGCCGGCCGGGGCGATAGATGACGGCAAAGGCGTTGTAGCCGCGTTTGGAAAGTTCCAAAGCGTGTGGAAAGCTGTCGTGCATGGCGGCAACATAGGCAAACCCTCCGCCCGCGCAAGTGACGGCAAAGGGAGCGCCCGCATTTCCGCGAAAGAAGAATAGTCCCGTATTTGCAAGGCTCGGATCGGCGGTTTTTTCTGCCTCGGTATAGATGTCGTAAAAAATCGTCTGTCCGCTTGCCGCCTGCGTTTTGAGATAGTTGCATATTTCCACCGTCTTGTTCGGGTCGATATGGCTGTACCACGTCAAAGTGAGGTCGCCCAGCGTATTACCCCCGTAATATGCCCCGTTTACGGGGAAGATAAGCCTGCTGTATTCGCCGAATATGGGGTCGGAAACGACGTCGGAAATACGTGTATTCAAAGTATAGTCTGCCGTAGTCGCGGCCTCCTTGCTGTGTGAAAACAGCCAACCCATGACCTCTTCATCATAAGCGGCATATCCACCGCCGCCGTGCTGATTTGGCGCGCCTACCGAGTGGAAATAGTTGTCGTCTTTCACATCAAGAACAGTAAGTTCGGCAATCTCTTCTGCGGTAAGCCCCTGCGCATCATAGAGAGGTATGAGCTGTTCATATGTGGAGATAATGCGCGCAGAGCCATAGTATTCGTCGCTTTCGCCGATAAAGAAATAGACGGGCACATGGCTTTCCGCCACATTCGCAATATCGCCGTCCCACACCGAGCTGACATGCAGAATTGCCGCAAACAGATAGGGGCGGCGATCCATTACAAGCGAAAGCGTCTCTCCGCCGCCGGAATAACCGTTGGCATAGACGCGGCTTTCGTCAATATTGTAGTTGCCGATAAAATATTCGATGAGCGCCACCGCCTGATTTGCCGAGGTGCTGCCCCAATCATTGAGTTGCGGAGCAAGGATTATCATTTTGTCGTTATACCTCTGCGCTTCAAAGGCGAACGCCTCTGCACGCAGGTTTGCGCCCGCGCCGAAGCGGTACAGCCCCTCATATCCCGGCAGGGTCATAAACAGCGCATACGGCTCGATCCCGTCGTAACTTTGCGGCACATACAGGTTGAAGTGGATATCGCCGTCTTCGGGGGAATGATAGACGTTATCCAGAATAAACCCGCGATAAAGTTCCGTCCCGGCAGTAACTTCGCCGTAAAGTTCGTCATCGCCCGTCTGCGGCGGAAGAGAGGGTTGCTGCTCGGAGGGAATATCGCCGTCATGCGTGGGCGGCCTTTCCGTCTGCCCGCAGGCGGAAAGGCAAAACAGCACACAAAGAAGTAATATAAGAGGTAAAAATTTTCTTAAATTTCGCATAGCGCATACCATAGTAAAAAGATTTATTTTGCCGTGTGCCCGCCGAACACCGCCGACATTCCGACGACATTCAATGCCCTGTCAAGTTCACAGACTTCGCTCTCCGATAAAAGGATGTCCGCAGCCTTCGCGTTTTCGTAAAGACGGTGTATCTTGCGCGAACCGGGGATGGGTACGATATACGGCTTTTTGCAGAGCATCCACGCGAGCGCTATTTGTGCGGGCGAGGCTTTCTTTTCCGCCGCGATGAGGGAAAGAAGGCGGAACAGTTCCGCGTTTTCATCGAATGCCGGCGGCTGAAACTGCGGCATATCCGCGCGGTAATCTCCGTTTTCAAACCGGCTGTAACGGTCGTACTGTTCGGAAAGCAAGCCGTTGGCAAGGGGAGAAAAAGCGACAAAGCCGATGTTCAACTCTTCCAAAACGGAAAACAGCTTTTCGTAGTCGCGGTACATCATGGAATAGCGGTTCTGGATCGCCGTAACGCGGCAGACGGCATTTGCGCGGCGCAAATACGCTTCGTTTGCTTCCGATATGCCCCAATGCGTGATCTTACCTTCTTTTATGAGTTCCGCCATGACCGCAGCGACTTCTTCGGGCGCGATTTTTGGATCGATGCGGTGCTGATAATAGAGGTCGATATGGTCTGTCTTTAAGCGTTTAAGCGAGCCTTCGACCGATTTGCGGATGGTCTCGGGGCGGCTGTCCATGATGAGAGAGCGGTTTGGCGCGTGCGTCACACCGAATTTTGTGGCAAGAACGACCTTATCCCGGCAATGCGCGAACGCTTCCCCGACGATCTCTTCATTCGTATGCGGGCCGTAGCATTCGGCTGTATCGAAAAAGGTATAGCCGAGGTCGAGCGAATCTCGCAGCGTTTTGACCGCTTCGCTCTTTTCCGTAGGCGCGCCGTATGCGTGCGAAAAGCCCATACAGCCCAAGCCAACTGCGGAAACACGCAAGTCTTTTCCTAAAACGCGCTCGTGCATATCAGACCTTCCTGCCCATCTCGTAGGCTTCCCTGTATGCCGGAGCGCCGACGATCTTACCCTTTTCATACACGCCCGTGCCGTATATCACGCCACATTCCTTGGCGCCTTCCACGCAGTCGGCGTAGCCGCGGAAACAGTCGAGAGTTGTCAGCGTGGCGCCCTTGTCTTCTTCGGCACAAGTCGCTATGTAATAGAATTCCTTATTTTTTACTTCCAGCCAGCGCGCGACGGTGCGGTCGATGACGGCTTTGAGCTGTGCGTCTATCGAATAGAAATAGACGGGGCTTGCAAGGACGATGACGTCGGCTTCTATCATCTTCTGCAAGACTTCCGCCATGTCGTCCTTGATAGCGCATTCGCCCGCATGGTCGCGGCAATAGTAGCAGGCGCGGCAGTAGTCTATCTTTTTATCGGCAACGCGAATTTTTTCCACTTTGTTGCCCGCTTCCTGCGCGCCCTTTGCGAATTGGTCGCATAGTATATCCGAATTGCCGCCCTTTCTGGGGCTGCCCGAAAGTATCAATACCTTTTTCATATAGATTTATTCTCCTAAATTTAATTGGTAAACTCGCCGTTCCATTCGCGAGGCGGATTATTGACGAAGTAATTCCCCATAAACCCGTCATAATTTATATTAAAAAATCTGCCGTTTTCGCCCTCGTCCATGGCGCGTATCTGCGCCATTTCTTCATCCGTCAGCTCGAAGTCAAAGATGTCGATATTTTCGCGGATATGGTCGGGATTGGTGGAACCGGGTATTACCGAAAATCCCTCCTGAATGTGCCAGCAGATGATGACCTGCACCACGCTTTTGCCGTGCGCAGAGGCGATCGCTTCCAGCGTATCGCTGTTCAACAGCCTTTGGTCGGCATGTCCCAAAGGATACCAGCACTCCACCTGAATGTTATACCGTTCGGCAAGTTCGCGCGCCTCGATGCGCTGTGCAAAGGGGTGGCACTCGATCTGCATGATCTGCGGCTTGATCTCTTCGTCCATAATGGCGTTGAATGCCTCCATGCGGTTGTCGAAGTTGCTGATGCCGAGGGCGCGTATTTTACCCTCGCGGTATGCCCGTTCCAGATCGCGCCATGCACTCTCGATATCTGAGATGGAGCCGGCGGGGTGGTGCAGATAGACAAGATCGAGATAATCCGTCTGAAAGCGTTCCAGCATATCATCGATCGCTTCATAGGCATTATCGTATTCGCTCGGCCAAAGTTTGCTGGTCAGCCAAATTTCTTCGCGCGGAACGCCGCTGTCTACGATGCCCTGACCGACGCCGCGCTCATTCATATAGCCGTGCGCCGAATCCAGATGGCGGTATCCCGCCTGCAATGCGGCGGTCACCGACTCGCGCGCGGTCTGATTGAGAATGCCTAAATCGCCGCTTTCCAGCTCCTGTATCTGCGTTCCCAGCCCAAAGCGCGGCATCTGCACGCCGTTGTTGAGCGTTACGAGAGGAACGCCGCCGACGGAAGTAATATCCGACGCGCTTGCAGGCCCTTCGCCGGGAGCTTCCGCCGTATAGCCGGGTTCGGCGGGGACTTCCGCAACGGGAGGGTCTTCCGGCGCGCCGCAAGCGGCAAATGCCGTCATACAAAGCATCATTGCAAGGAGAATAAACAGCCACTTAAATTTTTTCATCTCAACGCTCCTTTTACCATACATAATCGGGTTTTATCAGCTTCATAAGCGCATCGTCGTGATGGTGGGCAAGATAGCATTCTTCATCAAGTATCATACACGCGCCGCTTTCGCGGGTATAAGTTTCCCATTCGGGTAAGTTTTCAGCAGAAGGCACGCCCGTCCTTGCAAAGTTCGCCCAGATCTGCGACATGGTATCGCTCATATAGCCGCTGCCGTTGGCGAACACGTTGGCTATCTCCGCGCCGTGGTTGGAAGTACCGTAGGTATAGAGATACGAATACACGTTTGCGCCCTTTTGGTCTGCCTTGTGCGACATGATCTTGAGCATGGGCAGGCGGATGAGAGTATCGGTATAGCGCGCGTCGGATATCGGCTCGTTGGGATATGCCGATTGGAACTCAGCCTCGATTTCGGGCGTGACGTCTACCTGTTCGCTCGACATATAGCGCGTCCATTCGTACAGGTTGCTGCCGATCAGGAGGGGAATATCCCTGCCGTTTTCGGCAAAACCGTCTTCGGTGACGGGGTGCGAGGGAATAAAGTCGCCGTCTACGACGGGTTCCCACTCCATGCCGTAACCGCCGAAGGGCGCAGGAATGGAAAATTGCGCGCCGACTTCCGCAAGGGCGGCATCGCCCGCCCGCATCATGTCGCGGTAGGACACGTTTTGTATCTCGCCGATATTGTCGCCGCTTATGTCCAGCCGCCCCAAAATGTTTTCCGTAAGTGCGCGCGAGGCTTCGGCTTCCGTAAAGGAAACGCCCACCGTTTCGGTCGCGCCGCTCTGTACGATGGCTTTATCGAACAGTCCTTTTGCGTAGGGCGAAGTCATTAACGCAAGAATTTTAGCGCCGCCGCCCGACTGCCCGAACAGCGTTACGTTATCGGGGTCGCCTCCGAATGCGGAAATGTTGCGCTGTATCCATTCGAGGGACTGTACAATATCGTATATTCCTACATTCGCCGAATAGCGGTATTCTTCGCCATAGGCGGATAGGTCTAAATGCCCCAGAATATTGAGGCGGTGATTGACGCTGACGACTACCACGTTCTGCGTGCGGGCAAGGTTTTCGCCGTTATAGGCGGCCATGGCATAGGCGGAACCCGTAGAAAAACCGCCGCCGTGCAGCCATACCATGACGGGCGCATTTTCCGCATTTTCGGGCGCCCAAATATTGAGGTTCTGGCAGTTGTTATCGTACTTCACGCCCGATACCCACGCCCCGAAGTCGCCCAAAAAGTTGGACTGCATGGAGGAAGGCCCGTATTCGGTGGCGTCTTTTACGCCTTCCCACGGCCCGACCCCTTCGGCGGGCTGAAAGAGCTTTTCGGCTACGGCATATTCTACGCCGAGGAAGTTATATACGCCGTTATTTTTCCGCCCCTGCAATACGCCTTTATCCGTTTGTACTACGGCGTCCGCCGTTATTTCGCCCGGCTGACGGGCGGGCGCGGTGAAGTGCCGCAATACAAAATATCCCGCTATGGCAAGAACGATTATAACAGCCAGTACAATGGAAATTATTATGATCATACGCTTTTTGATTTTACTCATCGCATTTGCCGCCTTACCCAATGATACCGAGATCGCCGAGCCAATCCGTCACGTCGCTTTCTGATGCGCTTGAACGGAACCTATGACCTTCCAGCCAATTTCCTTCGCCCGCCATGTCGGCAAGCAGTCTGCCGCTTTCACCCAAACCGGAGCTGGATGACGTGCAGAACGGCACGACGTTTTTGTCGGTAAAATCGTTTGCCGTGATAAAGCCGTTGACGGGCCAAGCCGCAATGCCCCACCAGATGGGGTAGCCGATAAACACGGTATCGTAACTATCCCAATTTTCGGGCGTGGCAGAAACGAGTTCCACGCTGTTTTGCAGTTCTTCGTTTTCATGCTCCTGCACCACGCGGCTGTCATCGTCCGTCCAGCGCAGGTCATCGGAAGTATAGGGATCGGCGGGGACAAGTTCAAAGATGTCGCCGCCCGTGGTTTCGGCAATATAGCCTGCCACGCGCTCCGTGTTGCCCGTCGCCGAAAAATAGACGACGAGGACGTCCGTTTCGTCATCGGCAGTATCGGAAAATACGATCTGCACGTCTTCGTTATCCAAATCCCAAAGGGAGCCTTTCT
>CALVZM010000068.1 GCA_944372515.1 uncultured Clostridia bacterium
GCCTGACCGCAAAATATACGGCTTTTGATTGCTTTGCACCTTTTGCGGCAAGATTTTGAGATGGATTGCCGTGAAGAGGATGCGGCAATACCCGCCGTATTGCAAAGACGATGAACGACAAGACGCACAAAAGATGCCGCAAAAGGCGTGGTTCGTATTTTTCCCTTACAGTATACCATATTTGTCTGCAATTTGTCAAATAATAATTCCCGCGGCTTTTGCGGGCAGCAAAAAAAGTACGGCGTCAGGCGCCGTACAACTCTTCAAACAATTTTTCTTCCATCCGCCGTATCCCTTCGAGCGGTTCGCGCGCAACGGCGAGGCGGTATTCCTCTTTCAGGCTTTCCGCCCGCGCGGCGTCGCCGCAGAGAAAGGCATATGCCGCCCGCGCGCGCATCCCGTCCGCGGCATATCCCCCGTTTACTTCCCGTTCCATGCGGGCATGGTATTGTTCTGCCATCGGTTTATCGGCAAGCAGAAAAGCATAGGTATATGTGAGTTCGGCAAAGACGGGAAGCAAATCCTCTTGCGCGATATAATCCAGGCAGACTTCCAACCGCGTGATGCTTTTCACTGCCTGCTCCTTTTCCCCGCAATCGAGAAAACGGAGATAGCGGTAATATTGCAGCCTTGCAAAAGCGGGGTCGTCTTCGGGCAGTTGCGGCAGACCGGACAGCAATGCCCCGTCCGTTTCCCCGGGCGTCTTGCCAAAGCAGAGTTCCCCTTGCAGACACAACAGCGCGACCGTCGTCCGCGACGACGGGTCGCGGCGCAAAAGCCCCCACAAAAGCGCCCCGTCGTGTTCCCCTTCCGCGCTCGAAAAAGGCAGCAGGTTGAGAAAAAGAAGATAGGCGCAATAGACGCAGGAACCGCCGACCGTCGCCCAAAGAAAGGCGTTGCCGAGCGCAAAGCAAAGGGGCAGGCAGACGATGAGATATGCCGCCTGCACGAGCACGCCGCCCGCTGCAAACCAAAGAAAGCGGGTATCCATGTCCGAGGTTTTGGTCGGATACATGCGGCAGCAACCCGCCGTATCCGTCAGGAGCGGATTGACCGCTTCAAAGGAAAATCCGTCCCCTTTGCGCACGATCCTGACAAAGGAAAAGCGGATCTCGACAAGGCGGAACCCCGCCGCCGCGCCAAAGATCAAATGCCCCGCCTCGTGCAGCGCGGGCATCAGGACGAGGGATGCGGCATAACAGACGAGCAGCAAAACCGCCGCCGCCATGCCGCCGCCGAAGAAGCAGGCGCACATGACCGCCGTCAGCCCCGCAAAAAACAGAATGCCGAGGAGAAAACGCACCGTCTTTTCCGCGCCCCGTCTCATTGTCCCGTCCTCCGCAGGAGATACCCTTCGAGGTTGTCCCGTTCGCTGACCGTCAGTTGCGGCAGGGACAAGAGGCGCATGCTCTCGCGGATGAGAACGGCGCCGCCGCCAATGATCTCCGCGCGGCGGAGCGGCAGACAACTCTGCCTTGCAATCTCTTCGGGAGAACGGGCAAATATCCATTCGATCAATTCGTCCGTCTTATCCGCCGTGAGGACGAAAGCATCCACTTTCCGCGGGTCATAGCGCATCAGTCCGAGCGCAAGCGCGCCGAGCGAGGTGGCGGTGCCGCCGATCCCGCATACGGGCACGTCGCACGCCCCTTGCAGCGGACGCAGTTTTTCCCGCGCCGTCAAGCAAAGTTTTTGCCTGTCCCTGCCGCAAAGGTCATACAGCCGCACCGCGCCGACGTCGACGCTCGCCGCGCGGACGATCTTACCGCCGACGCGCACCGTCAGTTCGGTCGAACCGCCGCCCACATCGATGATGCCGCCGTCGGCGCCGCCGAGCGCGCCCGCAAGCCCGATCGCCGCTTCCTCTTCGCCCGAGATCACGTCCACGTTCAGCCCCGCCGTATCCTTGACGAGGCGCACGAAATCGCTTCCGTTCTTCGCCGAACGGACTGCCGCCGTGGCGAACGCAAACACTTCCGCCGCCCCTTCGCGCAGCGCCTGTTCCTTGAAATCGCGCACGGCAAAGGCACTCCGGTGCATCGCCGCGGCGCCCAGGTTCCCCGTCAAAGCCAGCCCCTCCCCGAGGCGGGTGGTTTGCAGGTCTTTATATAAAGTTTTTCCGTCCGACGCCATGAGCAGCCGGACGGAATTCGATCCAATATCAATGACTCCGTATTTCATTTGTCAGGATATATCCCCCATGGTAACATCGTCGGGAAAAATGTACCCGTATTCGCGCGCCAACTTTTCCAAAATCTCTTCCCGCGTGTAGGCGTCCAGATCCTCGTCCAATTGCGCAATGAGCCGCTCATATTCGCTGACCTGCGCCTGCATGGAATCGATTCTGCTCTGTCCGACACCCATGGAAATGAATTGGTAGAGCAAGACGCCGAAGAGAAAAACAACGGCGAGAGTGCCGGCGACGACGATCGCCACGACCATTTTTTTCAGTTTTCCTTCGGACATATTTTCAAACATAATGACCTCTGTAAGATAAATTCAGAACGTATTACCCCTATTTTTTATTTTATTATACAACATTTTGAATAAAAAATCAAGTATTCTGTGAAAACTTTTTCGATAGAATAAAAAACCGAGCATACTGCCGAAAAACATGTAGGCGCGGAAATCGGGAAAGGAGAGCAAAACGGAGGCAAAAACAAACCATGCGGCAAACAGGACGAAAAAGATTCCGTCGAATGCCGCAAGAAACCGCGGCGCCCGCCCGACGAGCAAGCGCCGCAGCGGCGATAAGACATCGTACAAAACGCCGCCGCCCGCTCCGATGAGAACGCAGGCGAAAAAGATCCAAAGCCCCGCATCCGCCATCACGGCACCCCTCAGCGGAACAGTCCTGAAAGCGACGCACCGCCGTAGCGGAGCGCGGTGATGTTTCCGCTCGCCGAAAAGGTGCCGGACGTCTTGGAAAAAGCCGTGATTTTCAAATCGCTCCCGCTGACGAGCAACTTTCCGCCGGACAGGCGCAGTGAGATCTCGCGGGGAGAAAAGGACGTAACGCTCTCCACGCCCGTCATGGTGATTTTTCTGCGTTCTTCGATCGTGAGCGTATGCGGACGGGCTTCCGCCGCCCCGCCAAGGAGCCGTTGATTGTTTTCCTGCATACCTTACTATATGACGCGTCCCGCCGCTTTATGTGCATAAAAGGAGCACCGCCCCCTTTTCCCCTGTCCGCTCCGACGGCTTTTTTTGGTTTATTCTTTTATGCGGCGGTCCTGCCCCCCGAAAGCGGGGTTCAGAAGACGACGGTGAACGTGGTGCCCTCGCCGAGACGGCTGTCGACGCTGATCGTCCAGCCGGCTTTGCGGCAAAGTTTGCGCACGACGGCAAGCCCGAGCCCGAACCCGCCGCCCTGTCCGTTGTGCGACTTGTCCACGGTGAAAAAGCGGGAAAATATCTTGTCCAGGTTCTCTTTTGCGATGCCGATGCCCGTATCCGAAACGGACAGTTTGGCAAGTCCGTTCTCCTTGCCCAGGAACACGGAAATTTCCCCGCCCTCCCGGTTGTAGCGCACGGCATTGCCCACAAGATTGTTGAAAATGACCAGCAGCCGCTCATAGCGGGAAAATACGGTGATCCCCTCGGCGATATCGGTATGCAGCGTGATATTCTTTTCCCGTATGTTCGGTTCAAACGCGCCGAGCGCATCCCGCACCAACTTTGTGAAATCGACGTCGTAGGAAGGCAGTTCGTCGTTGTCGATCTCGCTGTAATGAATGGTTTCGCCGATGAGGTTGGAGAGCCGTTCGCTCTGCGCACGGATGATGTTGACGGCGCGCAGACGCTGTTCTTCCGTCAGCCCCTCTCCCGCCAGAAGTTCCGCAAAGCCCTTGATGGAGGTCAGCGGCGTGTTCATTTCGTGGGTGATGTTGGCGATCATTTCATCCTTGGACGCCTTCGCCTGCAAAGCCGATTCTTTTTCCTGTTGGATGCGCTCCATGTCCCGCGCGATCTTTTCGTTGCGCTGGTTGATGACCTCTGCAATGGGACGCAGTTCCTCATAGCGGCTGACCAACTTCTTGCCCTGCTGCGCCTGCAACGTAAAGTCGCGGACGGGTCGGAGCACAAAATCGGACGCTAAATAGGTGAACAGGAAACACGCCAGCCCGTCCAGGAATAAAAACCCGAGGAGCGTTGGCAGCGCGGAGAGGAAAATGTTCCAACTCGACTGCGTGAAGATCGCGATGCGCACCAGCATATCGTCAAACCGCTTGCAATAATAGACCATGCTCCGCCCCAGGGTGTCCGACCGACGCACGTCGTATCCCTCGCCCGTTTCCAGCGCTTCCCGCACTTCCAACCGGTCCGCATGATTTTGGGTTACTTCCGCCGCGTCGCTGTCCGCGATGACCGTGCCGTCCGTGCGCAGGAAGGTAACGCGCGCCCCGCCCAACTTTTCGGAGAGCGCCGCCGCGCCCGCCGCGTCGGGCGAAACGCCGTCGTCATACATATTCATGTATACGGCAAGCGATTCCTTGCTGTGCTCGACGGAGAGATTGTAATATATTTCCGTCGCCACGAAAGAAAAAAGTATGAGTCCCAAAAAAGTAATGAGAATGGAAACCCATAAAAGTCTCTTGCGCATGATTGTCGGATCCTTACGATTTTTTGCTTACGAATTTATACCCGACGCCGAAAACGGTCTCGAAATAGTCCACGCCGAGTTTGCGCAGCCGCGCGATATGATTGTCCACCGTGCGCGTTTCGCCCGACTCATACCCCCAGATGGAGATGAGCAGTTTTTCCCGCGTCAGCACCTTGCCTTCGTTTTCCATGCAGTATTTGAGGAGTTGAAATTCCTTGTTGTTCAGATCCAACTTTTTCCCGTTCAGCGTAACGGTCATGGAATTTTCATCCAGGCACAGCCCCCCGCGGCTCAGATCGGACGTCTTGCCCCGCCGCAGCGCCACATTGATGCGCGCCAGAAGTTCCAGCACCCCGAACGGCTTGGAGATATAATCGTCCGCGCCCGCGTTCAGCCCCTTCACCTTGTCCAACTCGCTGCCCAGCGCGCTGAGCATTATGCAATATATTTCACTTTTGCCCGATTTGAGGGAAGCGAGCACGTCCAGCCCGTTCCCGTCGGGAAGCATGATGTCCAGGAGCGCCACATCGGGTGCGTGTTCCCGGACGGCGGACAGAAACTCCCTGACCGTCGGGAAGGAACGGCAGGCAATGCCGTTCATTTGCAGCGTCGTTTCCACAAGTTCGCTGATGCTCTTGTCGTCTTCCAGGATATAGACCATTCTTTCCATATTATGTACGAAACGAGGTTCATTTCCCTCCGTAAACTTCTTCGACGGAATGGGCAAGATAACTCAGATGGTCGCCCGCCCTTTCCAGATTGGACACCAGGTTGATGAAAACATTGCTGTTTTCGGGTTTGCAATAGCCGCCGTTGAGCCGCTCGATGTGGTCGTCGATGAGTTTCTTGCGCATGGCGTCCACTTCGTCTTCGAGCGCGTCCACACCGGCAAGCCGTCCCGGATCGCTCTCTTCAAGCGTTCCGCGCGCGGCGGCATAGAGCGATTCGATCTTCTTGAACATCTCTTCGAGTTGCTCGTTGACGCCGGAAGAGAAGGTGAGGTCGTATTTGACTTCCCTGTGCGTATATTTGGTGAGATTGTCCGCAAGTTCCGCAAGGCGCACGATGTCGCCGAGATTGTGGTGCAGGGCGGAGACGATCTGCTCGTCGTGCATGGAAATATCCTCGCCCGAAACGCGGACGAGATAGTCGGTGATCTCGCGGCTCTTGGTCAGGATCTCCTCGTTCGTCTTCAAAATGCCCTCCGTTACGCTCTCGTCGCGGCGGATACAGGCATCAAACGCCGTGCGCAGATTCTCCATGGCGATGTCCGCAAGTTGCAGCCGCGCCGAAGAGAGTTGTTCGATGGCGATGGCGGGCGTGCCCAGCAGACGTTCGTCCATGAGGGAAGGCGCGCCTTTTTCCTCCCCTTTCTTTTTCTTTTCGGGGATGAGAATGCCGGAAAGTTTAACGAAAACCTTGGTGAACGGCAGGAAAATCAGGGTGCACACCACGTTGAAGAAGGTATGGAACATGGCGATCTGCTGCCCCGCGTCGGGGAACCAGGCGGCAAAAGTCATCTCCATGAAACTCGGCCAGCAAAGGAGCACGATAAAGAAGATGATGGCGCCGAACGTGTTGAACATGAGATGAATGATGCAGGCGCGGCGGGCGTTGCGGTTGGTGCCGATGGAAGAGAGCAGCGCCGTAACGCAGGTGCCGATATTGGTGCCCAGAATGAGGAAGAGCACGCTGTTGCCGCCCCCGCCGAAGACCAGCCCGTTTGCCGCCATACTGATGACGACGCTGGTAACGGCGCTCGACGACTGCACGACGGCGGTGATCGCCAGCCCCGCAAGGAGCATCAGGAAGGGATTGGTCGCCATGGCGAGAAAATTGCCGAGGGTCTGATCGTCGGCAAACTGCGCCATGGAATCCCCCATGAGTTCCAGCCCGACAAAGACCAGCCCGAGCCCTGCAAGCAGGAGCCCCGCGCTCTTCACCTTGTCCCCTTTGGAAAACATATCCATAAAGATGCCGACGAGGGTGAAGAGGGTCGCCACTTCGATGAGCGGGATGGACTGCATGGACGTGATGTGTCCCGTGATGGTCGTGCCGATGTTGCAGCCCATGATGATCGCCGTCGCCTGATAGAGGCTCATGACGCCGACGTTGACGAAGCCGACCACCATAACGGTGGTAACGGACGAACTCTGCACGATGGCAGTCGCCGCCGCACCGATGCCCACGCCCGCCAGACGGCTTTTCGCCGTCTTGCCGAACATGCGTTTGAGCCCGCCGGAAGCGAGTTTTTCCATGTTGTCGCCGAGCAACTTGAATCCGAGCAAAAAGGTACCAAGTCCCGCCAGCAGCGCGACGATCGCCAAAAATATTTCCATTTTCGATCTCCTTCTGTAAAACTTTATCCGTTCTCTGTACCGTTTACTCTCGGTCCCTCAATGCAAGTGCCGCCCTTTCGCGGCATTATACCTTCTCTATATTCCATTATAAAGAAAAGTTGCAAAAAAATCTACACAAATTTGTATCAAAATTGTAAAATTTGTCTAAATTTTGTATTTTTATTTTTTTCCTCGCGTCAAAACGGCAAATATGCAACACATTTCTCATCTTCGCGGCATAGGATGAAATATGTGTATCCACACTGCAAAGGAGAAATTTTATGTGCGATAAAAAATTGAACGGCGACTGCGGCAGGTCTTGTTCCGACGGCTGTTTCGGCAATTGCGGCGGCTGCGGTAATTGCGGCGGCTGCGGCGGCGGTTACGGTTGCTGCAACGACCGCGAGGAAAACCGCCTCACCGTCATACGCTATATCTACGGTGCGACGGGTGCGACCGGACCGACGGGTGCGACAGGCATCACGGGTGCGACGGGACCGACCGGGGCAACGGGCATTACGGGTGCGACAGGTCCGACGGGACCGACCGGGGCAACGGGTGCGCCCGGCGGCGCAACGGGCGCGACAGGTCCGCAAGGCGAAATCGGTCCCACGGGTCCCACAGGGGCAACGGGTCCGCAGGGTGAGATTGGTCCCACAGGTCCCACGGGTCCCACGGGCGCAACGGGTCCGCAGGGTGAGATCGGTCCCACGGGCGCCACGGGTGCGACGGGCGCGACGGGTCCGCAGGGCGAAATCGGTCCCACGGGTCCCACGGGCGCAACGGGTCCGCAGGGCGAGATCGGTCCCACGGGCGCAACGGGCACAACACAAGTGTCTTCCTATCTGAGTGCCTATTCGACGCCTGCGATGGCGGTGGCGGACGGTGCTCCGCTGACCTTTGACCGCAGCGCCGCCCAAGGCGGCACCGCCCTCTCTTATACGAGCAACGACTCCGAAATATCCGTCAACGAGCCCGGCGTTTATTATGCCGCCTATGCGGGGACCGTTTCCCCTGCGACGGGAGCGACTTACCCCGTGAGTAACCTCATCACCCTGCAACTGAACGGCGGCAACATCCCCGGGGCAGCCATCGGGCACGTCTTTTCCTCGGCGACGGACTCCCCCACCTCGCCGCAGAACATTTCCGCCGTGTTCAACGTGTCGAGCGTCCCTGCGACGCTGCGCGTCCTCTCTTCGGGCGGGAACTTCAATTATGCCAACACCTCGCTGAATGTCATAAAACTCGGCTGACGTCAAAAGACGGGCATGCCACATGCGGCTGCCCGTCTTTCTTTGTGCATCCGCGTCCTGCGCGGCGCCTCGGTTTCAAGATATATTCATGCGGATATTGTTGATCGCCGATTTTTCGAGGCGGGAGACCTGCGCCTGGGAAATGCCGACTTCTTCGGAAATTTCCGTCTGGGTCTTGCCTTCATAATAGCGCAAAAAGAGGATCCTGCGCTCCCGTTCCTGCAAACGGTTCATTGCCTCGCCCAGCGCGACGTGCTCCGTCCACGTTTCGTCGGTATTCTTCTCGTCGTAGATCTGATCCATTAAACGCAACGCATCGCCCGATTTGTTGTACACGGGATCGTAGAGAGAAACGGGATCGGAAATGGCATCGAGGGCATAGACGACTTCCCGTTCCGCCACGTTCATTTCCCTCGCGATGTCCCCGATGGTCGCCTCACGGTCCTGTTCTTCGAGTTTTTCGCGCACTTTGAGCACTTTATACGCCGTGTCGCGGATGCTGCGGCTGACGCGCAGGGAATTGCCGTCGCGCAGGTACCGCTTGATCTCCCCGACGATCATGGGCACGGCATAGGTGGAAAAGCGCACGCCGACGCTCACGTCGAAATTGTCGATGGACTTGATAAGCCCGATACAACCCGCCTGAAAGACGTCGTCGGCATTGGCGTTTTTGGAACGGAAACGCTTGACGAGGGAGAGCACCAGCCGCATATTGCCCACGATGAATTTTTCGCGCGCCGCCTTGTCCCCCGCTTTGAGTTTTTTCATCAGTTCGTCGCTCTCTTTCGCCGTCAGGCGGGGCAGTCCGGAAGTCTGGACGCCGCATATCTCCACTTTCTGCATCATACTTTATACACCTCCCGTATGTACACGCGCGGGCGCAGGGGCGCATCGTCAGTATGTGCGGCAAAAGAGAAAAAAATGCTTTGACCCGTTTTTTGCGGGCATGGGTGGGCAAAAAATGACTATTCCATCTTAGATATTTCCGTTTTCAGACGGCCGATGATCTTCTTTTCCAGACGGGATATGTAACTTTGCGAAATGCCGAGCATGTCGGCGACTTCCTTCTGCGTGCGCTCTTCCCTGCCGCCCAGACCGAAGCGCAGGCAGACGATCCGCTTTTCCCGTTCGGGCAATTTATCCACCGCGGCTTTCAGAAGTTCACGCTCCACGCTGTGCTCCACCTTTCCGTACACCGCGTCGGAATCCGTCCCCAGGACGTCGGAGAGCAAAAGTTCGTTCCCGTCAAAATCGGTGTTGAGCGGCTCGTCGAAGGAAACCTCGGCTTTCAGCCGCACGCTGCGGCGCAGGTACATGAGGATCTCGTTCTCGATGCAGCGGGACGCATACGTCGCCAATTTGATGTTCTTTTCCAGGCGATAGGAATTGATGGCTTTGATGAGCCCGAGCGTGCCGATGGACACGAGATCTTCGGCGTCTACGCCCGTATTGTCGAACTTGCGGGCAATGTACACGACCAGGCGCAGGTTGTGTTCGATGAGGCTGGCGCGCACACGTTCCAGATCCTGGCTTTTGTCGAGTTTTTCAAGCAGCCTTGACTCCTCTTCGGCATCAAACGGCAAAGGCAATGCCTCCGTCCCGCAGATGTAATGCAGAGCGCCGTCCTGCGTCGCTCCTTCCTCTTCCGTCGGCACGGAAAGCACCTCTTCCCCGTCGTCTTCGGCGATGAGTTTTTTCCACAGCAGACGTATCCGTTGCAACAGTTCTTTCAGCACGGTGTCCCCTCCTCTTTGCACAGCCGCGGGTGCAATATGACGTCGTATCCCTTGCCGAGCGGCGCGGACGCAAGGGCGAAATATACATTGTCTATTATATTCTCTCTTCCTTCGGAATATATCATCAGCCGCGCGGGAAAAACTTTCAATTCTCCGTCCCCCGTCGCGGTATGTACGGACAAGCCCGGCATGTCCTCTTCGGGCGGAAGCCCGCCGAAAAGCCTTTCCGCCGCCGCGGGATCGACCAAACTGACGGGACGGCCGCAAAACAACAGATGATTGCCCGTATCCAACAGCCCCATGCCCGCATATTCCCGCCCGTCCGAAAGGACGATCTTACAGCGGTACAACAATTTTTTACGGCGATAACGGCGGCGCAGTGCGGCAAACAGCCGCAAAGCGGCGATCGAAAACGCGAGCGCGGCGGCGAGCACCGCCCCCATCGGGACGGAGGAAATCAAATAGCCGCCCGCCGCGGTATATTCGACCTCAAAGAAGGCATACATGCCCAAAAGAAAGCCGCCAAAAGAAAAGGTGTAAAGATAAAAGAAGAACGTCGTCAGAAAATATTCCCCGACGGACTTTGCTCGCACCGCCGCGAGGACGAGCAGAAAGCCGAAGAGATAGCGGACGGCAAACGCCCATACCGGCGGCAGGTCGAAAAAGGGAAAAACAAGGGCGAACGCCGCGCCGCAGGCGGCGGAAAGAAAAAGCCTGCCTTTGCCGACGGGCAGATGCACGGTCTTCTGCGCGAGGTATAACAATGCCCCGTCCAGAAGAAAATTTTCGACGATCGCATATTCGATGTATACTTCCAAACCCGTTTTCCTCTCTGTCAGCATGAGTATACCGCCCGCACGACAAAAAAAATTGACCCGTTTTGTCAGTACGGGTCAATTTTTGCAGGAAAAAATGCAGGCGGAAAGAAGATACAAAAAACGTGCGCGGAGAAAAACACATAAAAAAGAACGCATGAAAAAACCTTTCCACACGTTCCTTTTTTTTGCCTTGCTTTCACACAGGCGCTGTTTTCAAACGGAAATTTTCCGTCTTGCAATTCTTACCCGTGTTCCGCAAACGCTGTATATGCAGGCGCACGGAACACGGTTTCGGAGGAGGAAAATGATGACTTCCCTTGGCTCTTTCGGCTGTATTCCGTTGCCGACAATCACAGTATGCGCACCGACGGGCTTTTTATGCGGCGACGGAAAAAATTTTTTTTCGCCCGCGAACGTCATTCCTCGTCGGGCAGATCGACGTTGTGATAGACGTTCTGAACGTCGTCGAGGTCTTCGAGGGCTTCCAGCATGTTTTCAAAGGTCTTCACTTTGTCCGCGGGAAGTTCGATCTTGTTCTGCGGGATCATGGCGATCTCTGCTTGCAGGAAACGGATCTTGTCTTCGACTTCCTCGTTCCGCCTGCCCTTGGGCGCCGCCGCCACCAACGCGGCGTTCTTCTCTTCCAGATATTTGCGCACGTCCGAAAAGGCTTCGGGCGTCGTGAAGATCTCGTAAGCGTCGTCCCCGACCTTGATGTCGTCCGCGCCCGCTTCCAGCGCAAACTCGGTCATGGTATCCTCGTCCAACTCCAAAGTACGTTCCACGACGATGTATCCCTTGTTCTCGAAATTGTAGGAAACGCAGCCCGTGCTGCCCATGGAGCCGCCGTGCTTGGAAAGGACGCTGCGCACATCCCCCGCGGTGCGGTTGTTGTTGTCGGTCAGCGTCTGGATGATGACTGCCGAACCCGCCACGCCGTATCCTTCATAGGTCAGTTCTTTATAATCGGAGCCGCTCAGTTCCCCCGCCGCCTTCTTGATGGAACGCTGGATGTTTTCGTTGGGCATGTTCGCCGCTTTGGCTTTGGCGATGACGTCGGCGAGTTTGCTGTTGGTGTCGGGATTGGGGTTGCCCTTCGCCGCAACGGCGAGTTCCCTGCCGAGTTTGGTGAAGATCCTGCCGCGCGCCGCGTCGGCTTTGCCCTTCTTTGCGGCAATGTTGTGCCATTTGCTATGTCCTGACATATCGTTTTTCTCCTTTCTCTCCAAGAATTGAATTTGCTTATTGTTCAAAGTCCCCGCGGCGGAGCGCATACATGACGATGCCCGCCGAAACCGCCGCATTCAGGCTTTCCTGCGTGCGGCGCATGGGAACGGTAACGGTGTATTCTGCCCGCTCTTTGACCTGCGCGCCGATGCCGTGCCCCTCGTTGCCGATGACCAGACAGAATTTTTCGGGCGGGGCAAAGGAAAAGACGTTTTCCCCGCCGAGGTCGGCGGCGACGAGCGGGACGCCCGAAAGCGCGGAAAAAATTTCCTCCGCCGTGCCCTCGTATAGCGCGGTGTAAAAGATGCCGCTCATGCTCGCGCGGACGGCTTTGGGGGAATACGGGTCGGTACAGCCGAGCAGGTATATCTCCGCATATCCCGCCGCGTTTGCCGTGCGGATGATGGCGCCGAGGTTTCCGGGATCGGACACGCCGTCCAGCAAAAGACAACTGCCGCGCGGCGGACGGATCGATCGGACGGGAAGGCGCACTGCGGCGAGAACGCCCTGCGGCGTCTTTTCCCCGGACACCTTCGCGAATAAATCGTCTGACAGGGTGATCGCGGGCATGGGTGCTTCTGAAAACGCATTCCCCTTCTTTTCTTTCAGACGGCTTTGCGCGCTTTCGGAAAACACGAGCAACACGATCTCCCCGCCCGCTGCCATGCATTCGGAGACCATTTTTTCGCCCTCTGCCAGATATTCACCGTACAGAGCGCGGTATTTTTTCTGTTGCAGGGCGATCAGTTTTTTGACCGTCGGATTGCTGCGGGAGGTGATGAGCATATGTGCCTGCCTGTCGGATTCTCTCTTTACGAAATAAAAGCCTTTAAGAAAAAATTAAAGGCTTTTATCGGCGTGATTATTACAGGGCTGCTTTTGCCTTTTCCACCAGCGCGGTGAAAGCGGCGGGATCGCTGACGGCAAGTTCGGAAAGGACCTTTCTGTTCAGCGCGATGTCCGCCTTCTTCAACCCGTTCATGAGTTTGCTGTAAGAAATGTTGTTCATTCTCGCCGCCGCGTTGATGCGGGCGATCCAGAGCCGACGGAAATCTCTCTTCTTTCTCTTCCTGCCGATATAGGCATATTGCAGGGACTTCATGACCGCTTCGCGGGCAATTCTGTACGAACGGCTCTTGCTGCCGAAATATCCCTTGGCGAGTCTCAAAATTTTTCTGCGCTTCTTTACTGCGTTTACCGCTCTTTTAATTCGCATTTCTTCTCTCCTCCTCTTACTTCTTGTAAGGCATCATACTCTTGACATTGCTTTCCTGCGCGGAAGACACGAGAGTATTGGTGTGCAGTCTTCTCATTCTCTTTCTGTTTTTGGTATCCGCAATGTGGTTCTTGCCGCCGTGAGGCCGTTTGACCTTGCCGGTCGCCGTCAGCCAAAAGCGCTTTTTCGTTCCGCTGTGCGATTTCTGTTTAGGCATTTTCTATGTCCTCCAAAAAATTTTTTTTATCCTTGTTCCGTATTTTTTCCGCCGCGCACTCACTGCTTCGCCGCCGAGAGCATCATGATGATGTTCCTGCCTTCCTGCACGGGCGCCTTGTCCATGACCGCCTTGCCTTCGAGCATGTCAAAGAAACGCTTCATGACGTCCACGCCCAGCGAGGCATGCGCCATCTGCCTGCCGCGCAGACGGATGGAGACCTTCACCTTGTTGCCCGCGTCCAGAAATTTCATGGTCTGCCGCGCTTTGACGTTCAGATCGCCCACGTCGATGGTTACGGAAAGCCCCACTTCTTTCAGTTCGGTTACGCGCTGGTTGCGGCGGTTTTCCTTTTCGCGCTTCATCTGCTCGAAACGGTATTTGCCGTAATCCATGATCTTGCAGACGGGAGGGACTGCCGCGGGGGAAATTTCCACCAGGTCCAGATCTTCCTCTTCCGCCATGCGCAGCGCTTCCTGCGGCGGCATGATGCCCAGCATCTCGCCCGAAGACGAGATCAGTCGGATTTCTTTTGCACGGATTTCGCCGTTGATGCGGCTTTGGTTCTTGCTGTTAATTTTCTTGCACCTCACTGAAAAAAATAACGCATCGCCCTGCACAAGCGACCCGTTTCTCTTTCCTTCATCCTATCGGCAGACGCCTGCGGCAAAACCGCGCGGGCGCATACCCTGTCGGAAAAACGAAAAACTATGGAGCCGTGCCAAAACTCTCTCTGCACGGCGAGAAGGTTCGCTTCTGCTTGACTTTCATAATCATACTATACTTTTTTCGTTCTGTCAACCGTTTTTGCGCTGTTTTTTCGCCGATTAAAGAAATTTTTCGCGAAAAACGGAACAGAATCCGCCTCCGAGCGGAAGCGCCCGACGTTTTACCGCCGGGCACTTCTTTTCCGTCAAAACAAATTTTCGGGGCACCATGCCCGCATTGAAATGGAAAAAGACGAAAGAGCGTTTTTCCTTCTTGAAAAGGCGATCAGAACGCCGTCTTTTCATCGCGCTGTTGCAACACCAACGCAATGAACTCTTCCTTTTTCATGACGACGCTCTTTTCCTCGCCCCTCTTGCGGACGGAAACGGCGCCTTCCGCCGCCTCTTTGTCGCCGACGACGGCGATGTAGGGCACCTTTTCGAGCAGCGCCTCGCGGATCTTATAACCGATCTTTTCGTTGCGCAGATCGGCGGCGGCGCGCAGTCCCTTTTCCGACATTTCGGCGACGAACGCCTTCGCGTAGTCCTCGGTGCGCTCGGTGAGTGTGAGCACCTTGACCTGCACGGGCGCCAGCCAGACGGGGAATTTGCCCGCGTAATGCTCGATGAGAATGCCGATGAAGCGTTCGATGGAGCCAAATACCACGCGGTGGATCATGATCGGGCGGTGCTTTTCGCCGTCCTCGCCCGTATATTCGAGGTCGAAACGCTGCGGCATCTGGAAGTCGAGTTGGATGGTGCCGCACTGCCACGTCCTGCCGATGGAATCTTTGAGGTGGAAGTCGATCTTCGGACCGTAGAACGCGCCGTCCCCTTCGTTGACGACGTAGGGCAGTTTCATCTCATCCATCGCCGCGCGCAGGGCGTTCGTGGCGGTTTCCCAATCCTCGTCGCTCCCCATGCTGTCGGCGGGACGGGTGGAGAGTTCCACATGATAACTGAACCCGAACAGGCTGTATACCTCGTCGATGATGCGCACGACGCCTTTGATCTCGTCGGCGATCTGCGCGGGCGTCATGAAGATGTGCGCATCGTCCTGCGTGAAGCACCTGACGCGCATGAGCCCGTGCAGTTGTCCCGATTTTTCATGGCGGTGCACCAGCCCCAACTCTCCCATGCGCAGGGGCAGGTCCTTGTAACTGTGCGGTTCGAGTTTATAGACGAGCATGCCGCCCGGACAGTTCATGGGCTTGACCGCGCAGTCCTCCCCGTCGATCTTGGTGGTGTACATATTGTCCTTATAATGATCCCAATGCCCGGACGTTTCCCAGAGCGAACGGCTCAGAATGACGGGTGTGGAAATCTCCACATAGCCCTCCCGCGTGTGGATCTGCCGCCAATAATCGATGAGCGTGTTTTTGACGATCATGCCGTTCGGCAGGAAAAAGGGAAAGCCCCTGCCTTCGTTCATGAAGGCAAAGAGTTTGAGTTCCTTGCCGAGTTTGAGATGGTCGCGCTTTTTCGCCTCTTCGAGCATGGCAAAATACGCCTCCATCTCCGACTTTTTGGCAAAAGCGGTGCCGTAAATGCGGGTGAGCATCTTGTTCTTTTCGCTGCCGCGCCAATACGCGCCCGCGATGCTCGTCAGTTTGAACGCCTTGATCCTGCCCGTGGAGGGAAGGTGCGGTCCGCGGCAGAGGTCGACGAATCCGCCCTGCTTATAGAAAGAGATGGTCGCGTCTTCGGGCAGATCCCGGATGAGTTCGACTTTGTATTTTTCCTGATACCTCGACATGAGGGCGAGGGCTTCGTCCCGCGGCAGGGTGAAGCGTTCGAGCGGCAGGTCGCTCTTGATGATCTTCGCCATTTCCGATTCGATCTTGGCAAGGTCCTCCTGCGTGATGGGCGTTACGAAATCGATATCGTAATAGAACCCGTTTTCGATGGTCGGACCGATGGCGAGTTTGCTGGTGGGATATACGGTCTTGATCGCCTGCGCCAGGACGTGGGCACAGGTATGGCGATAGACCGCCAACCCTTCGGGGTCTTTGAGCGTGAGTATCTCCAATTGATCCCCGTCCGCAAGCACCGCCGAAAGGTCGACGGGTCTGCCGTTGATCTTCGCCGCGACGGCGTTCCTTGCCAACCCCTCGGAAATCGCTGCCGCCGCCATGGCGCAGGTCGCGCCCTCGGTCAGTTCGAGTTTGTCCCCGTTTTTCAATACAATGTTCATGAATCCTTTTCTCCTTGATTGATTATCGATGCATGGATCTTATGCTTTCCCGATTGAGATCGAGCGAAAGGAAGAGGCGAAAAAATAAAAAAATCCCCAAATTGCCGCTTTTGACGGTAATTTAAGGACGCTTACTTTTTTCCGCGTGGTTCCACCTTAATTGCGCGGGGAAAGTGCCCGCGCCGCTCTTTGTATACAATTGATAAAATAAAGCGGTTTCGCTTGTCGTTCCCCCTTGCCGCGCTTTCAGCCCCCGCGGCTCTCTTTGAAGGGAGTTCGGGCTACTTGTCTTTAAGTGTTATTATTGTAACACCCGCCGACGGGATTGTCAACCGTTTTCCCGCGGAATTTTCGTCTTTTTGCCCGCTTGTCCGCAAATGCCCTCTCCTCCGTCGAAAACGGTGCGCGCGCCGTAATAGCGGCGGAGAAAATCGACCGCGGGTCCGGACAACGGTCGGCAGACGTGCACTTCCGCCGCCCCGCAGAGCAGGATCTCCGTTTCGGCGGCAAGTTCCCCCGGGGCTTCCGCCCCCACCAGCCGCCCGCGGCGGCACAGGCGGTAGTCCTCGTCATACACCCTGCCGCCCCGCAGATAGACCCGCCCGGCGTTGCCGTCCACGAAATAGCGCATGAAATGCTCCATCTCCTCCCGCGTGAAATCGGGCGGGACAAAGGAGACGATCCTGTCCCATTTTTCCCGCAGTCCGCCCATGCGGAAAGCGGCAAAGCCGTCGAGCGCGCAACTTTCGCCGCGCAGGCGCGATCGGATATACTTTTTTTCCGCGGGCAGGTCGGCGGCAATGAGCGCGCAGAGAAAGAGTTTCCTTTCCCGCAGCGTCAGCCGTTCCAGGGCAAGGCACGAAGAAAGACGGGCGTATTTGCAGCCGATGGCAAGCGTTTCCGCCACGATGTCCCGCAGCGCGCCGCCGATCTGCCCGTCCGGTTCTCCCTCGGCTGCCACGGCGCAGCGCGTTCCGTCCGAAAGCAGGCGAAAGCGCGGACGGGAAAGCGGCGAACGGGCGGAGAGCGCGTCATAGATATAGGCAATGCGGGAGCTCTGTCCGCCCGCGTCGGAAACGAGAATTTTTTCCACACACCTATTGTATGCCGCCCGCACGGAATTATTTATCGGCGGAAAAATTTCTTCGCCCGCACCCCGCCTTTTCCCGATCGGGCGGCGGAAAGAATGAAAGACCGCCCCAAATGAGTTGACGGGCGGGCGGAAAAGTAGTAAAATTATAGAGATATTTTCACCGAAAAAGGACAATGCGCCGCAAACGACGGCGCCAACGGGAGGCTATTGAAATTTATGGATATGAGATCCGTGGAAAAAAAGTGGCAGGAAAAGTGGGAAAAAGCGGGAATGTACCGCTTTGACAGAAAGGACGCGGACAAAAAATTCTACGTCCTGGAAATGTTCTCCTATCCCTCCGCGGCAAAACTGCACCTCGGGCACTGGTACAACTACGCGCCCGCCGATTCCTATGCGCGGTTCAAGCGCATGCAGGGGTATGCCGTCTTCCAGCCCATGGGATTCGACGCCTTCGGTCTGCCCGCCGAAAATTACGCCATCAAGACGGGCGTGCACCCCAAAGATTCCACCGAACAGAACATCGCCAATATGGAAAAGACCCTGCGGGAAATGGGCGCGTCCTTCGACTGGTCGGCGGAACTCAAAACCTGCGACCCCGCCTATTACAAATGGACGCAGTGGATGTTCCTGCAACTCTATAAACACAACCTGGCGTACCGCAAGGAAGCGCTGGTCAACTGGTGCCCTTCCTGCGAGACCGTGCTCGCCAACGAACAGGTGGTCAACGGGCTGTGCGAACGGTGCAAGAGCCCCGTTTCCCGCCGCAACATGACGCAGTGGTTCTTTAAGATCACCGATTACGCCGAGGAACTTTTGAGCGGGCTGGACACCATCGACTGGCCCGAAAAGACCAAACAGATGCAGCGCAACTGGATCGGCAAATCCACGGGCTGCGAGATCATCTTCAACGCGGACAACGCCGATAAGGACGAGATCCGCGTGTTCACGACCCGCTGCGACACGGTGTTCGGCGTGAACTATGTCGTGCTTGCGCCCGAGCATCCCCTCCTGCGCAAACTGACCACCGAGGAAAACCGCCAAGCGGTGGAAGAATACATCGCTTATGCCGCCAAGGCAAACGACATCGACCGCCTCTCCACTTCCCGCGAAAAGACGGGCGTGTTCACGGGCAGTTATGCCGTCAACCCCGTCAACGGCAAGCGCATCCCCGTCTACACCGCCGATTACGTGCTCTATTCCTACGGCACGGGCGCGGTCATGGCGGTCTCCGCGCACGACGAAAGGGATTTTGAGTTCGCGAAGAAATACAATCTGCCCGTAACGCAGGTGCTCCGAGCCAAAAAAGGCGAGACCGTGTTGCCTTACACCGACAACGGCGTGCTCGTCAACAGCGGAAAATTCGACGGATTGTACGGCGAAGAGGCGCGCGAAGCCATTGCCGCCTATCTCACGGAGATCGGCAAGGGAAGCAAAAAGATCAACTACCGCCTGCGCGACTGGTCGGTCTCCCGCCAGCGCTATTGGGGGGCGCCCATCCCCGTCATCTACTGTCCCGACTGCGGCGCGGTGCCCGTGCCCGAAGAGGACCTGCCCGTCGAACTGCCCTATGACGTGGAGTTCCGCCCGACGGGAAAATCCCCCCTCGCCTCGCACGAAGGGTTCATGAACTGCAAATGCCCCCGCTGCGGCAAAGCCGCACGGCGGGACCCCGACACCCTCGACACCTTTGTCTGTTCGAGTTGGTATTACCTGCGCTATCCCGACGCGCACAACCAAAACGCGCCCTTTGACGGAGCGTTCATCGACAAGATGCTGCCCGTCGACACCTATATCGGCGGGGCGGAACACGCCTGCATGCATCTCTTGTATGCGCGCTTTTTCACCAAAGCCCTCCGCGACATGGGATATCTCCATTTCGACGAGCCGTTCAAACGGCTGGTGCACCAGGGGGGCATTCTGGGCACCGACGGATCGAGAATGTCCAAGAGCAAGGGCAACGTCGTTTCCCCCGACGATTACGTCAAGGAATACGGCGCGGACACCTTCCGCCTCTATCTGATGTTCGCCTTCTCTTACACCGAGGGCGGACCGTGGAACGACGACGGTATCCGCTCCATCTCCAAATTCATGGAAAGAGTGGAAAGGATCGTGGAAAAAGCCGCTACCATGCCCGCGTCGGAGGGGAAAAACGGCGAGGAAGAAAAAGAACTCGAATACGCCCGCAATTACGCCATCAAACAAGTGAGCCGGGACTTTGAGGCGTTCTCCTTCAACACCGCCGTGGCGAGGCTGATGGAACTGACCAACGCGCTCTATAAATATGACGGATGCAAGGAAAAGAGCGGCGCCGCCATGAAGCGCGCCGCGGAAGACCTTGTGAAACTGCTTGCGCCTGCCGCGCCCGCGTTCTGCGAAGAACTCTGGGAAAGGCTGGGGCATGCGGACGACGGGAGCATCTTCAACACCGCCTATCCCGTCTGCGACGAGAAAAAACTCGTGCGGGACGAGACCGAATATGCCGTGCAGATTAACAGCCGCATCAAGTGCAGGATGATGATCGCGCACGGTCTGAGCGAAGAGGAGATCCGCGCCGCCGTGTGCGACAACGAGGAGATCCGTCCCCTGCTCGAAGGCAAGACGGTCAAAAAATGCATCGTCGTGCCCGGGCGGCTTGTCAACCTCATCGTCGGCTGAAAAACCGAACGGATAATGAATGTCGCGGCATAATAAGCCACAGGGATTACAATAAAGAAAATGCTGAATGTTTTTATCGCGGTAGACGCAAATTATTTGAAGAAATCCGAAACGATGGTCTATTCCCTGGCTGTCAACGCCGGGGAAAGGGTGAACCTGTTCATCCTTCACCGCGACATACCGACTGCCGCCGTGGCGCGATTTTGCCGAAACCTTTCAAAACAAAACGTAAAATGCACGGACATCCGGATATCCGACGATCTGTTTCTCTCCCTGACCGACGGAAACGCCCATTTCAGTACGGCAATGTATTATCGGATCATCGCCCCGTTTGTTCTGCCGCGCGATCTGGACAGAGTTTTGTACCTCGATGCCGACATCATCGTCAACAAGGACCTTTGCGCCTTCTACAATCAGCCGTTCGGCGACCGGCTGCTGGTCGCCTGTCCTTCCTTTGACGCGGACAGCGATGAGATCGCCCGCATAAAGGAAAAGATCGGTCTGTCCGCAGAGCACGTCTACTTTAATTCGGGCGTGATGCTGATGAACCTTGAAAAAATGCGGGAAGAGACAAAACTCCCGCAGATCATGGACGTCATCCTCCGCATGCAGCCCGTCCTGACCTATCCCGACCAGGACATCCTGAACAAACTTTACGAAGGAAAGGTAAAGTACGCCGATCGGGACATATACAACGGTCAAGTGCTCGGATACGGCAAACCGGACAAAGCCGCGCCGGAAAAAATGGCAGTCATCCACTTTGCCGGGAGCGCAAAACCCTGGTCTTATAAGGGTCTGCTGGGCGTCGGCGCCAATTATTATCGCAGATACAGGCTGCATCGCTCCCCCGCGCTCGCCCCCTTTCTGCTGTTGCAATGGCTGTTCCAACTGCCGCCGGGGCTTCTCTACAAAATATATGTATGCCTGCGGCGGACATCCGCTCGTTAAAAAGATTTTCCGAGGCATTCCGCGGGACGCAAAAATCCTTTGAAACTTTGCAAATTTATTATAAATGCAAGGCAAAATAAGTTGAAGTTTTTTGCGGAGTATGTTATAATACCAAAAGTATGAGCGTGGACGACCGCTCCGGCGATCTTACACAAATCTAAACAATGGAAAGGATCTGAGCCATCATGAGCATTTTCAATTTACTCGTTCCGAGCGATTTTTATCAGGCATATTTCGCCCTCGGCATCGTTATGATCGTCCTGATCGTGTTGCTGGCGATCGCCGCCATCGTCTTTGTGCTGATGCAGCCGAGCAATTCCGACGGCATCAACGCCATCACCGGTTCCTCCGAAACGTTTTTCGGTAAAAACAAGGGAAAATCCATTGAAAGCAGGTTGAAGCAGTGGACGGTCATCTGTCTGATCGCCATCATCGTGCTTTCCGTCGTGTTCTATCTCCTCGCGGTCTTTTTTGCCTGAGGCAAAGAGAAAGACGCGAGAGATGACACAACCTTAATTTACTTTGAAAATTTTTTCAGGGGCGGCTCGGGAATGCGAGACTGCCCCTTTTTGTTCCGCTCCGCACCCCCTTCCGCCCTTCTTTGACCCCGCCGACGCGGGCAGGAAACACGGAAAAAACGCAGCGCGTGCAGACATGAAAACACAGACCAAAAAAGACAAATCATACGGGAGAAGCGAACAACGTGAGTGTGAAAGATAAGATACTTGCCAATTTCAAAAACGGAAAACTGACCAAAAAGACGGAGCGGGAGATTTCCGCCGCCCTGGGCATCCACCGCGGCGAACAGCGGAGCCTTGCATTCATCCTGCGCGGACTGTGCGGCGAAGGGCTGCTCTGCCGCGACGAACACGGCAGATACGGCACGCCCGAACAACTCGGCGCCATGACGGGAACGGTTTCGGCGCATAAAAACGGATTTGCCTTTTTTATCCCCGACGACAGGCAGAAATATCCCGACGATTTCTTCATCCCCCGCCGCGGCATGAACGGCGCGCTGCACGGCGACAGGGTGTCCGTGCTCCGCCGCCGCTCCGCGCGCAGCGACGACGAAGTGGAAGTCGTCCGCATCCTGAGCCGCGGATATTCTCGGATCGTGGGGACCTTTTTTCGGGATCGCCGCGGGGATTTCCTGCGTCCCGACGAAGAAAAATTCGCCAAAGACATCTTCATCCCGCGCGGTAAATCCATGGGTGCCGTCGAAGGCGTCAAGGCGATCGCGCAGATCACTTCCTATCCCAAAGATAAAGCCCCCGGCGGGGAGATCGTCGAAATTTTGGGACAGTCGGGCGATTTCTTCACCGAAGAACTTGCCCTCATCCGCGCGCACGGATTGCGGGAAGAGTTTCCAAAAGAGGTGCGCTTTGAAGCGGAAAAAGCCCCGCAGACCGTCGGCAGGGACGCCGCGCAGGGACGGCTCGACCTGCGGGACAAACTCATCATCACCGTGGACGGCGAGGACACGAGGGACATCGACGACGCCGTTTCCCTCGAACGGAACAAGGACCATTACATCCTCGGCGTGCACATCGCCGACGTGTCGCATTACGTCCCCTTCCGCAGCGTACTCGACAAAGAGGCGTATGCCCGCGCGACGAGCGTATATTTCCCCGACCGCGTTCTGCCCATGCTGCCCAAAGAACTCTCCAACGGGATCTGTTCGCTCAACGAGGGCGTGGACAGGCTCACTCTCTCCTGCATCATGGAGATCGACGGGGCGGGACGGGTCGTCAAGCGCAAGATCGCCCGCTCGATCATCCGTTCCTCGCACCGCATGACATACCATCAGATCGAAGATATCGCACGGGGCATGCCCGAGATCAATGCCGCTTTCCCCGATGTCGCGCCCCTCGTGAAGGACGCCTTTGCGCTGACCGATATCCTCAAAGAAGCGCGGCGCAAAAAGGGCGAGATCGAACTGGACGTCAAGGAAGCCAAGATCATGTTCGACCGGACGGGCAAGATCGTCATTCCCGACTTTGAACGGCTCAAATCGCAGGAGATGATCGAACAGTTCATGGTCCTCGCCAACGAGCAGGTGGCGGAGTTCATGACCGAAAAGAAAGCCCCCTTTGTCTATCGCATCCACGAAAAGCCCAAAGCCGAGAAGGCGGAGGAACTCAAAAACTTCCTCATCGGCATCGGCGTTTCCGCCCCCTACGACCCCGCGGCGGTCAAGCCGGAGGACTATCGCTCCATTCTCAAAAACACCGAGGGCATGCCCGTGGCGCCCGTCGTCAACCGCGTCATGCTCCGCTCCATGATGAAGGCGCGCTATGACAGCGTGAACGCGGGACATTTCGGACTGTCTTCGGCTTGTTACTGCCACTTCACTTCCCCCATCCGCCGCTATCCCGACCTCTGCATCCACCGCATCATCAAACTCATCCTCAAAGGCGAGGAGGAAGAGGCGAAGAAAAAATACGGTCCGTTCGTCTCCGAAGCCGCCCTGCACTCCTCCGAATGCGAGAGAAAGGCGATCGACGCCGAACGGGACGTGGACGACCTGTACAAGACCGCATACATGTCCGAGCGCGTGGGCGAGGACTTTGACGGCGTTATTTCGGGCGTGATCTCCCACGGCTTTTTCGTGGAACTGCCCAACACCGTGGAAGGGTTCGTGCCCTATGCCTCTCTCCCCGCGGACGAATACGAATATTTTGAAGACCGCTTTCTGCTGCGCGGAAAGTCGCACGCCTTCCGAATCGGGGACGAAGTGCGCGTGCGCGTCGCGGGCGTCGATTTCGGCAATCGGGAAGTGGATTTCCATTTTTTGCAAAAATTAAGGGAAATCGGCTGAAAAACCGTACCCCTTCCCCTGTTTTTATGGTATAATACAAGTATGAAAGTCATCGTCAAAAACAGATCCGCGGGATTTGAATACTTCATCGAAGACCGCTATGAAGCGGGCATCGTGCTGGAAGGCAACGAAGTCAAATCCCTGCGGCTGGGCAACGCCAATTTAAGCGACAGTTTCTGTCTCGTCAAAAACGGACAGGTAACCCTGGAAAACGCGCACATCGCCCTGTACGAAAAATCGGGGGCGTTTGCGCAGAAAAATTCCCGCCGCTCCCGCCGCCTGCTCCTGCACAAGAAGGAGATCGCCAAGATCGCGGGAAAGATTCGGGAAAAGGGCTATACGCTCGTCCCCCTGCAACTCTATTTCAAGGATGCGCTCGTCCAAGCGGAAGTCGCCCTCTGCAAGGGAAAGCATACCTATGACAAAAAGCGCGCCATCGCGGAACGGGACAGAAAACGGGAGACCGAACGCGCCGTCAGGGAATATTCCTGACGATATTTCAACATGATAACTGACAGAAAGAGGTAAAACGGACATGAACAACGAAAAAAAGTATCAATTGGACACCCTGTGCGTGCAGGCGGGATATTCCCCCAAGACGGGCGAGAGCCGCATCCCGCAGGTCTGCCAGAGCACGACCTTCTATTACGGCAGCACCAAAGCCATGGCGGACTGTTTCGACCTGAAAAGCGACGGGTATTTTTATTCCCGTCTCGCCAACCCCACGCTGGCGGCGCTCGAAGGCAAAATGGCGGCGCTCGAAGGGGGCGTCTGCGGCATCGCCTGTTCCTCGGGCATGTCCGCCGCATTGCTGACGGCGCTGACGCTGTGCGGAACGGGCGACAATATCGTCGTCTCCTCCTGCATCTACGGCGGGACCTTTAATCTCTTCGGCACGACCCTGCCCAAACTCGGCATCGAATGCCGCTTCTTCCACCCGGACGCACCCGCGGAAGAAATCGAAAAACTCATCGACGACAAGACCCGTTTCGTGTTCGGCGAAACCGTGGCAAACCCGTCCATCGTCATCCTCGATTTCGGGAAACTCGCGGCGGTCTGTAAAAAACACGGCGTTTTGTTCATCGTGGACAACACCCTGGCGACGGCGGTGCTCTGCCGCCCGCTCGACCTGGGCGCAAACATCGTGGTCTATTCCACTTCCAAATACGCCGACGGACACGCCGCGGCTCTGGGCGGCATGATCATCGACGGCGGCAATTTCACCTATAAGGGCAACCCGCGCTATCCCCATTTCAACGAGCCGGACGAAAGTTATCACGGATTGGTCTATGCCGACCTGCCCGTCGCCTTCGGCACAAAATGCCGTGCACAGATGATCCGCGATCTCGGCGCGATCATGGCTCCGCAGAACGCCTTTTTGACCTTCCTCGGCTGCGACACGCTTGCCCTGCGCATGGAACGGCATTGCAGCAATGCCGCAAAGGTCGCGGCGTTCCTTGCGAATCATCCCAAAATCGATTGGGTCAAACACGCTTCTCTGCCCGATAACCCCTACCATGCCCTTGCCGAAAAGTACCTGCCCAAAGGACAGGGCGGCATGATGAGTTTCGGCATCAAGGGATCGGTGGAGAAATGCGCCACCTTTATGGAAGCGCTGCAACTCATCACCCAGGAAACGCATGTCGCCGACGTGCGCAGTTGCGTCCTGCACCCCGCTTCCACCACCCACCGCCAACTCTCTGCCGAGGACATGGAAAAAGCGGGCGTGCCGCAAAACCTCGTCCGCCTGTCCGTGGGCATCGAAAACCCGAACGACATCATCGCAGACCTCGCGCAAGCGCTCGAAAAGGTGTGATCCCGCCCCTCTCCCCTTTCTGCGACGACATGCCGCATTTTTCGGGGCATGGGTGCGCGCTTTATGCCGAAAAAATTTTTACCGCAATACCAAAGAGCAAGGACGAAAAGGAGATTTTTGCATGCCCATCGTCATCGATAAAGACATCCCCGCCTATTCCATTTTGGGCGCGGAAAAAATATTCGTCATGGAAAAAGACAGAGCCTCGACGCAGGACATCCGCCCCATCGAGATCGCTCTTTTGAACCTCATGCCGACCAAAGTGGAGACGGAGACGCAGTTCATGCGCCTTTTGTCCAACTCTCCCCTGCAAGTCAACATCACCCTCGTGCATACCCGCTCCTACCGCTCCAAAAACACCGAAGCGGAATACCTCGATCGGTTTTATAAATCCTTTGACGAGATCAAGGGACGCCGTTTCGACGGCATGATCGTTACGGGCGCACCCGTGGAGACCATGGATTTTTCCGAAGTCGCCTATTGGGACGAACTCAGGGAAATTTTTGACTTTACCAAGACCAACGTAACTTCCACCATCTTCATCTGCTGGGGTGCGATGGCGGCGCTCAACTATTTTTACGGCATCCCCAAGCACAATCTCAAAGAAAAATTATTCGGCGTCTATGCCCATCGGCGCACGGTCTCCGACCGCCCCGAACCGCTCATGCGGGGCATTTCCGACGAATTTCACATGCCCCATTCCCGCCACGCGACCATCCTCAAAAAGGACGTGGCAAAGCACCCCGAACTGAAAATTCTGGCGACCTCCAAAAAGGCGGGCGCCACCATCATCGCCTCTGCCGATTATCGGCAGGTCTTCGTCATGGGGCACATGGAATATGATCGGGACACGCTCAAAAAGGAATATGAACGGGATCTCAAAAAGGGACTGCCCATTCAAAAACCCTTCTGCTATTTCGCCGACGACACCTGCAAAAAAGTCAACATGAACTGGTCGTCCTCCGCCAATCTGTTCTATAACAACTGGCTGAACTACTGCGTCTATCAGGTTACGCCTTACACCCTTTGATTTCGGGCATGGTATGCATGTTTGTTTCTTTTTGAAACCAATGGAAAAACGAGCCGAAAAAGCAAAAATACTTGTCTGCAAAATATGCAGACAAGTATTTTTGTTTTCCGTGCCGCCGTCGAAACATTGATCGGCAAACGGACACCGAGGATTTTTTGAACATAATAGGGCGGATATTACGCCGCGCCGCGGGTGATCGTAACGGAACGTTCAAACGCGATGCCGTAAATGTTAAAACTGTTGTTGGCGATTGTCGTGAAAGTGATGGTGTTTTCGCCCGCCTGCAAATCGATTTCACCGAGGAAAGTATACATATTAGACGGAGCGAACGTGGTGCCGCCCGCAACGTTCGGCATATTCACGCTGCATGCAACCGTTTCCCCGTTGACTTCCAGACTGAACACCTGGTCGAATGTATACTGCT
>CALVZM010000069.1 GCA_944372515.1 uncultured Clostridia bacterium
CCCCCCCCCCCGCGTCAATTGCAAAACTTCCACAATATATATGCAATTCTTCCGTAAATTTGCAATTTGCGTCAAAAATATTGCGATTTGCGACGGTTTCCGCTTTTCGCATTGCAATATTTCCGCAAAAAAACGGAGCAAAAAAAAGGACATGCGGCGGCAAGGCGGACAACGTCCTCCGAGATAAAAAACCGCGCCTCTCCGATTTTTTGCGGCATAAAAAAATGAGCCCGGTCTGAGACCGAACTCATTTTTTGACGAACAAGCGCAATTGTTTTCGGATTGCCGTCAGGTGCGATATTAAAGAGTGCAATATAAATGATAGAAGTGCGGGCACGCGCGCAGGCTCACGCGCCGTCCTCGCGCGGCGCTTCGGGCGACATTTCGGGCGGCGTTTCGGGCGACATTTCGGGCGGATCGGCGGGCGCTGCCCGTTTTTCCGACTTCCCGTTTGTTTCGGGCATGCCCCCTGCCGTTTGTCCGTTATCCGCGGCATCGCCCATGCCGTCGTCCGCGGCGTTGTCCGCGGCGGCAAGCGCCGTTTCCGCCCGAGAGGCTTCTGTGCCGTCCTTATCTTCCGCCCCGGAAAGCGACGCGGCGGGCGCCGTTTCGGGAAGCGCGGGTCCCGCTTCGCCGCCGCTTAAACAAAAATCGATGCGGATCCCCTCGTTGCGGAGCATGCGCACATACTGCACGATCGTGGGGACGAAGTTCAAAAGCATGCCGCAGCCGAACATCAGGCAGATGCCCGTGAGGGTGGGGACGAACACGCCCGCAAGATAGAGGATGAACATCAGTCCGTAATAGAGCACGTCGATGATGATGGACTGTATGACGAGATATTGCGTCTTTCCAAGTCCGTAGAAGGTGGCGTCCATTATGCAATGATTGAAGATGTAAGTGAGGTAGAACCCCGATTGCAGCAGCACTATGTAATAGACCGTTTCAAAATCCTTGACGTTGAGCACGTATTGCAGGATGGGACGCCAGGTGGGGATGCTCAACAGCCATAAAACGGTGAATATCCCGGCAAGGCAGAAATATCCAAAACTCTTTTCCCGCACGTATTCGGGGTGGGCGCCCACTTCCTTCTTCACGAGGTCGCCGAGGGCGAGGGAGGGAAGCAGCAGCCATTGGGTGATGAAACTCTCCGCGATCCAATAGTTGCCCTGTTCGGTGATGATGTTGATAAGACGCATGATCATGACCAGATAGGCGACGTTGCGCAGCAGCCCTTCGAGCCCCGAAAACTTTCCCACGCGCATCCATTCTTTCAGCCAGGAAAAATCCCATTCCCTGTCGAACACGCGGATGCCCTCCCGCGCCAGAAAGGCGACGGCGAGAAAGACCAGGATGAAGTTGACGCCGATGTCGGTGATGGCGATGCCGTTGACGCCCATTTTCAACGAAACGGGCAGCGCGCTGATGAGGAAGGTGTCGGAGAGAACGGAGAGCACCATCTGCACGCCGAGCACGACATAGAGATAGCGCAGGCGGTGGAGCATGCTCAAAACGAGCGTGGTGAACTTCCAGAGCATGCCGAAGAGGATGGCGACGGCTTCCAGACGGACGTAACTCACCGTCTCTTCGATGAGCGAAGCGTCCTGCGCCATGAGAACGGTGAGCGGTTCGGCAAAGACCGCCATCAGCGCGGACATGACGAGATATACCGCCGCCGTAACAAAGAGCCCCGTGCGCACCTTGTTGGAAAACGCGCGCTTGTCGGCAAGCGACCTGCCGAGCAGAAAGCAGAGCGGCACGATGAGGATTTCATAGAGCACTTCATAAAGAAGGTTGACCCAGGCGAGTTGGCTCGCGATGTTGACGCCGCTGTCGTCGGGAAAATCCCCGAGGAAAAAGATGCGCACCGCCTGATAGACGGCGGGCAGAAGCATCGTGATGAACAATGCAAACCAAAGTTTATAGTTGACCGTTTTCAACGCCCTGACGATTCTCATTTCCCACCTTATCCGAAAAAAATTCTCCTTCCCTTTCTCCCCTTTCCTGCGGGCATGCCCCGCCCGTTTTTCCGCTTTTCCCGTGCGGATGAAAAGAGGCGTTCCATTAAAAAGAAAACTGTGCCGTTTCCGCCCGCAAACGGGAGGGAAACGGCGCAGTCTTTACAGAGATGCTGCCGCCGAAAGACGGGAGCATGCCTGCGTTCAGCCGAGTTTTTCGAGCAGTTTGAAGTCGATGCCCTTCTCGCCGATCTTGATGATCTCCACCTTGACGGTGTCGCCGAGGTTCAGAACATCCTCCACGCGGTTGATGCGGCGGGAAGAGATCTTGGAGATGTGGATCATGCCGTCCTTTTTCGGGGCAAATTCCACAAAGGCGCCGACCGAAGAGAGGATGCGCACGACCTGACCGATGAACACGTCGCCCACTTCGGGTTCGTGCACGATGGAAAGGATGATGTCCTTCGCCTTTTGCAAGTTCTCCACGTTGCCCGCATAGGCGGCGACGCACACCCTGCCGTCGTCCTCGATGTCGATCTTGGTGCCCGTTTCGGCAATGATGGAATTGATGACTTTGCCCTGCTTGCCCACGACGTCGCCGATCTTTTCGGGATCGATGAAGAAGGAGAGGATCTTGGGCGCATAGTAGGAGAGTTCCTTATTGGGTTCGGGGATGCATTCGAGCATCTTGCCCAGAATGAACTGCCGCGCGACGTTCGCCTTGGCGATGGCGTCGAGCAGGATCTCTTCGGAGATACCCTTGATTTTAATGTCCATCTGAATGGCGGTGAGGCCCTTGGACGTACCCGCCACTTTGAAGTCCATGTCGCCGAAGAAGTCTTCCAGCCCCTGGATATCCGTCATGATGACGTATTTGCCCGTTTCGGGGTCCTTGATGAGCCCCATGGCGCAGCCCGCGACGGGCGCTTTGATGGGCACGCCCGCATCCATCAATGCCATGGTCGAACCGCAGACAGACGCCATGGAGGAAGAACCGTTGGAGGAGAGAATGTCGTTGACCACGCGGATGGAATAAGGGAAATCGTCCTCGGAAGGAAGCACGGGGATGAGCGCGCGCTCGGCAAGAGCGCCGTGCCCGATCTCGCGGCGGCCGGGACTTCTCAAAGGCTTGGCTTCGCCCGTGCAGTAGCCGGGGAAGTTATAGTGATGCATGTACCGCTTGTGATCCTCGTTGTCCAGCCCTTCGAGGCGCTGCGCCTCGTCGAGCATGCCGAGGGTGCAGGTGGTCAGCGTCTGGGTCTGACCGCGGGTGAACACGGCGGAACCGTGCACGCGGGGCAGAATGCCGTGCTCGCACCAGATGGGTCTGACTTCGTCGAGTTTTCTGCCGTCGGGACGCACGCCGTCGTCAAAGATGCGCGCACGCACCTTCTCTTTGGTAAAGTAATAGATGGTGTCCTTGATGTCCTTGGCGTTGTCGGGATAGATATCGGCAAAATGCGCGAGCGTATCGGCGGACACTTCGTCCTCGCGCTTCTGGCGTTCCTGCCGGTCGAAGGTCGAGAGCGCCCAATCGAGTTTTTCGGAAACATAGGCGCGGACGGCGGCATCGATCTCTTCGGGCGCATGGTAAAATTCCATTTCCTTCTTGGGCTTGCCCACTTCCGCCGCAATGCTCTCGATGAACGCGCAGACCTTTTTGATCTCTTCATGACCGAACATGATGGCGCCGACCATCTCTTCGTTGGTAACTTCGCCAGCGCCCGCCTCAATCATCAAAATGGCGTCCTTGGTGCCCGCGAGGGAGAGATGGATGGAACTCTTTGCCCGCGCGGCTTCGTCGGGATTGATGACATATTGCCCGTCGACCAGCCCGACCTGCACGGAACCCGTCGGACCCGCCCAGGGGATGTCCGAGATGGACAGCGCGACGGAAGAACCGATCATGGCGATGGGTTCGGGCGCGATGTCGGGATCGACGGAGAGCGCGGTGGCAACGACGACGACGTCGTTGAAGATGCCCTTGGGGAACAGGGGGCGGATGGGTCTGTCGATGAGGCGGGCGGTGAGGATGGCTTTGTCCGCCGCTCTGCCCTCGCGCTTTTTGAACCCGCCGGGAATCTTACCCACCGAATACATTTTCTCTTCATAATCCACAGACAGCGGGAAGAAGTCCATCCCCTCGCGCGCCGTGGGCGACATGCAGACGTTGACGCTGACGACGGTGTCGCCGCAGCGCACCACGCAGGCGCCGTTTGCCTGTTCCATATACTTGCCCGTTTCCACGATCAGTTCCCTGCCCGCGTAATCGGTCTTGAATACTCTGTAATTATCCAAAGATGCCATTTTATCCTACTCCTTTTTCTTGTTTTGTTCTTTTTCCGCAGGGTCGCCTGACCGAGGGAGATATTGTTTTAACGCGCAGACGCGCATAAAATCCCGATAAAAAACCCATAAAAGCCTGCAAGCCGCCTCTTTCCCGCCCGTCCGTGAAAAACCGGAGCAAAACGCAGCCGACGGAGCGCAAAAACGAAAGGTGCGCCGTCCCCGCGGCGGGAGAAAAAAGGAAAAAAGAGCGGAAAGCACTGCCAAGGAGCCCGCTCTTTTTCAAAACTTACTTTCTCAGTCCCAAAGCCGCAACGATCGCTCTGTATCTTTCGATATCCGTTTCTTTGAGATAGTCCAGAAGACCGCGGCGTTTGCCGACCATCTTCAAGAGCCCGCGACGGCTGTGGTTGTCCTGCTTGTGCACTTTGAGGTGCTCGTTGAGGTGGTTGATGCGCTCGGTGAGCAGCGCGATCTGCACTTCGGGAGAACCGGTGTCGCCCTCGTGGGTGGCATATTTTGCAATGATTTCGGACTTTTCCATTTGCGTTTAACCTCCTGATGGAATATTTTCGGCTTGAACCAGGCGATGCGTCGAGGATTCGACACCGCTTCGTACAAGTTACCCGAATATAATAGCATATTTTTTCGATAAAGTAAACCGATTTGAAGGAATTTTCCGCCATTTTTTTACTTTCGCGCCCTTTTTCCCGCCG
>CALVZM010000070.1 GCA_944372515.1 uncultured Clostridia bacterium
CTGTAATTGCTTCCCACGGAAAAGATCCAGAGTCCGAAAAGGAGCAGGAGCGCCGCGACGATGCAGCAGACGACGCGCAGCGTGATCCAAAGCCCCGCGCTTCCGCCCGCCGCCATGGCGACGGCGCCGTAATCCCAGATCGCAACGGCGAGCAAGATGCCGCCAAAAGCGAGCACGCAGGCGATCGCCGCGGAAACGTAGCCATGACGCACGCCGCAAAAGAAATCCCCGAAGAGACGGAGTTTGTCATCCGAACGCAGGAGTTTTCGCACGCAGTACATGCCGCCCGCAAGCCCCACGGCGGCGACCAAAGACGCCGCCACGGCGAGGGCGAAAAAGAGCATGTCCGCTTCAAACATGAGTTGTTCCGCCAGTCCCGCGGTATCGGGCGATGCGGGATAGCCGATGCCAAGGTTGTCGCCGAACGCCCCCGCCGCGCCGAGGTTCGCGATGCGCACGACCCGTCCGACAAAGACCGCGATCAGCGGCGTGCAGAAGAGCAGCATGAAGAGATTGACGAGAATGAGTTTGGTGATGCGGTTCAAAAACACCGCGCCCGTAAACGCAAATCTCCCCCGCCCCTCCGGAAGGGGCAGAACGGTATATCCGAAATTTCTTTCGTTGCCCGGCAGCACGCGGAGGCTTTGCTCCGCCGCCTTTTCTTGGTTTTCTTTTTCAGCCATAAACAGATGCTCCGAAGTAAGATTTTCAAACTTGCCAATATATTATACCGCAAATAAAAAAATATTTCAATAAAATTGCCCCGAATTATCAATAAAATCTTTGACATTTCGGGCGACAGATGATACAATGGTATTGCTGAATAGAGGAGCAGGCGAACATGAGTAGCCGCGGCAGAGGAAAAATGCAGGGGATTTTTCCGCCGATGCCGCCGCGAAAGGGTATCCCTGCCGAAGCGGAAATTCCCTTCTTTCCGCTGGGCGAAGCGGCTAATACCGCCTCGACTGTCACGACCGTGGAGCACTATCGGCAAGAAAACTTCGGCTTATGAGGATAAGAAGAAATTTTTTTGCGGCAGCCGTTCTCTGCGGTGTGCCGCTCTTTTTTATGCAAAAATCACTTTTTTTCAAAAAGGAGAATATACAGATCATGAGAACCTACAACGTCGGCGTCGTCGGCGCCACCGGCATGGTCGGACAGAGATTTCTGACCATACTCGCCAAACACCCCGCTTTCCGCGTCGTCGCGCTGCTTGCCTCCGCCCGTTCGGCGGGCAAAACGTATGCCGAAGCCGTCGGCGCAAAATGGGCGATGCAGGAACCCGTTCCCGCCCAATTCAAAGACATGGTCGTTTCCGATGCGGAAAAGGACCTCGACGCCCTGGCGGGCAAAGTCGACTTCGTGTTCTGCGCCGTCAACATGAAAAAGGACGAGATCCGCGCGCTGGAATACCGCTATGCGCAGCATGAGATCCCCGTCGTTTCCGACAACTCGGCGCACCGTTTCACCGAGGACGTGCCGATGGTCATCCCCGAGATCAATCCCGAGCACATCGAAGTCATCGCGGCGCAGAGAAAACGCCTGGGCACCAAACGGGGCTTCATCGCGGTCAAGTCCAACTGTTCCCTGCAATCCTATGTGCCCCTGCTGCACCCGCTCAAAAAATACGGCATCGTCAACGCCGCCGTGTGCACCTACCAGGCGATCTCCGGCGCGGGCAAGACATTCGACACCATGCCCGAGATCGTTGACAACATCATCCCCTACATCGGCGGGGAAGAGGAAAAGAGCGAACAGGAGCCTTTGAAGATCTGGGGCGAGGTGAAGGACGGAAAGATCGTTCCCGCGACGGCGCCCTCCGTTACGGCGCAATGCCTGCGCGTGCCCGTTTCCGACGGACACACGGCGGCGGTATTCGTCAAGTTCGCCCGCAAACCTTCCAAAGAAGAAATCCTCAAAGCCTGGGCGGAATTTGCAGGCGAACCGCAGCGCCTTGCCCTGCCGAGCGCGCCCAAACAGTTCATCCACTACATGGAAGAGGATAACCGTCCGCAGGCAAAACTCGACCGCATGACCGAAAACGGCATGGCAATCTGCGCGGGCAGGCTGCGCGAGGACAACATGGGCATCTTCGATTATAAATTCATCGGACTTTCCCACAACACCCTGCGCGGCGCGGCAGGCGGCGCGGTGCTGCTCGCCGAACTGCTCGCCGAAAAGGGATATTTCGACTGACCCCTCCCCTCTCCCGCGGCAAGGCAAAAAAAGGAGCCGACCCGCGGAGGACGAGCAGAAACACAAGAGAGAAAAAATTAAGAATCCATAAGGGAGACTGATACCATGACAGGATTTTTCAACGGATTGGCGACAGCCATGATCACCCCGTTCCACAACAACGGCGGCATCAACTTTGAAGCCTTCGGCAAGATGATCGACCGACAGATCGAGGGCGGCTGCGACGCCCTCGTCATCGGCGGCACGACGGGCGAACCCGCCACCATGACGGGGGAAGAGATCGATGAACTCATGCGTTTTTCCGTCCGCTACGTGGCGGGACGCACCAAGATCATCTTCGGCAGCGGCGCGAACTCCACCGCAAAAGCCGTTGCGGCAAGCATCAAAGCCGAAAAGGCGGGCGCCGACGGGCTGCTCGTCGTTACCCCCTATTACAACAAATGCACGCAGAACGGACTGTACGAATATTATAAAGCCGTCAACGACGCCGTACATATCCCCATCATCTGCTATAACGTGCCGCCGCGCACGGGCGTGAACATCCTGCCCGCGACCATGGAACGCATCGCGGGACTCAAAAACATCGCCGGCATCAAGGAAGCCTGCGGCAATATGGAGCAGATCTGCGAGACCATGCGCCGCATCCGCGGAAAATGCGACATGTATTCGGGCGACGACAATCTCAACCTGCCCATCACCGCCATCGGCGGCGCGGGGCTCATCTCCGTCGCTTCCAACCTCGTCCCCGCCGACGTCAAGAAGGTATTCACGCTGACCAGAGCGGGAAAACTGGAAGAGGCAAACGCCGTGCAGGATAAACTTCTGCCGCTCATCGACGCATGCTTCCTGGAAGTCAACCCCATCCCCGCCAAGGCGGGCGCCGATATGCTCGGGCTCAACGCGGGCGTGCCCCGCGGCCCGCTCACGGAAATGGAGCCGGCGCACAAGGCGGTCATGCGGGAAGCGCTCAAAAATTACGGCTTGGAGATCGTCCATGATTAACGTTCTGATTTGCGGCATCGGCGGAAAAATGGGACAGACCGTGCTGTCCCTGCTCAAAGAGGACGGTGAAGCGCGCGCCGTGGGCGGCGTTGACCTGCACGCTCCCGAAAATTGTCCCGTGCCCGTCTTCCCCTCCTTTGAAAAGGCAGACGTGCCGGCGGACGTCGTGGTGGACTTTTCCTCCCCCGCGCTGCTTTCCGACATCCTCTCTTACTGCGAAAAGACGGGCGCGGCGGCGGTGCTTGCCACGACGGGGTACTCCGAAAGCGACCTGAAAAAGATCGAAGAAGCGAGCAAAAAGATCGCCGTCTTCAAAACGGCGAATTTCTCCGTGGGCGTCAATCTGCTGGTCAAACTGGTCAACGAAGCCGCTTCCTTCCTGGGGGAAAAATTTGACGTGGAGATCGTGGAAAAACACCATCGTCTGAAAGTCGACGCACCTTCCGGCACCGCACTGATGCTGGCAGACAGCGTGAACCGGGCGTTCGGCGGCAAAAAAGAGTATCTTTACGGCAGAGCGGGCAACGTGGGCAAGCGCGGCGAAGAGATCGGCATTCACGCCGTGCGCGGCGGGACCATCGTCGGCGAACACGACGTGCTGTTCTGCGGCGAAGACGAGGAGATCACCCTCTCCCACCGCGCGGCGAGCAAGCGCGTCTTTGCGGCGGGCGCCGTCCGTGCCGCCAAGTTCGTGGCAGGCATGCCCGCGGGGAAGTACGATATGTCCGACGTACTCAAAGATCTGTAAGTGCAAAAAAATCCGATTTTTATATCCGTATGCAAAAGAGCGGAGAGGCAACCTCTCCGCTCTCTTCTTTTTTGAAAATTATTTGCCGAAATATCTTTGCAGCAGACCGGCAAAGCCTGCACCGTGGCGGGCTTCGTCCTTCGCCATTTCGTGCACGGTGTCGTGAATGGCGTCATAGCCGAGTTGCTTGGCGCGTTTGGCAAGTTCAAACTTACCCGCGCAGGCGCCCGTTTCCGCCGCGACCCGCATTTCCAGGTTTTTCTTTGTGGAATCGCTCACCACTTCGCCGAGCAGTTCGGCAAATTTGGAAGCGTGATCCGCCTCTTCGTAAGCATATCTCTTATACGCCTCGGCGACTTCGGGATAGCCTTCCCGCTCCGCCACGCGCGCCATCGCGAGATACATGCCCACTTCCGTGCATTCGCCCATAAAATTATCTTTCAGCCCCTGCATGACTTCGGCATCTTCCACGACCCCGTCGCCCACATGGTGTTCGCAGGCAAAGCGGGGCGCCCCCGCCTTCTCTTCGATCGGGATAAATTTCGTCGCCTTGCAAACAGGGCAAACTTCCACGTCATCGGCTACGATCTCGCCGCATACAGCACATCTTTTCATGTCTTTTCTGTCTCCTTTCTTCAAATTGATTGTCTGTATTATATCATAAATGATATTCAATGTCAATAAGATGAAGCCCTCAAAAGAAAACTTTTTGCAAAAAAATTTTCCCGCGGCGCAAGAAAAGGAGAGCGCGGCGGGAAAAAGGTTACATTTTTTCGGGTACGCCGATGCCGAGCAGGGCGAGGGCGTTGGTGAGGGTCTGCAAAGTGGCGCGGGTCAGCGCGAGGCGGAAATTTTTCAGCGCCGGCGTCTCGGCGGTCAGGATCTTGCAGCCGAAATAGAATTTATTGAACTTCTGGGCGATGTCCACGCACAGCCGTGCGATGAGACAGGGTTCGTATTTCTCCGCGGCGGCAAGAACGGTCTCGGGGAAGGATTCCAGGGATTTTGCCAACTCGAATTCTTCGTTTCCGACCGTCCGGGGCACGGCGTACTCTTCCGCTTTCCCCGCCTTCTGCAACACGGAATTGGCGCGGGCACAGGTATACTGCACATACACCGACGTTTCCCCTTCAAAGTTGAGCACTTTGTCGTAAGAGAACACGATGTCTTTGATCTTGCTGTTGTAGAGCGCGCCGAAGATGACGGCGCCCACGCCGACTTTCTTTGCCACGTCCTCTTTGTTTTCGAGGTCGGGATTCTTTTCGCTGACGACGGCATATGCCTTTTCGATGCACTTGTCGATGACGTCCTCCAAAAAGACCACGTTGCCCTTGCGGGTGGACATTGCCCCCTCTTCGAGGGACACCATACCGTAGGCGACGTGCACGAGGTCCTTTGCCCAGGGCTTGCCCATCAGTTCGAGCACCTTGAAAAACTGTTTGAAGTGCAGGTTCTGCTGGTAGGCGACGACATACAGGCATTTATAAAAATCGTAAGTGTTTTTCCGATAGATCGCCGCCGCCATGTCGCGGGTGGCATAGAGGGACGAACCGTCCTTTTTTAAGATGATGCAGGGGGGCATGCCATATTCTTCGAGGTCGACGATCTGCGCCCCGCGGCTCTCTTTCAGCAGTCCCTTCTCTCTCAGTTCTTCCACGACGGGCGCCATCTTGTCCGAATAGAAACTTTCCCCCGCATAGGAATCGAAATGCACGTCCAGAAGGTCATAAATTTTTGCCACGTCCTTCATGGTGAGTTCCTTGAACCAATCGAAGAGCGCGAGGCATTCGGGGTCCTTTTCCTCTATCTTTTTGAAATAAGCGCGCGCCTCGTCCTCCATTTCGGGATGCGTTTCCGCTTCCCTGTGCCAGCGGACATAGATGTCGTTGAGGGCGGCGACCCCCTGCCGCTCGATCTCTTCGCGGTCCCCCCAGCGCTTATACGCGGAGATGAGTTTGCCGAACTGCGTGCCGTAATCCCCGAGGTGGTTGATGCCGACCGCCTTATAGCCGAGGAAGTTCATGATGCGGTAGAGCGCGGCGCCGAGCACGGTCGTGGAGAGGTGCCCGATGTGGAAGCGCTTGGCGATGTTCACGGAAGAATAATCGATGCAGACGACCCTGCCCATGCCCGCGTCGGACGCGCCGTAGCGATCGCCTTCCGAGAGTATTTTCCGCAGAATATCCCCGACCATGCCCGCACGGCAAAGGGTAAAATTCAGATAGCCCCCCGCCGCTTCGGCTTTCTCGACCACCGCATCCGCCGCAAAGGAATCCTGCAAGGTGCGGGCGATCTCCGTCGGATTCCTGCGCAAAGTTTTTGCCAACTTGAAACAGGGCAGCGCATAGTCCCCCATGGCGGGGTCGGGCGGGCAGACGATGAGCGCGGCGATCTCCTCCGCCGACACGCCCTCCGCATGCAGACGCTCCGCAATGTACTTTTTATAATCCATAATCACACCACCGTAATTTTTCGATCTTTCGGCTTATCATTGTAACACATTTTTTGAAATTACGCAACCCTTTACGCGACGTTTCCGTTTGACTTTGAACGGCTTTTATATTATAATAATACGAAATTGATTTCATAAAAGAGGAACCGCCATGAAATTAGGAGTCGTCGGGCTGCCCAACGTGGGCAAGTACACCCTGTTCAACGCCATCACGCACGCCGGCGCCGCCGCCGCCAACTACCCTTTCTGCACCATCGAACCCAACGTGGGAACGGTAACGGTGCCCGATCAGCGGCTTGACAGACTCGCCGCGCTCTATGACTGCAAAAAGATCGTTCCCGCCGTCATCGAATTCGTGGACATCGCGGGGCTGGTCAAGGGCGCGTCCCGCGGGGAAGGGCTGGGGAATAAGTTTCTTTCGCACATCCGCGAAGTGGACGCCATCGTGCATGTCGTGCGCTGCTTTGAGGACGCAAACATCATCCACGAAGTCGAAGCCAATACCCCCGTGGAAAAAATTGACCCCATCGACGACATCACGACCATCAACCTGGAACTCATCCTCGCCGACATGGACGCCGTGCAAAAGCGCATGGACCGCATCAAAAACGCCGCGCGCGGCGGGGCGGACAAGGAAGCCGCCGCCGAATTTGCCTTTCTGCAAGCGCTGTATGCCCATCTCGAAAAGGAACAGCCGGCGCGCACCTTTCCCCTCGAAAACAAGGCGCAGGAGAAGTTTCTTTATAACCTCTTCCTTCTGACCGTCAAACCCGTGCTGTACGCCGCGAACATCGCCGAGGCGGACATGGGGAAAGAGGAAAGCGAGATCCCCTTCGTCGCCGCAGTCAAGGCGTTCGCCGCCAAAGAGGGCAACGAAGTGCTCGTCATCTGCGCCCGCACCGAAGAGGAACTTTCCGCCATGGAACCCGAAGAGGCGCAACTGTTCCTGGAAGAATTCGGCTTGAAAGAGAGCGGTCTGGACCGGCTCATCAAAAAGTCCTATTCCCTTTTGGGTCTCATCAGTTTCCTGACCGCGGGCGAAAAGGAGACGCGCGCCTGGACGATCGTCAAGGGCACCAAAGCGCCGCAGGCGGCGGGCAAGATCCATTCCGATTTTGAAAAGGGATTCATCCGCGCCGACATCGTGGACTGGCAGACCCTCGTCGAACTCGGTTCCCTCACGGCGGCGAAGGAAAAAGGAAAGGTACGCTCGGAAGGAAAGGAATACGTCATGAAGGACGGAGACGTCGCGGAATTTTTCTTCAACGTGTCCAAAAAGTAAAAGACGCACCCCAAAGAGGACATTTCGGGGCGTGCATGCCCGTAAAAAGCGGCTTGTTCTTGGGTATTTTGAAAAATTTTTCCCGTTTTTAAGAAATATCTCATCTTTTTTCTTCAAAACACTTGAATTATTTGGTATTTCATGGTATAGTGTATGTAATGAGCCGAGTGCTCGGAAAATAACTACAGGAGGGGCAAAATGAACAAGAACGAGTTTATCGCGAGAGTTGCGGAAAACGCCGGGATGAAAAAATCCGACGCGGACAAGTTCCTCGATGCTTTCATCGCGACCGTCAAGGAAGCGATGGCGAACGGGGATAAGGTCCAGTTCATCGGATTCGGTACCTTTGAAGTCAAAGACCGCGAAGCCAAAGAAGGCATCAATCCGCTGACGATGGAAAAGATTCAGATTCCCGCAAGCAAAGTTCCCGCTTTCAAAGCCAGCAAGACTTTCAAAGACGAACTGAACAAGTAATCGCAGCCCGCGGAAAATTTTTCCGCCGCCGCGCTTGTCTGCGTCCGCAGAAAAAACAAAAAGCCAAAGAAGAAAAAAAGAGCCCCTTCCGCCATTGGACGGAAGGGGTTCTTTCCTGCGTTTTCGTCAGTGTTTCTTTTCGTAACTGTCGCAGCAGGTGCACTGTTCGGCGCTGCAACCGCAGCCCACATGAATGTGGGAGAGCGAGCAGTTCTTCCCTTCCACGTTGAACTTGCAATCGTTGACGTTGCAGCCGATACAACTGTTGATGTTCTGCATCTTTCTTTTCTTCCTCCTTTTGCCTCAGTATGCGCAAAAGAGAGAAAAATAAACCGCAGGGGATTGACATTCGCCCCTTTTTGGTTTACAATATAAGTAACGAATGCCGCACGGCAAAGCGGAATCAGTCCGCGCCGTCCGCGGCAGCGCAACGGAGGACGACATGAAAGTAATTCTGAAAGCAGACGTGAAAGGCAGCGGCAAAAAAGGCGACGTCATCGAAGTTTCGGAGGGGTACGCCAAAAATTTCCTCTTCAAAAAGGACCTCGCCGGACCCGCTACCGCCTCTTCGCTCAACGAAGCCATGCAGAAAAAGCAGGCGCAGGCGTTCCATAAAGCCGAAGAACTCAAATCCATGCAGGCGCTGGCGGCGTCGCTCAAAGGCAAAAAGATCACCCTCGCCATCAAGACGGGAGAAAACGGAAAACTCTTCGGCTCGGTTACTTCCGCGCAGATCGCGCAGGAACTCGCCGCCGCGGGGATCGAAGTCGACAAAAAGAAAATCCTGCTCAAAGAACCCATCAAAAACCTCGGGACCTATCAAATCAATATCCGTCTGATGGAAAAGGTGGAAACGGAGATCACGGTCGAAGTCGTGGCGGCATGAGCCGCGTCCCCTTTCTCTTTGCAAGACAGCATAAAAGCGTGCAGCACTCGCCGCACGCTTTTATATTGCGCTTCCGCATGCTGCCGTCCCCTTTGACTCCCGCCGAAAAAAGCGCACGCCCCGTCCTGCTTTACAAACAATGTCGGATCAAAAACAAAGGAGCATGCCCGCAAATACGGCATAAAACCGAAAAGACGGGAAACGGCAGACAAGCGGAATATTTTTCGATCACTTCTGCAAGAAATGCGCCTGCGCGTCGAGGGAGGCGCCGAGCGTTTCCACACGGCGGTATTCCCCGTCCGGGCAAAGTTTGCGCGCCTTGACGTTGTCGGAGAGCATGGTCTGCAAAAAATCGTCGATCTTGTCGGCAATGCCCTCATCGAGCACGGGCGCGGCGATCTCCACACGCTTGTCGGTGTTGCGGGTCATGAGGTCAGCGCTGGAAATATACATCACGCGCTCCTTTCCTCTGCCGAAGGAATAGACGCGGGAATGCTCCAAAAATCTGCCCACGATGGAGACGATGCGGATATTTTCCGTCTTGCCCGGCAGCCCGGGCAGCAGACAGCAGATGCCGCGGACGATGAGTTCGACCTTCACTCCCGCGCGGCTGGCTTCGGCGAGTTTTTCGATGATCGCCTTGTCCGTCAGACTGTTCATCTTGGCGAGAATGTAGCCCTCTTGCCCCTTTTTCGCCTTCTCGATCTCGCGGTCCATGTACTTCATGAGCCCGCTTTTTAAGGTCTTGGGCGCGACGAGCAGGCGCCGGTAGGTAAAATCGGTGTTGCAGATCGAAACATTGCGGAAGAACGCCACGGCGTCTTCGCCGATCAGTCTGTCCGAGGTGATGATGTTGAGATCGGTATACTGCCGCGAAGTCGACTCGTTGTAGTTTCCCGTGCCGAGGTGGGTTATGTAGCGCAGTTCCTCCCCCTCTTTGAGCACGACGGAAATGATCTTGGAATGCACCTTGTAATTTTCCATGCCGTAAATGATGGTGCAGCCCGCCTCCTGCAATTTGCCCGCAAAGTACATGTTGTTCTCTTCGTCGAAACGGGCGCAGAGTTCGATGACGACGGTAACCTGCTTGCCGTTTTCGCTGGCGCGGCACAGAAGTTCGGCGATGCGGGAATGGTGCGCCAGACGGTAGATGGTGATCATGATCGAACTGACCCGCTTATCCTTGGAACACTCTTCGAGCAGATCGACGACGGGCTCCATGCTGTCATACGGATAGGACAAAAAGACGTCGTGGCGGAATACCGTATCGATGAGGGAAGACGCGGCGGCAAGTTCCGCCGACACCGCCCCCTTGAAAGGCGGATATTTGAGCGACGCGCTCTTTGCCGCGGGCAGAAAGCCGCCGAGAGAGAACATGAATTTATAATCGAAAAAGCGCTCGTCCACATAACAGAATTTGGGATTGAGCCGCAGTATTTTCAGCAGCATGTCGGTGAGTTTGCTGCCCGCACGGTCGATTTCCAGCCGCACGACGTTCATTTTTGCGCGCGACTCCACTTTCTTTTTCATGATCTCGGGGAAATCGCGTTCCACGTCCGAATCGTCGATCTGCGTATCGAAATCGGCGTTGCGCGTAACGCGGAGCATGAGTTGGTCGCTGACCGTATACCCCGTGAACGCCTGTTTGCCGAAGAGGCGCAAGAGTTCTTCGAGCGGGATGAGCCGCACCTTCTTTTCTCCGCCGCTCAGGCGGTAGAGCCTGTCGAGCGAGGGATTGACCGAGACCACGCCGAGCATCCGCCGTCCGTCCTTTTCAAGTTGGCAGAAGATGTAGGTGCGCTTGTTTTCAAACTGCATCAGGGGATGTTTCGCATCGAGCACCATCAGCGAAAGAAGGGGCAGTACGTGGCGGTTGAAGATGCCGCGGCACTCCTCCACCTGTTTGGGCGTGAGATCCCCCGCGCGCAGGATGCGCAGTCCGTTTTTGGACAGTTCTTTGCGCAAGGCGGAATAGCAGCCCGAACGCACGTCGTAAAGACGGCGGACGACTTCGCTGATGCCGTCGAGTTGTTTTGCCGCCGTCAGCCCCGTCTTGTTCTCGCTCGCCTGCGGTTCGGATATGCTCTCGTTGTAAAGACTGCCCACCCGCACCATGAAAAATTCATCCAGATTGGAAGTGAAAATGGACAAAAATTTGCAGCGTTCCAAAAGCGGATTGGTGAGATCGGACGCCTGATCGAGCACGCGCTTGTTGAAAAGCAGCCAACTGTACTCCCGGTTGACGTAAATATCCCGCATGAATTTATTCTTGATTTTTTGCGGGACGGTGAATTCTTTCACTTTGTTCTTCTCCTTGTTCGTTTTTTTGCCCTTGGTTACACCCTGTCTCATGCGTTGTCCCGCCGCCCGCCCTTGGAAAGCCTCGGGGCATGTCCGCGGAAACAACGCTTTTTATTTGACCCGTTTATTGCGGGCATGGGTATCACTTTTCTTCCGTTTGTTTTGTTTTCGATTCCTTTTTCGACGGCGCCGCGGCGGGAAGGGCGGTCTTGGCGGGTCTGCCGCGACGGCGCGCGGCGGGCGCCTTTTCCGTGCCCGTCCGTCCGACTTCCGTCTTGTCTTTTGCGCGCTTTTCGGAATACTTTCCGCCGCGGGAAGAGCGCGTCGGCTCGGCTTTCGCGTCGGGCAGGATCCTCTGCGTGCGCATCAAGGGCGGCACGATGCGTTCGGTGCCGTCCACCCCGCCCTTGGAAAAATCATAGTACAATCCCGTTTCTTCCCCGCGCAGAACGAGTTCCAGATACCCTTCCTTCACGCCGCGTTCGCTGACGACGATGTTATCCACGCCGAAGCGTTTGAAGAGCGTTTTGAGCACGACCGCCGCCACGCCGATGAGATGCACTTTTTCGGGCGCATTGTTGAGGATAAGCCCGGAACGGTCTTCCCCCGTCAGAAGGTGCTCCGCCAATTTTTTGAACTTTTTATAGCGGATGGAACGGACTTCCGAAGATTTTTTATCGGCAAAATCGGCATAGACGTCATAGATGGCGGCATTGGTGGCGCCGACCATGACCGCCGTGGCGTAGACGCCCTCCCCGGGAATGCCGGCGCGGTCGAATTTACGCTCGATAAATTTGCGGATGGCTTTTGCTTCCTCTTTGTCCGGATAGATCTCCCTGACGAACTTGCGGCAGAGGTCGAGCAGTCCGAAGGAAAAACAGCGCATTTCTTCCCGGGTCTTTTTCCCCAGATCGCAGATCTCGATACTCTTGCCGCCGAGGTCGATGAGCACGGGACAGTCATAGGCGGCGTAATATACGTTGGCGACATAGTCGCAATACGCTTCCGTCGAGCCGTCGATGAAATTGACGGGCAGCCCCGTTTCTTCCAGCACGCGCAGGCGTACCTCTTCAAAATTTTCGATGTGCCGCAGCGCCGCCGTGGAGATCAGATAGCACCGCGCCGCGCCCAGCCTTTTGCCCGTCTCCTTCATGGAATGCAGGCATTCGATCAGTTTGTCGATCCCCCGCGCGGACAGGCAGTGCCCGTCGAAATAATGCACGAGACTGATCGCCATGCGCTCTTTGAATACGATCTCGCACTTGTTCTTTTCCGCGGAAGCCACGATCATGGAGAGGCTGCCGGAACTGACGTCGATAACACAATAATCCATAAATACTCCTTAAAAAACAACACCGCCGGAAGACAAAGACCGGCAGACTATATCTTACGCACGGTCGCCGAAAGAAATGCCGATGCTGCGCGCGAAACGCACGATCTCGGCGTTCGGGGAGACGAATTTATACCTGCCCGCGACATCCGTGAGGGCGTTGAACGTGATCTGATTGCCGACGGCGGCGACCGTAACGCCGAAACGCCCTTCCGCCGCCAGACGCGCGGCATAGCCGCCCAGGCGGGAACAGAGCAGACGGTCGTAGGCGCAGGGCGTGCCGCCCCGCTGCAAATACCCGAGCACCGAAACGCGCGCTTCCGCGCCCGTCCGTTCGGCGATGACTTCCGCGAGATGGCGGGTTACCGTCGTTTCGCCGAGTTCGGTGCGGATAAAGGCGCGCTGGTCCTTTTTATATTTCGCCTCGTAATCGAGCAAAGCGCCCTCCGCCACGGCGATCATCGTGCAATTTTCCCCCTGTTCCGCCCGCGCGTTCACGAAATCGCACACGGCGTCGAGCGAAAAGGGTATTTCGGGGATCAGGACCATGTCCGCCCCCGCCGCGATCCCCGTATGCAAGGTCAGCCAGCCCGCCTTGTTGCCCATGATCTCCACGAGCATCACGCGACCATGGCTGCGCGCGGTGGTGCGGATGCGGTCGAACGCCTCGGTCGCCACTTCCACCGCCGTCTGGAACCCGAAGGTTACGTCCGTGCCGTAGATATCGTTGTCGATGGTCTTGGGCACGCCGATGACGTTGCAGCCCTCCATGCTCAGAAGCGCCGCCGTTTTATGCGTGCCCGCGCCGCCGAGCGTGAACAGACAGTCCAGACCCATTTTTTTATAATTGGCGACCATCTTTGAAAGGCGGGAACCGCCCTCTTCCGACACGGTCATCTTCTTGAACGGCTGGCGGGACGTGCGCAGAATGGTCCCGCCGAGGGCGAGGATATCCTCGAAGTCCTCCTGCCGCAGAGGAAAACTCTCCCCGCGGATGAGCCCGCCGTATCCGTCCGGAATGCCGACGATCTCCGCGCCCTTGACGTTATTTTTCAAACAGAGCCCGACGGAGCGGATGACTGCGTTCAACCCCGCGCAATCCCCGCCGCTGGTCAAAATACCGAATTTCATGTTTTATCCTCCATCGCTCATTGTACTACAAACGCCCGCTCTTGTCAATGCGCGCTTGTCCGTTCGGGCGGAATTTTACAATATTTTTACAACCGCATCCGCCCCCGCAAGCCGCGGCGGGAGATTCACCGTTCCCCTTTTTCCCGACCGAAACGTGCGGCAAGCCAGGAAACGTCGAGTTTCCATTCGCTCACGCGGTTGCGGCGGGCATGCGCTTCGTTCGCCCTGCCGAGCGCGGCGCGGTAATCGGCATAAGAACAGCCGTTGACCTGCATAAACCAATCCGCCGCCCTCTCTTCGTCCCCCGCAAGTTGGGTCCTGCCGATGTGGATGACCGCATGACAGCGCGCGCATACGGCGACGACGTCCGTCAGGATCTGCGTGCCGCTCTCTTCGTCATACGCCCAGCGTTCGTGCGCTTCCAGCCGCACGCCCGCCCTGCCGCACATCATGCACCTGCCCTTTGCACGGGCATAGGCGTCCCGCCGCACCTTGTCCCAATCGGACGGCGGCAACAGGGAACGCAGGTTGAAGTGCCAGCAGCCGTCCGGCACCAATTCAAAATCCAATTTGTATTTTTTCTCGGTCATGCCCCGCTCCTTTATGCCTTTCGACGCAAATCACCGACATTTCTTTTTTTGCCTTTTTTCCCTTACAGTATACCACAGGCGAGAAAAAATGACAAGTGAGAAAAGGCAAAAAGACAGAAGGAAGAAGCCCTCCCGCGCCTTCATGCAATAAAGAGCGGGCGCCTTTTCGGAATGCGCCCGCTCTCTTGAAAGTTTTTCAGAAAAACAATCACTTTTTCATGCCCTCTTCGACGGCAACGGCGACGGCGACGGTCGCGCCGACCATGGGATTGTTGCCCATGCCGATGAGACCCATCATTTCAACGTGCGCGGGAACGGAGGACGAGCCCGCAAACTGCGCGTCGGAATGCATGCGTCCCATGGTGTCGGTCATGCCGTAAGAGGAAGGACCTGCCGCCATGTTGTCGGGATGGAGCGTTCTGCCCGTGCCGCCGCCCGAGGCGACGGAAAAATATTGAACGCCGTTTTCGTTGCACCATTTTTTATAGGTGCCCGCAACGGGGTGCTGGAAACGGGTGGGGTTGGTGGAGTTGCCCGTGATGGACACGCCGACCTTTTCGAGTTTCATGACGGCAACGCCTTCGGGCACGTCGTCCACGCCGTAGCAGCGCACTTTGGCGCGGTCGCCTTCGGAGAAGGACTTCTCGTAGACGATCTTGACCGTTTCGGTGGCGTGATCGAACTCCGTTTCCACATAGGTGAAGCCGTTGATGCGGGAGATGATGTAAGCGGCGTCCTTGCCGAGTCCGTTCAGGATGAGGCGCAGGGGCTTGACGCGGACCTTGTTGGCGTTCTGGGCGATGGAGATGGCGCCCTCCGCCGCGGCAAAGGATTCATGCCCCGCGAGGAAGCAGAAGCACTCCGTCGATTCGGAGAGGAGCATGGCGGCAAGGTTGCCGTGTCCGAGTCCGACCTGACGGTTCTGCGCGACCGAACCGGGGACGCAGAACGCCTGCAAACCGATGCCGATGGCGGCAGCGGCATCCGCCGCTTTTTTGCAGCCCTTTTTGATGGCAATCGCCGCGCCGACGGTGTACGCCCAGACGGCGTTTTCAAAGCAGATGGGCTGGGTGCCGCGCACGATCTTGTCGCAGTCTACCCCCTTGGCAAGGCAGATGTCCCTGCATTCTTCCACGGAAGAGATGCCGTATTCTTTGAGCACGCCGTTGATTTTATCGATCCTTCTTTCATAACCTTCAAATAAAGACATTTTTCGATACCTCCTCGATTATTCCTTGCGAGGGTCGATGAACTTGACCGCACCCTGCTCGGCAGTGAATCTGCCGTAATGTCCCTGCGCCTTCTTGTAAGCCTCGTTTGGCTCCATGCCGTTCTTGATGAAATCGGTCATTTTGCCGAGAGACACGAACTCATAGCCGATGACTTCGTTGTCCTTATCGAGGGCGAGGCGGGTTACATAGCCCTCTGCCATTTCGAGGTATCTCACGCCCTTTTGCAAGGTGGAATACATGGTGCCGACCTGGGAACGGTGTCCCTTGCCGAGGTCTTCAAGCCCCGCGCCGATGGCGAGACCGTCCTCGGAGAACGCCGACTGGGAGCGGCCGTAGACGATTTGCAGGAAGAGTTCGCGCATGGCGGTGTTGATGGCGTCGCACACGAGGTCGGTATTGAGCGCTTCGAGGGGAGTCTTTCCGGGCAGGATCTCCGCCGCCATTGCCGCCGAATGGGTCATGCCCGAACAGCCGATGGTCTCGACGAGGGCTTCCTGAATGATGCCCTGCTTGATATTGAGGGTCAGTTTGCAGGCGCCCTGCTGGGGAGCGCACCAGCCCACGCCGTGGGTGAGACCGCTGATGTCCTTGATCTCCTTGGCGTGCACCCAAAGACCCTCTTCGGGGATCGCCGCGTTTTCATGCTTGGCGACGCCCGCGCCCTTGGCAACGCAGACCATTTCTTCTACCTCTTTCGATATAATCATTTATTGATTCCTCCAATAAAAATTTTCGACGATGCATTGTTGCTCGGTTTCAGTATACTGTAAGGGAGTAATACGAACCCGATCAAAAGCGCCGATTTTGCGGTGATGCATTGTTGAAAGGCTTGCACGTGCCACACGGCACGCACTGCGCCTTTCGCCGCGCCTGACCGCAAAATA
>CALVZM010000071.1 GCA_944372515.1 uncultured Clostridia bacterium
CAATGATCTCAATGTCCCCCCCGCGGGAAGCAAAGAGTTTCCGCGCGGTGTTGACGTATTTCGTCGCCACGCGCAGATGCGAATTGGTGAGTTGTTTTTTCATTTCCGGATAACCGGCGATGCACAACTTGCATTTTTCAAATTGCAGATCGAGCATTTCATAGAGGTCTTTGTCCTCCTCCATGAGCGTATCCTTCCCCGCTATGCCGATGTCGGCGATGCCGTATTCCACATAGGTCGGAACGTCGGAGGGCTTGACGAGAAAAAAGGCATACTGCCCGTCCGCGCTCTTCAAAACGAGTTTGCGGGTATCGGAAAAGACCACGTCGGCATCCACGCCGCACTCTTTGAGCAGCGCCGCGCTTTCCTGCGCGAGCCGCCCCTTTGCCAGCGCCACGGTGATCATAACTTTTCCACCCCCTTTTTCGTCGCTTTGAGGATGACCATGCCCGACTTTTTCAGCGTTTCCGCGTCGACAGCGTCCGCCGCCGAAAGGTCGGTCCGATGCCCCGCTTCGGTCAGTTCCAGATATGCCCGATAAGCCTTCTCCTCCGCGCCTTCCTCGCTGAGGATGACGACGTCCGCCGGCGGAGCGGCGGGGCGCAGCGCCCCCTGCCGTTCGAGCGCGATGAGCAGACGTTTGAGCCCCATGGCAAACCCCACGGCGGGCACATGCCTGCCGAAATCGTCGGCAAGGTTGTCATACCGCCCGCCGCTGAGAACGGGCGAACCGATGGCGCGGGTCAGACCGGTGAACACGACGCCCGAATAATAGGACAGGTCTTTGACTGTGCCGAGGTCGAAGGAAACATATCGTTCCAGCCCGAACCGTTCCAACAACGCATAGACCTTTTTCAGACGGTCGAGCGCCGCATGCGCCGTGGCGGACGAGGCATATTTTTCCGCGCGGGTCAGTATTTCCACCCCGCCGAACAGCGTGGGAAGCGCGGCGAGCGCGGCGGAAACATTTTTCGGCGCACCGTGTTTTTCGAGCAGCGCCTGCGCGCCGACGGCGTCTTTGGCGTTAACGAGAAGGCGCACTTCCTCCACCTCTTCCGCACGCAAGGCGCAGCCTTCCAATATTCCCTTGAAAAACCCGGCATGCCCCACGTCGATGATGAAATCTTTGAGCCCGATCGCCTGCAAACATTCGATGGCGAAGGCGATCGCCTGCGCATCGGAAAAGGCGTTGGATACGCCCAGAAATTCCACGCCCGCCTGATAAATCTCGCGGATGGTGTAACTGCCCGTGCCCGCATAATCCCACACGTTGGAAAAATAGCAGAGTTTGGAGGGCAGCGGGATGTCCGCCGTCGCCGCCATGCGCGCAACGGCAAGGGTCATGTCCGGGCGAAGCACCAAAAGACTGCCGTCCCCGTCCGTCAGTTTGAACATTCTCCGCTGCGGGATCCTGTTCTTGATCTCCGCATATGTATCGTAAAATTCCAGCGCGGCGGACTGCACGCGGCAACATCCCGCAAGCGAAAACTTTTTCTGCAATTTTTCTTCGATCGTATTGAGATTGTAACACTCGTCGGGCAGGAGATCCTGCACGCCCGCAGGCAGACGATAATAACTTTTGTGTTCCATACTTCCGATTATACTACAAAACGGGAAAAGTTGTCAAATTTTTTATGATAAAAAAAAGCCCGCGGCGGAGAGAAACAAGAACAAAAAACGCGCGCCGCCCCGAACGAAAGGTTCAAGGCGGCGCGTCGATCTGCGGCGAAAAATGCCGCATGCAATATCCGAAGAAGAAAAGCGGGGCGCCCCGCGCATCAGAGTTCGCGCAGACGCTTTTCCGTTTTTTCTTTGAGGTCGATGTATTTTTCCAATTTTGCCCGCTCATCCTCGACCAACTTTTTGGGGGCTTTGGACACGAAATTCTGATTGGCAAGTTTGCTGCCCGCGCGGCAGATCTCCCCTTCGATGCGCTCCAATTCGGCTGAAAGCCTTGCGCGCTCCTTTTCGATGTCCACCAACTCGCCGAGCGGGATGTAGATCTGACAGATCTCGCATGCCTGAGAGACCGTCTTTTCGGGCACTTCCGCCGCGGAACCGACAAAACAGAGTTCCCGCGCGCCCGCCAACTTCAAAATGCTGTTGCGGTTCGCCTCGATCAGGCGTGCGGCGTCCGGCGCGACCAGGTAAACGTCCACCTTCTTTGCGGCGGGACAGCCGACTTCCGCCTTGATGTTGCGGATCGATTTGATGATCTCCATGATCCCTTCAAACGCCTTCACTTCCTTTTTATAGGCGCGGCGGGCGTTATAACGGGGGAAAGAAGAAATCATGATGCTCCCCTCCGTCGTCGGCAGGTTGCCGTAGATCTCCTCGGTTACGAAGGGAATGAACGGATGGAGCAGTTTGAGGGCGTTTTCCAGCACATAACAGAGCACGGCGACGGCGCCGAGACGCGCCTTTTCGTCCTCGCCGTAGAGCGCGGGCTTGGTCAACTCGATGTACCAATCGCAGAAATCGTCCCACATGAAGGAATACAGCGTGTCGCACGCCACGCCCAACTCATATTTGTTGAGGTTGATGGTAACTTCTTTGATGCAATTTTGCAATTTGGCGATGATCCACTTGTCCGCCGCCGTCAGTTTGACGTCCTCGATGCGGGGCACTTTTTTGCCTTCGGCATTCATGATGACGAAACGGGAGGCGTTCCATATCTTGTTGATGTAATTGCGCGCCGCTTCCACTTTGGTGTCCGAATAGCGGGTGTCGTTCCCGGGGGCGATGCCCATCAGCAGGGAGTGGCGCAGGGAATCGGCGCCGTATTTTTCGATGACCTGCAAAGGGTCGACGCCGTTGCCGAGAGATTTGGACATTTTGCGCCCCTTTTCGTCCCGCACCAGCCCGTGGATGAGCACGTCGCGGAAGGGCACTTTGCCCGTGTGTTCGAGCGCCGAGAAGATCATCCTGGCGACCCAGAAGAAGATGATGTCATATCCCGTTACGAGCACGTCGGTCGGATAAAAATACCGATAGTCCTCCGTCTCCTCGGGATAACCGAGCGTGGAGAAGGGCCAGAGTGCCGAGGAAAACCAGGTGTCGAGCACGTCCTCGTCCTGATGCAGGTGCTCCCCGCCGCAGCGCGGGCAGCGGGCGGGATCCTCTTTCTCGCAGATAACCTCGCCGCAGTCGGGACAATACCAGACGGGAATGCGGTGCCCCCACCAAAGTTGACGGGAAATGCACCAATCCTTGATATTTTCCATCCAATTGTAATATATCTTGGAAAAACGCTCGGGGATGAATTTGGTCTTGCGTTTGTTGACCGCCTCGATGGCGGGTTTTGCAAGCGGCGCCATCTTCACGAACCACTGTTTGGACACGATGGGCTCCACGGTGGTGTGGCAGCGGTAGCAATGCCCGACGTTGTGCGTGATGGGTTCGGTCTTGACGAGCAGTCCCTGCGCTTCCAGATCCGCCACGATGCGCTTGCGCGCTTCGTATCGGTCAAGCCCCGCGTATACCCCCGCATTCTCGGACATGGTGCCGTCGTCATTCATGACGCGGATCATTTCGAGGTTGTGGCGCAAGCCCACTTCAAAGTCGTTGGGATCGTGTGCGGGCGTGATCTTCACGCAGCCCGTTCCCACTTCCTTGTCGGCGTGTTCGTCCCCGACGATGGGGATCTCGCGCCCCACGAGCGGCAGGACGATGTGTCTGCCGATCAAACGGCGATACCGCTCGTCCGTCGGGTTGACCGCCACGGCGGTGTCGCCCAGCATGGTCTCGGGACGGGTGGTCGCCACGACGAGATATTCTTCGGAATCCTTGACGGGATAGCGGATATGCCAAAAAGCCCCCGCATCCTCGGAATATTCCACTTCGGCATCGGAAAGCGCGGTCTTGCAGCAGGGGCACCAATTGATGATGCGGCTGCCCTGATAGATCAGACCCTTTTTATAGAGATTGACGAACACTTCACGGACGGCGCGCGAACAGCGTTCGTCCATGGTGAACGCCTGGCGGGACCAATCGCAACTCGCGCCCATTTTGCGCTGCTGCTGCATGATGCGGTTGCCGTATTGCTCCTTCCACGCCCAGGCGCGGCGCAGAAATTCCTCTCTGCCGATGTCCGTCTTTTCCTTCCCCTCTTCCCGCCGCAGTTTTTCCACGATCTTCACCTCGGTGGCGATGGAAGCGTGGTCGCAGCCCGGAAGCCAGAGAGCGGAATAACCCTGCATGCGTTTGAAACGGATGAGCGTGTCCTGCAACGTGGCGTCCATGGCGTGTCCCATGTGCAGTTGTCCCGTGATGTTGGGCGGGGGCATCACAATGGTGAAAGGCACCTTCGTCTCGTCCGCTTCGGCGCGGAAATACCCCTTTTCCTCCCACTCTTTGTATATCCTGTCCTCGAACGAACCGGGACTGTACGTCTTTTGCATTTCCATACTCGAAAACAACCGCCTTTCCAAAAAAATAAATACGGTTTTATTATAAAACTTTTTTTCTCCGATGTCAATTATTCCGCCAATGTCATACGATATAATATTATTAAATTTTACGGAGTCAACCATGAAAAAAACTTTATCCCTCATTTTTGCCGCTCTCCTCTTGCTTTTCCCCCTGTCCGCCTGCGAAAAAGACGACGGCGGGCTGAAAACCGTCCATGTCAGCGAAGTTACGCATTCCATCTTCTATGCGCCCATGTACCTCGCCGATTCCATGGGGCTCTTCGCCGAAGAAGGGCTGAAAATCGAACTGACCAACGGCGGCGGCGCCGATAAGGTCATGTCCGCCGTGCTCTCGGGCGACGCGGACATCGGATTCTGCGGTCCCGAAGCCGCCCTTTACGTCCTCGCCGGCGGCTCCACGGACGTTCCCACCGTGTTCGGACAACTGACCAAGCGCGACGGCTCCTTCCTCGTTTCCCGCAAAGAGGAACCTGATTTCCAATGGAGCGATCTGGAAGGAAAGGAGATCCTCGCGGGGCGCAAAGGCGGCGTGCCCGCCATGACGTTTGAATATATCCTCGGACAGCACGGACTGACCGACGGGGTCAACGTTACGCTCAACTATGACGTTGCCTTTGACCTGATGACCGCCGCTTTCGAGGGCGGCACCGCCGATTACTGCACGATGTTCGAGCCGGTCGCTTCCGAATATGAGGCGGCGGGAAAGGGCTACGTCGTCGCGTCCGTCGGCGAAGCCTCGGGCGAAGTGCCCTACACCTGCTACATCGCCAAGGATTCCTGGCTGGAAAAGAACGAAGATGCCGCGCTCGGGTTCCTGCGCGCCGTTACCAAAGCCATCCGATACATCAACGAACATTCTTCCAAAGACGTTGCGCCCTATCTTGCCGAACACTTTGCCGGCACGTCCGTCGACTCCATCGCCGTTTCCCTGGACAGTTATAAAGCCATCGACGCCTGGGTGAGCAACATGGCAATGACAAAGGACGCGCTCGACCGCTTGCAGGACATCATCGAAAACGCGGGCGAACTGCCCCGCCGCGTCGGCTTTGACGACCTCGTTTCCACCGAATACGCACAACAGGTCTACGACGAAATTTACCGCTGAAAAAACCGCCGCGCAAAGAGCGCGACGGCATGGAGTGTATACGAAATGAAAGACGAAATACTCGCATTTGAAAACGTTGCGATGGTCTATCACACGCCGCAGGGCGAGACCGCCGCGCTCAAAGACCTGTCTTTGAGCGTGCGGCAGGGAGAATTCATCGCCGTCATCGGACCTTCCGGCTGCGGCAAAACGACCATCCTCTCCCTTGCGGCGGGGCTCTTGAAACCCTCTGCGGGAAAAATTTCCGTGCGGGAAGGCGTTACCTTCGGCTACATGCTGCAAAAAGATGAACTCTTCCCCTGGCGCACCATCGAAAAAAATATCCTGCTCCCCTTGGAGATCAAAAGGACGAACACGCCGGAAAACAGGAAAAAAGCGCTGGATCTCGCCGTAAAATACGGTCTGGGCGATTTTTTGAAAAGTTATCCCGACCAACTCTCGGGCGGCATGCGCCAGCGCGCCGCGCTCATCCGTACCCTCGCGAGCGATCCCGACATGCTGCTCCTCGACGAGCCGTTCTCCGCGCTCGATTATCAGACGCGGCTCAACGTCTGCGACGACGTTTACCGCATCATCCGCAGCGAAAACAAGACGGCGCTGCTCATCACGCACGACATCGGCGAAGCCGTTTCCGTCGCCGACCGCGCATTGGTTTTGAGCCGCCGTCCCGCGCGCGTCGTGGGAGAGCATAAACTCGATTTCCCGCGGGAGGAGATCCCCCTGCGGCGCCGGGAGGAACGCTCCTTCTCGGGCTGGTTCGAACTCCTTTGGAGGCAATTGAACGTATGAAGAAAAAGACTGCCGGCTGTTCGAGCGAACACCTTCTCTATCTGAAAAAACAAAGACGCGCCAACCTGACCGTGCAGGCGGCACGCATCCTCCTGCTTGTGCTCCTGCTCGGGCTTTGGGAACTGCTGGCGGGGCTGGAAATCGTCAACCCCTTCATCACAAGTTCCCCTTCGCGCATCTGCCGCACCATTGCCGACCTTTACGGCGAAGGCACGCTCTTCTATCACATCGGCGTAACCCTCGGCGAAACGCTGGCGGGCTTTGCCATCGCCGTCGTCGGAGGATACCTCATCGCGCTGGCGCTGTGGTGGAGCGAGATGCTGCGGAAGATCGCGGAGCCGTACATCGTCGTGCTCAACTCTCTGCCAAAGATCGCGCTCGGTCCGCTCATCATCATCTGGTGCGGCACGGGCAGCGAAGCCATCATCGCCATCACCGTGCTCATCGGCATCATCATCGCCATCATGAACATGCTCGGCGGTTTTCTCGCCACCGATAAGAACAAGATCCTTCTCTTACGCTCCATGGGGGCGGGGAAATTGCAGATCCTGCAAAAACTCGTCATTCCCTCCTCTCTCCCCGCCTTCATCACCATGCTCAAAATCAACGTCGGCATGGCGTGGATCGGCTCCATCATGGGAGAGTATATCGTCTCCAAAGCGGGGCTCGGCTACCTCATCGTCTACGGCGGGCAGGTCTTCAAACTCGACCTCGTGATGGCGGCGACCTTCATCTTATGTCTGCTTGCGGGCATGATGTATTTTCTCGTCGTGCTTCTGGAAAAGTTGACGGTCAAAAACGACAGACAATAAAAACAGGACGCCCAGAACGCCCAAGGCGGGATAGACCAAGGAGACGATGCGCTCCAAGCCCCAGCCCGCGCAGAAGAACGCCGCGGCAAGCACCAAGAGCCTTGCGGCGTTCTTTGCCGTCTGCCGCCTGATCCGCGCCGCCGCGGTGTGCAGCGGGTAATATGCCGAAACGAGCCCGGTAACCATGCCGCCGAACAGCGCCAACGGGAAGGCGCGCGCATCCCCGAGCACCGCAAGCAGCGGCACCGCCCGCGCCGCCGCGCCCGCTTTGCCGCCGATTGAAGCAAGGATGAAAAACATCATGCCTGCAAGCACTGCCGCCGCCGTCAGAGAGGAAAAAACCGCCTCCCGCTCCCGTTGCAGCCCGCCGCCGAGATCGACGACGACGGGGGCGGACAAAAAGAGATTCATGGAAACATACAACACGCAAAAAAGGATACCCATGCCCGCATTTTCAGGAGAAAATACGATTGCATGCCTTTTCGTCGAAAGGGAGAAAAAAAGATAGGCGGCGATGCACGGGACGAGGACGGCGTGGAGCATCTTCACGCCGCCGATGCCCTTTTTAGCGATCAAAAAACAGCCGCCTGCCGTCAGGAGAGCGATCCACGGGGAAAAGGCGGGCGAAAGCGCGTTGATGCCCGCCAGCATGGCGCTCGTCAAAACGAACGAACCGAACAAAAAGCACGCGCCCGCGACCCCGGCGGCGCCGCCGAACCGCGCCCGCAGCAGGGCGGCAAAGGAACCGTAACGCCTGCCCGCGTGCAGGAGCAGGAGAAAAAAAAGAAAAAAGAGCAAAAAGGCAAGGCAAAGCAGATGCACCGCCGCGCCGACCCCGAAAAAAGAGACCAACTCTCTGCCCGAAACAAATCCCGCCCCCGCGACCGAACCGACGAGGGCAAACGTCGTTTTAACGATCCGTCCCACACCCGATATATATGACGGCAACCGCGAAAATATGAAAATCCGCCGCGCTGCAAAAGCGCGGCGGACAATTTATGTGGAGAATTTTATGCCTTCATAGGGAGTGAAACGGCTTTCCCGCCCTTCATTTCCCCCGTCTTTTCGGCAAATGCGAGCGCGGCGGAATAGAGCAAAGTTACGCCGATGTTGAACAGATGACAGTCCAACAGGCAGGTCAGCAGGACGGCAAGCACGGAAAAGCCGATGAAGGTCTTTTCATAGGACGGCTGTAAAAAGAAGAGGCGGACGGTCTGCCAGCGGTGGAAAAGATAGGCGGCAAGCCCGATGACGCCGCAACCCGCCAGCATCTGAATGATCGTGTTGTGCCAGAAAGCGGGAATGAACGTGGCACCGCCGAGATTGTTCCAATCGTCCGTCGGACAGGCATAGAACCCCTCGCCGAAAACGGGATGGTTCCTGAAACGGAGAAGCCCGTCGCGGAAAAGTTTCAGGCGGCTGGAATCTCCCCGCTCGAACAAAGAAGAAATCAGTTCAAAAATCTTTTCGCGGAAGAGAACCGCCACGGCGATGACCGCGAGCAAAATCACGCCGTAGACGATGAGATTGCCCCGCCTGTTCTGCTTTTTCCGCAGCACGGCGATCGCACAGAAGACATACAAAACGGCGCCCATGAGCATAGAGCCCCTGCCCTGGCTGGCGACGATGGCGAGATAGACGAGCGAGCCCGATATGTTAAAGACAAAGCCGTGTTTTTTGGTGGCGGCGAGGAAGAACGCGCCGGGCATGCCGAAGAGCATGACGACGCTCATGCTCGTGTACGCCCCCCAACCCGTATATATGTAATTACAGACAATGCCGCCGTCCCGAAAAATATTATCCGCGTGTATCACGAACACATTGCAGAGTTGCACCACCACCGTCAGCGAGAGAAAGAGCCCCAGCCAGGCGAAATAATCCCCGGGCACCTCCTCCCAGCGCACGGTCGCAATGAGGATGAAGTACAAAAGAAAAACCGCCAGGAAAAAGAGCACGGCATAATAGAGATTGCGCCAATCGTATCCCGCATATCCGATCCCGCCCGTTAAAAGCGCCCCGCCGAGCAGGAGGAAGGAAAGGAGAAACCTGCGCCGAACGCCGAAAAAGCGGGCAAAGCCCCCGTCCGTCCCCACGCGGAGACAGAAGAGGATGAGGAAAAAGGAAATGAACCCGACCGCCAGCCAAAGTCCCGGTCCTTTCCCCGGGAAAAAGAAGGAGTCGGAATTGATGAACGGATTGTTTTCCGCCGACGGCGTGATGTACATAAACGCCGCGATCGGGGCAAGGATGAGCATATCCCTGCCGAAAACGACCGCATAGAGTGCGAGAAGAAAGGTAACGGAGTAGACGGCGATCTCCCAGCCCAGCAGATTGGACAGCAACGCCAGGACGGCAAAGACCGCCAGCATGGATCTGGAATCCAGAAAACGGTTGATCTTTCCGATGACGGCGCTCTGCCGCAGGTTCTCCACGGCACGCACAAGCGCCGCAAACCGTCCCCCCGCGGGCGCCTTTTCTTGTCCGGATGTTTCTTTCGTTTCCATATCTCACTCATGCGGGCAGCCGCCCGCGGGCGCGCCCTCTCCTCATTATCAGTCTTCAAAATTATCAGTCTTCAAAACCGCCCGTGCGCTCTTCCCCGTCCGTACCGTCCGATGATTGAGCGGCGGGGCGGGCGCAAAGCGCGGATATTTTCCCGCGCAGGCGGCGCAGCAAGGGCAAAAACAGGTCCTCTTCCGTCAAAAGTTCGGATTCTTCGGACTTTTCCGCAAAGAGCAGAAAGACCGAATAGAGGAAGGTAACGCCGATGTTGAACAAATGACAGTCCACCAGGCTGGTCAGCAAAATGGCAGCCGCGCCGGCGGCGAGAAAATTCTTTTCCCGGCTCGGGCGATGCACGAGAAGGCACAAGGTCTGCCAGCGGTGGAAAAGATAGGCGGCAAGCCCGACGATGCCGCACGCCCCGAGCATCTGGATGAAAGTGTTGTGCCAGAAATAGGGCAGAAAACTCATCTCCGTATCGCCGTAACTGCCCCAGCCGATGCTGAAAAATCCGGAACCGAACACGGGAGAAAGCAAAAACTTTTCCAGCCCGTCTTTATAGAGGGTATCCCTGCCGCTCGGATCCATCTCCAATTCCAGCAGGACGGAAAACAGACCGGCAAGTTGCTCGCGGAAGAAACAAAGCAACACGGCCGCGGCAAGGACCACCGCCGCAAGCACCGCCAGATTGCCGCGGCGGTTCTCCTTTGCAAGCAATGTCATGACCACGCATACAAGGTAAACGATGCCGCCGAACAGAATGGCGCCGCGGCTGTTGGTGGCGAGGACCGCCGTATAAAAAAGAGTGCCCGCGCCGAAGAACAGAAAACCGTATTTTTTTCGCGTCGCCAGGTAAAAAGTCCCGGGCATGCCCGCGGCGATGAGCACGCCGATCGTGTTATGCTGCCCCCAGCCCGTGAAAATGTGCGAGCGGTCGATCGCCCCTTCCGCATCGATGACGCCGTTCGTGCAATAGACGACGATAAGTTCCGCCGAAACGGTGAGCGAGAGGAAAAAACTCATCCAGGCAAAATAGTCCTTGGGCATCTCCTTCCAATTAACCATGGGCGGCACGATGAGATAGAGCACAAACATGGCGCCGAACAGCAAAAAGACGTAAAGAAGGTTTTTGGGCGTGTACTCCGCCGACCCCGCGCCGCCGAGAAAGAGCGCGGCGCCCAGGCAGAGAAATCCGGGCAGCAGTTTCCGCCGTGTATGCAGGAAAGTGCGCCAGCCGACCCCCAGACAAAGCCGCAGGAGAAAGAGAACGACGAACAGCACGATGATGCCGACAAACAGCCAAAGTCCGTTTTCGGGGAAAAAGACCGAATCGGGATTCTTCACCATGTTGTTGCCGAGCGAGGGCGACACATAGACAAAGACGACCGCGGGTGCCAAAGAGAGCATGTCTTTGCCGAACAGGCAGAGCCACACCCCGTATATCCCCATCAGGGGATACATCCAGAGTTCGAGTGCAAAAACGTTCGTTAAAAAGGCGAGCAGCGCAAAGACAAAGAGCATATATTTGGAATTGATAAAGCGGTTGATCTGCCCGACTGCCGCCGACGCTCTCGCCCGCTCAAAAAATCGCAGTATCCCCATTCGTCCTTCGTACCCCTTTTCCCTTTTGAAAAATCATCTGCCGATCTGCCGTAACCTTCCTGCCCGCGCCGCAAAATTATTTGAGGAAGCCTTGAATGATCTGTTGTTCCGCCTGTTGTTCACTCAGTCCGAGCGTCATGAGTTTGATGAGTTGTTCGCCCGCGATCTTTCCGATGGCGGCTTCGTGGATGAGTTCGGCATCCACGCTGTTGGCGGTCAGCGCGGGGAGCGCCGTTACCGTGCCGTGATCCATGATGATGGCGTCGCATTCGCTGTGCCCCGTGCACCTGGCATTGCCGTTGATGACGGCGTTAAATTCCTGATGGGAATTTCCCGCCGCGACCGAACGGGAAACCACGTCGGCAGCCGAACCTTCCCCGTTCAGATCGACGAAAAAGTCCGTCTTGGCGAACTGCTTCCCGTGGGTATAGATCTTTTCCCGCACGACGAGAGAGGCGCCCGCGGCAAGGACCGCCTTGGTAACGCGGCAGGTCGAATCGACGCCCTTGATCTGCGTCGTCTCCATTTCCATGCTACCGCCCTCTTCGATGTATACTTCGCTGGTCGGGTTCATGATGCGTTCGCCGCTGCCGTCCCCTTCCCCGTAATGTTTTTCAACGTATCTGACCTTGGCGCCCTTGCCGACGCGGAAGGTGTGCACGCCGCTGTGCTCGCTGGACTGCACCCCGCAATTGTGGATGCCGCACCCCGCGACGATGAGCACGTCCGCTCCTTCGCCGATGTAAAAATCGTTGTATACGACTTCGCGCAGCCCGCTTTGGCTCAATATGACCGGAATGTGCACGCTCTCGTTCTTCGTGCCGGGCTTGATCAGAATGTCGATGCCCGATTTTCCCGCTTCCGTCTTGGAAACGATCTCTATGTTCGCCGAAGACGAACGGGAAACGGATCTTCCGTTTTCACGGATATTGTATGCCCCTTCCGGAACGCCGTGCAGATCGGCGACCTTTTCCAGAAGGTCTCTTTCGATTGCGTCCATGATTTATCCGCAGACCTCCGTATGATAATGCAATTTGATGGTACCCATGCCCGCATTTTCCCCGAAAAAGAAATTTCAGCCGCGCTTGCTTTCGCCCGTCAGGACGGCGCAAAGGGAGGGGCGCCCGCCCGAAAGAAGTTCCGGCAGAATCTCCCTGCCACCGACGCGGCTGACCCTGCCATCCGCCAGAACGACGATCTGATCGGCGATGTTGAGGATGCGCTCCTGGTGCGAAATGATGAGGATGCTGCCGTTGATCTTCCTGTGCAACTGTTCAAACACGGCGATCAGGCTGTTGAAACTCCAAAGATCGATGCCCGCTTCGGGCTCGTCGAACACCGACAATTCGGTGCCGCGGGCAAGGATGGTCGCGATTTCCACACGTTTGAGTTCGCCGCCCGAAAGGCTGGCGTTGACCTCGCGCTCGACATATTCTCTGGCGCAGAGCCCCACCTCCGAAAGATATTGACACGCTTCCGAAACGGTGAGTTTTTTGCCCGCCGCGATGCTCAGAAGATCGCGCACGGTGATGCCCTTAAAATGGACGGGCTGCTGAAAGGCAAAACTGATCCCCTTTTTCGCCCGTTCGGTAACGGACAGATCGGTGATGTCCTCGCCCTTGAAAAAAATTTTTCCCGACGTCGGGCGGTAAATGCCCGCGATGATCTTGGCGAGCGTACTCTTGCCGCCCCCGTTGGGACCCGTCAGCGCCACAAAGCGCTTGTCGACGGTCAGGCTGACGTCGCGCAGGATCTCCTTGCCCGCGCCCTTACCGCGCTCATTCTCCGCCGAAAAAGATATGTTCCGCAATTCCAACACAGATGCCATAAAAAAGAATTTTCTCCTTTGCAAACGGCGCGCCGCCGCGCCCTCGCGTAAAAAAACGATACTCCCGCGAAAAGACAGAACGTCCCCGCCGTTATTCCGAAGGAACCGTCCGACCCCGCGGCATGCCGCGTCGCTCCTGCCGAGTTTCAATATACTGTAAGGAAGTAAGACGGAAAAGGCGCGGCGTCCGGCTCTGCCGAATGCCCGCAAAATGCTTCTTGCCGCGACGAAAAGGCGTGGTTCGTATTTTTCCTTTACAGTATACTGTAAGGGAGTAATACGAACCCGATCAAAAGCGCCGATTTTGCGGTGATGCATTGTTGAAAGGCTTGCCCGTGCCACACGGCACGCGCTGCGCCTTTCGCCGCGCCTGACCGCAAAATATACGGCTTTTGATTGCTTTGCACCTTTTGCGGCAAGATTTTGAGATGGATTGCCGTGAAGAGGATGCGGCAATACCCGCCGTATTGCAAAGACGA
>CALVZM010000072.1 GCA_944372515.1 uncultured Clostridia bacterium
ATCCCCGCGGGAACGGGTCTCAAACAGTACAGAGACTGCTCGCCCGTCGCGCTTGCAAGTTATGCTTCGAGCGTGCCCGAGGAAGAAGAGGCTTCCGAAGAGGACGCGCAGGAAGAACAGCCCGCGGGCGAAGAGGCGGTCAACGCCTGACAAGCCTTCACGGGACAACGTCGCACAAAGGAGCGGATATCGACATCCGCTCCTTTTCCTTTTTCCGCCAACCGTCTTTCAATATGCAGACATACATACCATGCCCGCATTGAGAAGAAAAATCAAGCCGCCATGCCCGCGCCTTTTCGTCCGCGCGAAGGCGGGACGGGGGAAGGGACGATTTTTTTTGCCCCCCGATTGCGTAAAAATGCGGGAAAACCGTTGACAGAAAGGGGCATCCATTGTATAATGGAATACGGGTTGAGCGAATGACGGAAAGGGAATTTGCGCAAACTCAAAGAATATTGGAGAAGAACCGAAAAATATGGAACAGCAAATGCAGATGCCTGCCGAACCGCAGGAGAGTGAGATCAATCTGGGCGATATTTTCAGGGCGCTCTACAAGAAAATATGGGTGCTGCTCCTCTGCCTGGTCGCAGGGGCGTTGGCGGGACTTCTGGTAACGCAGGTCATTTATCGATATACGCCCGTCTATTATGCCGAAGTCAACATGATGCTCTCGGGCGGCAAAGAGGAAACGGGAGAAGGGACCGAAGAGGGGGACATCGTCATCAACGAAACGACGGTTACGCCCGCCCTTCTGCGCACGACCATCTATTATCTGAATGCCGATAGATTCCGCGACAGCGTGGAAGAGGGTTTGGGCACGTCCCTCGCCTCGGCGCTTGTCAGCGGCGGCACCTATGATGCCGTGCTGCTCGAAACCCGTTCCCGCGCGGACGAGATCCCCGCGGCGGGGGACATCACTGCCGGTGAGGGGAAGATCGTCATCTATTACATCTTCGACACCAACACGTCCTCCTTCCGCGCCTGCATTACGGGTGCAAACGAAAAGGAAGTGGAACTGACGGCGCGGGAACTGACCGAAGCCATTCCCCAAGCCGTGCAGTTTAATTTTGACGGCAGCACGGAATACAGCGATATTGAACTCGTTCAGGTGAACAACATCGTTGTCTCGCTTGAAAATCCCAACGAGGCGCTGACGACCAACCTGCGCAACGTTGCCATCGGCGCGGCGTTTGTGCTCCTGATCGGCATCATTGTTGTCGTTGCTATTGCCCTGCTCGACAACCGCATCAAGGACGCGGAGGACATTCCGGGTCTGGCAGGCGTGTCCGTTTTGGGCGTCATTCCCAAATTGCCGGAAGAGTTGACGCCGTCGATGCGCAAAGATGAGAAAAATATGGTTCATACGGAGGTATAAAGATATGTTTCCTTTCAGAAAAAAGCAGACACCGAACCTGACGCCGCGGGAAACGCTGCTGGATGAAACGACCCCCTTCTTCCTGACGGAAGCCTATCGCAACCTGAAAGCGAGCATCAGCCTCTCGATCCCCAAAAAGACCGACGGCAAAGCCGTTTCCTTTTTCATCACGTCCGCTTTGCCGAGCGAGGGGAAGAGTTTTGTTTCGGCAAATCTTGCCCTGATGTTTGCCCGTTCCAACGTCAAAGTACTGCTCATCGACGCCGACATGCGTCGGGGCACGATGCAGCAATATTTTTCCTTGAAGCGCAAACCGGGGCTGAGCGAACTCATCAGCGGCGCCGCGACCTTGGAAGAGGTCATTCATTCCGCCGCGGGGCATGAAAACCTGTCCGTCATCACGGCGGGCACCGGCACGCCCAATCCCTATGAACTGCTCGGCAGTCAGTCCATGGCGGACATATACGGAGAATTGTCCGCGCGCTTCGATTATATCATCTTCGACACGTCGCCGCTGGGCATGATGGCGGACTGTCTGGCGCTCGTTCCGTATGTGGACGGCTGCGCGATCGTCTGCGAGTACATGTCTTCGACGTATAAGGACCTCAAAAACGTGGTCGGCAAACTGCAATTCTCCGGTTGCAGAGTGCTGGGCGTCATCCTGAACGCTTATGAAGAGAGCAAAAAGGGATTGGATCGGCGCGCATATAAGAATTACAATTATCAATACGGCGGGGAAGATTCATCCGAAAACTGAGTTTTCCGGCAGAAGATCCGATTGCAATGCGAAAGGAAACAAAGCATTCCTCTCGCATTGTTTTTTGTGCGGCGCGCGGAAAGAAGCGCCTGCCGCGGGAGAGTGTGTATGGATATAGTGGAAATCATCAAGATCATCGTCCTGGGCATTGTGGAAGGCATCACCGAATGGCTGCCCGTCAGCAGTACGGGACATATGTATCTCTTTGACGAATTTTGGTCCTTGCAGATGAGCGACGACTTCAAAGAGATGTTTTTCGTGGTCATTCAGTTGGGCGCCATCCTCGCCGTCGTTGTGATGTTCTGGAACAAACTGTGGCCCCTCGGACGGAAAAAGAACCGCCGCGAAGAAGAGGCGCCGTATGCCCTGCATGCCGTCGAACCGCCCGCGCAAAAACGCGCGGCAGAGCGGAAGGAAGCGGAAAACAAAGCCACCATGCCCGTGAACACGGGGGAGAATATCCTTGTTTCCAAAAAGGGGCTTTATTTCAAAAAAGACGTTCTTTTCATGTGGCTGAAAGTCATCGTCGCCTGCATTCCGACGGCGGTCCTTGGCTTTCTTCTCGACGACGTGCTCAATGAATATCTCTACAACGGTCCCGTCATCGCCGCCATGCTCGTCGTCTACGGCATTGCCTTCATCCTCGTGGAGAATTGGAACAAAAAGCGCACGCCGCGCATCAATTCGGTCGCGGAGATCGGGTATATGACGGCGGTCATGTTCGGGCTCTTTCAGGCGCTCGCCATGATCCCCGGCACGTCCCGTTCGGGCGCGACCATCGTGGGGGCGCTGCTCATCGGCGTTTCCCGCACCACGGCGGCGGAATTTACCTTTTTCCTCGCCATTCCCACGATGTTCGGCGCCAGCCTTCTGAAACTCGTGAAATTTTTCATCGACGGCAATCAGTTGGGCGGAACGGAAGCGGCGGCGCTCTTCATCGGCATGGCAGTCGCCTTCGCCGTGTCGCTCGCCGTCATCAAATTTCTGATGAACTTCGTGCGCAAACACGATTTCAAGGTCTTCGGCTGGTACCGCATCGCGCTGGGCGTCGTCGTCGGCATCGTCTTTGCTTTGCAGTTTGCCGAAGTCATCTGATCGCATCTTTTTTGAAGGACCGTTCCGCGGGGACGGTCTTTTATCATGCTCTGCGGGAATACCGACGATAAAAAATAAGTATTGGACAACGGCGACGCGGCGTGATATAATACTGTCGGAAAAAATTGAAACGGGAGGAAATTTCTCATGGAACCGAACAAAAAATTGGTGGCGTATTTTTCTTGCAGCGGGCAGACGGCGCGCGCGGCAAAAATTTTGGCGGAAGCCGCGGGGGCGGATCTGTTCGAGATCGTGCCAGCACAGCCCTACACGGCGGCAGACTTGGATTGGACGGATAAAAAGAGCCGTTCCACCAAGGAGATGAACGACGATTCCTGCCGCCCCGCGGTCGCCTCTCGCGTGCCGAACATGGGGGAGTATGACACCGTATTCGTGGGCTTTCCCATCTGGTGGTACGTCGCGCCCCGCATCGTGCAGACCTTTTTGGAAAGTTATGATTTTTCGGGCAAGACGGTCGTGCCCTTCTTCACGTCGGGCGGCAGCGGCGCCGGCAGGACGGATGAAATTTTGCACCGCTCCTGCGCTCCACAGACGGGCTGGAAGGCAAGTTTGAACATGAACGGACGGGATGCCGCGTCTGTCCGCGGCTGGCTGCGCGCCCATCTTTGAGGTGGATCTTATGGACCGCATAAAGAACTGCGAGAAGACTTTCAAAAAATTATTCGGCGGCGCGCCGACGGCAGACGAGGGGAACGACCCCGAATTCATGCGCATCCTGCAACGCTTTATTTTCGGCGAGATCTGCCACACGGGTTCGCTTGACGACCGCACGCGGGAACTGATAACGCTCACCGTTCTGACCGTCAATCAGACGCTGCCGCAACTCAAAGCGCACGTCGGCGCCTGCCTGCATATCGGCGTTATGCCCGCGGACATCCGCGAAACGGTCTATCAGTGCGCCCCCTTCATCGGTTTTCCGAAAACGCTCAACGCCATCACGGCAATGGACGAAGTGTTTGCGGAAAAGGGCATAGCCATGCCCTTGGCAAACGGGGAAACTGTAACGGAAGAGACCCGCTGCGCCGAAGGCTTGAAAATACAGCGGCCGATCTACGGCGATGAGATCGCCGAGCGCTACAAATGGCTCCCCGCCCCCTTTGACCAAGCCGTTCCCCGCTATCTCACGGCGTTCGGGTTCGGCGATTTCAGCACCCGCAAAGGGCTCTGCGCGCGGGAACGGGAACTGTTCACCGTCGTGCTTCTCGCCGCGCTGGGCGGTGCGGAAACGCAGGTGCGTTCGCACGTTGCAGGGGCATTGAAGACGGGAAGCACAAGGGAAGAGGTCGTCTGCGCCCTCGTGCACGCCATGCCGTATATGGGCATGCCCCGCCTTTTCAACGCACTCAACTGCGCCAAAGACTTGCTCGAAGCGCCCCGCGCATAAGCCGCTTTGCCGCAAAAAGCAGGAGAGGGGAAATTTGTTGAGGGAAAAACAGAAGAGCGCGGGCACACTCAAAGTATGCCCGCGCTCCCATATATAAAGGATTTGCGCCGAGAAATTTTTTGCCGAAAGGCAGACAAACGGGATTATCCGAGATAGGGGTCGTTTTGCATATCGTCCCGCACCCGCCGCGCGTTGTTTTCTTGTAGCCGTTCCATGAACGTCAGGGGCGCGTTGCGCCTTTGCAGCCGTTCGGAAAATTGGGCGGAAAATGCAATGAACAGGCAATAGATATAGGGCATGCCCAAATTTGTTTCCAAAAGCGAATTGACGACGAGGGTGAGGATCTTGTCGGAGAACACTTCAAATCCCGCACTGCGGATACCGCCGAGAAGGAGCGCGGCTTCCCACCCGAACTGCACCAATATCCCGATGGCAAGCAGCCACGGAATGTTGATTCTGTTCCCCTTGTCCTTGCAGCGGAGATTCCACACGATGAGCCCGAGGTATCCCATAAAGAGAATGAGCGCCATATAGCCGTGATATGCCCCCGTCGTGCGCTGGATGATGACGGGCGGCGCACCGTAGGAGAGGGTCTCGGCGAGCAGGGGGCAGCACACCCACCAGGCGAGAATGAGCAGCGACCACTCGAAGAGGTGCTTGTCCTTGGAGATCCATAGCCATATCCAGGTGAAGTTGGTAAAGCCGTAACTCATCGACATCCACAAAAGCACCCAGAACATGCTGTATCCGTTGAAAATTTCTCTGGAATGGGTGGCAAGGTGGAAAATGCCGTAATCGACGACCATATAGACGATGCCGAAGAAGAGCCCGACCAGAACGGTCATGTACTTCTTTTTCCATAAAAGCAGCCCCGCGAACAGGACGAGAAAGACGATGTCCAGCCATATATACATGGGATCGAACTGCCGCCTTGCGATGATTTCCGTCATAAACAATACGCCCTCTCTGCAAACAATGATATATGTAAAGTATACCAGATTATTTTCGTTTGCGCAAGAAAAACGGGGGCGAAAATCTTCGCCCCGTCATAGATTTATTGTTTGTCGGAAGATCGCGCTTCTTCCCGTTCCGTTTGTTCGTCTTTCCGCTTTTCGGCGTGCCTGCCGCTTGGGTCGCCGTTCCATGCCAGGCGCTCTTCGGGCGTCGGTTCGTCGGCGTTCAGATCGTATCCGCAATAGGGGCAGACGTTCGGTTCCGAAATTGCAAATCTGAGGTACAGCCGCCAAAGATTTGCCCCGCAGGCAGACGCCGTCATGCCGCATGCGCGCAAAAATCTTTTCTTGCGGATTTTTCCCGTCAAACGCTTTACAAACGAAAAAAATCCCGTTATAATAGGAATAGAATAAAAAATAAGGCAAGGACGAAGGACAAGGCTCTTTTGCGTCCGCCGCACAGAGAACTCCCGTTTTTTTCGGTGCAAGGGAGAGGGCGGCGCGGGAGAGATATCACCTTCCAGCCTGCGGGGCGAAAAGAAAAGTAGTCTTGCACGGGTTCGCGGTCCGTTATCCGCCGCGGCAAATGATGGTTTGTTTTTTGGTGGTATATAAGTCGCGCGTCGTCCAAAAAGACGGTCGCGCTTTTTTATTGCCGTGCCTTTCGGATCATCGGAAAAAAGCGTTAAAAAATCCAACGGAGGAGCATTATGTACAAAAAAGTGGACCCGTCCATGAATTTTGCGGGACGGGAAAAGGAAACGGTGGAGTTCTGGAACGAAAACCACATCTTTGAAAAGAGCGTGAAAGAGCGCGAAGGGGGCAGGGAGTTCTCCTTCTACGACGGTCCCCCGACGGCAAACGGCAAGCCGCACATCGGGCACATCCTCACCCGCGTCATCAAGGACATCATCCCCCGTTACAAGACCATGAAGGGCTGCCACGTCCTGCGCAAAGCGGGTTGGGACACCCACGGTCTGCCCGTCGAGTTGGAAGTGGAAAAGACCCTCGGTTTCAACAACAAACAGGACATCGAAAATTACGGCATCGAGCCCTTCATCCAAAAGTGCAAGGAGTCCGTCTGGAAATATACGGGCGAATGGAAGACCATGTCCGACCGCGTGGGCTATTGGTGCGACATGGATACGCCGTATGTTACCTATCACGACGATTACATCGAATCGGAGTGGTGGGCGCTCAAAGAGATACACAAAAAAGGGCTTTTATATAAAGGGCACAAGATCGTGCCCTATTGCCCGCGCTGCGGCACGGCGCTTTCCTCGCACGAGGTCGCGCAGCGGTATAAGGACGTCAAGGTGGTTACCTGTTTCGTCAAGTTCCGCCTGACCGAACGGGAGAACACCTATTTTCTCGCCTGGACGACGACGCCGTGGACGCTGCCTTCCAACGTCGCGCTCTGCATGCATCCCGATTACGACTATGCCGAGATCGAATTTCTGAAAAACGGCGAACACTACATCCTCGCCGAGGGACTTTTGGGCAATCTTTTCAAGGAAGAGGAGTACAGACTCATATCCGTGAAAAAGGGGAGCGAATATGAATATACGCCCTATGAACCGCTCTATCCCTTCGGAAAGGAAATTTTCAGATACAGGGAAAAATCGCACTACATCACCAACGACACCTATGTTACCCTGACCGACGGCACGGGCATCGTGCACATCGCGCCCGCTTTCGGCGAGGACGACCATAAGGTGGGCTTGCGCTACAATCTGCCCGTCGTCAACCTCGTGGACGACGGCGGCAAGATGCTCCCGGGCTGCGGCAGGTTTGCGGGCATGCCCGTGGTGGAATTCCACGATGAAGTTACCAAAGAGCCGCTCACCGTCGTCGATCCCGCAACGGGCGAGCGCGTCCGCACGGCGGATGCGGCGGTGCTGGACGATTTGAAAGGGCGGGGGCTTTTGCTCAAAAAACAGGAGTTGGTGCACAGTTATCCCTTCTGCTGGCGCTGCGATACGCCCCTCGTCTATTATGCCCGTTCAAGTTGGTTCATCAAGGTAACGGCGGTCAAGGACAGGCTCATTGCCGCCAACCGTTCGGTCAATTGGATGCCCGACACCATCAAGGAAGGGCGCATGGGCAACTTTCTGGAAAACGTCATCGATTGGGGTCTTTCGCGCAACCGTTATTGGGGCACTCCTCTGCCCGTCTGGGAGTGCGAAGACTGCGGCGAGATCCACGTCATGGGTTCCAAAGCCGAACTCAAAGAGCGCTGCGGCGTCGAAGGGGACATCGAACTGCACCGTCCCTATCTCGATGCGTTGACCTGCACCTGTCCCGCCTGCGGCGGAAAAATGCACCGCGCGCCCGAGGTCATCGACTGCTGGTTCGATTCGGGTTCCATGCCCTTTGCGCAGTACCATTATCCCTTTGAAAACAAGGCGCTCTTCGACGAAACTTTCCCCGCCGATTTCATATCCGAGGCGATCGACCAGACCCGCGGCTGGTTCTATACCCTGCTCGTCATCTCGACCATCCTCTTCGACAAAGCGCCCTTCAAAAACTGCATCGTGCTCGGGCACGTCAACGACAAAGAGGGCAGAAAAATGTCCAAACACATCGGCAACGTCGTCGACCCGTGGAGCGTTCTCGACAAGCAGGGCGCCGACGCGGTGCGCTGGTATTTCTACACGGCGTCCGCTCCCTGGATCCCCACGCGCTTCGACGCTTCTCTCGTCTCCGAAACGCAGAGAAAGTTCATGGGCACGCTCTGGAACACCTATGCCTTTTTCACGACCTATGCCGAGATCGACGGGTACGATCCGTCGAAATACGATCTCAAAGATTGCCGTCTTTCCCTCACCGACCGTTGGATCCTCTCCAAACTCAACACGCTGGTCAAAACCGTGGATGCGGGATTGGAACGGTATGAGATCACCGAAACGGCGCGCGCCGTTCAGGATTTTGTCGACATTCTTTCCAATTGGTATGTGCGCGTGGGACGGGACCGCTATTGGGGCAACGGACTGACCGAGGACAAGATCGCCGCCGACACCACGCTCTACACCGTCCTTGCCACGCTGGCGCGGCTCATCGCGCCGTATACGCCCTTCATGGCGGAACAGATGTACCAGAACCTCGTGCGCGGGTTCTATCCCGATGCGCCCGAAAGCGTGCATCTCGATACCTATCCCGTCGCCGACGAGAGTTATATCGACGAGAAACTCGAAGCGGACATGGAACTGACCGAAAAGATCACCGTCCTGGGCAGAAGCGCGCGCAACGCGGGCAATCTGAAAATACGTCAGCCGCTCTCCGCGCTGTACGTCGTTTCCGACAAGCCCGTCTGCCTCGACGACGAGATGAAGAACATCATCCTCTCCGAACTCAACGTCAAGGAATTTCACGCGGCGGCGGATGCGGAACGGTTCGTTTCCTACACGCTCAAACCCCAACTCAAAACGCTGGGCAGAAAGTGCGGCAAGAAGATCCCCGCCCTCACCCGTTTCCTCGCCGACTGCGACGCGCGGGAAGTGGTGCACGCCGTGCGCGGCGGCGGGAGTTATGCCGTCGAACTCGAAGGCGAAAGGGTGGAACTGCTCGAAGAGGATCTGCAAATCTTTACGGGCAGCGCCGCAGGATATGTCTCCGCCGCGGACGGCGGACTGAGCGTCTATCTCGACACGACGCTCACCGAACAACTGCTGGACGAGGGCACGGAGCGCGAACTCGTCTCCAAGATCCAGACCATGCGCAAGGAAGCGGGGTTTGAAGTCGTCGACAAGATCAAGGTGTATTACACCGCCGAAGGCAGGGCGGAAAAAGCCCTCTCCCGCGCGCGTTTTGCGGGCGACGTGCTCGCCGTTTCCGTGGAGGAAGGGAGCGCGGAAGGCTATAAAAAGGAGTTGGACGTCAACGGCGATCGGGCGGTGATCACCGTCGTCAAAGTCTGAAAACATGGCAGCATGCCCGAGATGAACGGGATTTTTTGAAAGGTTTTCTTTCGTCGCCGCCCGGCGGGGCGTTTTTGCCGCCGCCGTCGGGCAGCCGCGGCAGAGCGAAAGATTGTGCATAAACGGCGGTCTTCTTGCGGGACAGCCGTTTTTTTGCTTTACAAAAGGGATAAAATTTTGTATAATAACAAGTATGAAAATCGCACGGAACTGGAAAGATTATTCGGTCATCGCCACGGGCGACGGATACAAATTGGAACGCTGGAAGGACGTCGTTCTTCTGCGCCCCGACCCGCAGGTCATCTGGGCGCCGCAGACCGATCTTTTCGCCTATCCCTCGCTCAACGCCTTCTATAAGCGGAGCGAAAAAGGGGGCGGCGGCTGGAAAGTCCTGCGCCCCATGCCCGAGGAATGGACGGTTTCTTACGGGGAACTGCGCTTCAAGGTCAAACCCATGGGGTTCAAGCATACGGGGCTCTTTCCCGAACAGGCGGTCAATTGGGACTATATGTCCGAACTCATCAAAAACGCCCGCCGCCCCGTGAAAGTGCTCAATCTCTTTGCCTATACGGGCGGAGCGACGGTCGCCTGCGCCAAAGCGGGCGCGGAAGTAACGCACGTCGACGCAGCCAAAGGCATGGTCGAGCGGGCGGGGGAGAACGCAAGGCTTTCGGGCATCGACCGGGGCATCCGTTACATCGTGGACGACTGCAAGAAATTTGTCCGCCGCGAACTGCGGCGGGGCAACCGCTATGACGCCGTCGTCATGGACCCTCCCTCTTACGGCCGCGGACCGAACGGGGAAGTCTGGAAGATCGAGAGCGAACTTTTTCCCTTCGTCGAACTGTGCGCGGGGCTGCTTTCGGAGCAGCCGCTCTTCTTTCTCATCAACAGTTACACGACGGGCTTGCAGCCCATGGTGCTGCAAAACATACTGACGCTTACCATGAAAAAATACCGCGGGACGGCGGACGCCTATGAAGTGGGCATCCGGACGGAAGAGGGCATCGCCCTTCCCTGCGGCGCGGGAGGGATCTTTGTCTATGAATGAAGAAAACGGGCAGAATACGGCGGAAGAACTGCAAAAAACTTTCGGTTTTTCGGTGCTGTACGAGGACAATCACATCATTGTGGTCTTGAAGCCGCAGAACGTCGCTTCCTGTCCGGACGACAGCGGCGACGACAATCTCCTGGATATGGTCAGACGCTATCTGAAAACCGTCTATCATAAGCCGGGCAACGTCTATGTGGGGCTGATACACCGCCTCGACCGTCCGACGGGCGGGGTCATGGTGTACGCCAAGACGTCCAAAGCCGCATCCCGTCTTTCGGAATCTCTCCGCCGCGGCGACTTTGAAAAGCGGTATCTCACGGTGCTTTGCGGCACGTTTGAATCCGAGCGCGGTTCTCTCACGGACTACCTGAAAAAGAACCCCGTGAACAACATGGTCTACATCTGCACCCGCGGCGACGAAGGGGCAAAGGAAGCCACGCTGGACTATGCCGTTTTACAGACCAGGGACAGGTATACGCTCGCCGAGGTGCGCCTGCATACGGGCAGGAGCCATCAGATCCGCGTGCAGATGGCGGGGGCGTCCCATCCCGTGTTCGGGGACATGCGTTACGGCGGTGCGAACGCGCAGAAGGGCAAATTGGCGCTCTGGGCATATTCTCTGAGTTTTACCCATCCGGTGCATAAGGAGCGCATGCGTTTCATCGCGCTCCCGCCCGAAGAGGAAGTGCCCTGGAAAAACTTTGATTTGTCGCAGATCGGCAAAGTCAGATGAAAATCTGTGAAAAATTTGTAAAATGTAAATATATGTGGCAAAATGCCGCAAAATGCGTTTGACAAATTTACCGTTCCATAGTAAAATAGACTTTGTATTTGTATAAAAACACTCAATCCTTTGCGGAGTATCCAGAATGAACACCAAAAAATTACGATTCACAACACTTTTCGTCGCGCTTGCGATGTTGATCATCTCCCTCGCGGGCATCGTCTTTGTCCGCGTCGCGGCGATTTCGGCAGAGGCGACGTACAGACCTTCGGCGCTCTTTGCCACTTCTTCGAGGAGCGAAGTGGAGACGACGGACAACAGGATCATGTTTACCTTCGGCGGCACGAGCAGTGCCAACAACGCCGTCAACTACAACCGCAACCTGGCGTATAAATGGTTCAGCGCGGACGAGGACGCGGCGTCGCCGACGGAGAATTATTTCTCTTTGGAATTTTCCTTCCGGAGCGCAACGTTCGATACCTTCACCATTACCTTCCAGTCGGCGGAAAACAGCAAGAGCACCGACGGCGTAACGGAAAATCAGATCGTTTTTCTGAAAGAGGGCGAAAATTATGCGGTCGCGATCCGCAGCGACGATGAGGCGGACGTTGCCGATGAAGATCTTACCGTGAAGCAATCTCTCTCCTCTTTGAACGGCGTTACCGTTTCCTTCGCCGAGGGGAGCAATTCCGGCGAATATGCCGTTACGGTCAAGGTCGGGGACGACGAACTCAAAGGAACGTTCACCAACGTGCGCGGGGCGTATGCGCAGTACACGGCGTCCAAACTCGTGCCGCTCTCCTTTGCGGCGGAACTGCCTGCGGAGGACACCGAGGAGACGGCGATTTTTATCGACTCCCTCAACGGTCAGAGTTTTGCGCTGAATGACGACGGACAGGTCGTGGACGACACGCCGCCCGTGCTGGTCATCAACGACGACATCCGCACGTTCGCGCTCGGCACGACCCTGCTTGACAATTTCTCCTATGCGACCGTCGACGTCTGCGATGCGACGGTAACGAGGACGACGACCTATTATCAGTATGCCGAAGAGGACAGCGAAGAGAACTATCTGTCTTTGACGAGCAGCGTCAGGATCTTTGACACCGATCTCTATGAAACGGAAGGATATGAGTTGGTTTCCGTCCGCTTCGTGCTCAACGACGACGACAACAACGAGGCGGAATATTTCGTCTCCTGGTATGCCGAGGACAGAACCAACAACGTCGTAACCAAGGGCGACACGGAATATCTGAAAGTTACGCGCAACGCCAACGGTCCCGCCTACACCTGCATCACGGGCGCCAACACGCCTTCGCAGACGTTTGAGGAAACGGCGGCTTACACCGCATACGTTGCGGACGTCGCCGCGGCGGCGGAAGAGTTGCGCGCCGGCGACGGATATTACTTCTATCTGCCTTCGCTGGAAGATCTGATCGAGGACGACGACACGGCGTATACGGGGCTCAATTTCACCGTTTATTATAAGGCGCCCGACAGCCAATCGGCAAGCACGCGCGCCAACCTCTCTTATGACGAGTTGGAGATCCCCGTCAACGCGGCGGGCAAATACATCTTCAAGGTGATCGCGACCGACAAACAGGGCAACGCCATGAAGTTCTATGACGAAAACGGCAACCTTGTCGCCGTCGATTCGCAGACGGTGTGGGACATCGACGTTATCCCTTCCTTCTCTTTCTATGCGGAGAACATGGGGCTGGAAGTCGAAAAGACGGAAGAGTTGACCTATGCCTATGTGTACAGCAACTACACGATCGAGGATATCGAGATCAAGGGGCTGAGCGGGTATGAGAGCCGCTATTCTCTCTATTACCTGGACGGCGTTTCCTCCAACAGCATCGATTATGCGTCGATGATCTCCTTTGCCAACGAATGCTATCAAGACGGCGTGAGCGTCAAAGATTTTGTGGAGCAACTCTCCGCTTCGAGCGGGCAGACCCTTTCCGACGCATCCTTGCGCAAGATCAACGAATGGGCGGAAAACGGTCCGGAGGACGAGGACGACGACGGCTGGGAAACGCACGACAACCGCTATGCCTGGCGCGCAAGTTCCCGCAGTTTCACCCCGCAGGAGAGCGGATACTATGTGATGTACGTCGAATTGGTGGACAGCGGGCTGGCAGGCAGACACGTGTACGCCTATCAGATCGTCTATGCTTCCAGCGAGGTCGACCAGGTATACGGTGAAACGTATTGGATCGAGGACAACGTCGTTACCGTCGTATTCATCGTCATTGCCGTGATCTCCGCGATCGCGCTGCTCGTGGTGTGGATCACCTTCCCCGCCGACGACAAAACGGGCAAACTCAAAAAAGCGGCGGAAGGGGG
>CALVZM010000073.1 GCA_944372515.1 uncultured Clostridia bacterium
GAGAATGTCCAACTTGACGAGTTTGGAGCGCTCGTAGCCCACAAGTTAATAATCGAAACTTGCATATCCCTTGGTGCGCGATTTGAGCTCGTCGAAGAAGTCATAGACGATCTCGGTGAGCGGCAGGCGGTATTCGAGCCGCACACGCTTGGAATCGACATATTCCATGTTTTTGAACACGCCGCGGCGGTTCTGGCACAGTTCCATGATGGCGCCCACATAGTCGGGCGGGATGAACACTTCGGCTTTGACCATGGGCTCTTCCATATAATCGATGTCCGAAGGGGGCGGCAGGTGGGAGGGATTCTCCACGAAAAAGACCTCTCCGTCCGTCTTGTGCACCTTATAACTCACGGACGGCGCCGTGGTGATGATGTCGAGATTGAACTCCCGCTCGATGCGCTCCTGGATGATCTCCATGTGCAGAAGCCCCAAAAACCCGCAGCGGAACCCGAACCCGAGCGCGACGGAGTTTTCAGGCTCGAAGGTCAGCGACGCATCGTTGAGTTTGAGTTTGGCGATGGCGTCTTTGAGGTCGTTGAACTTGCTGCCGTCGAGGGGGAAGATGCCGCAGAACACGACGGGCTGCACCTTTTTATATCCCGGCAGCGGCTTTGCCGCGGGGCGGTCGGCATCGGTAACGGTGTCGCCCACCGCCACGTCCTCGATGGACTTGATGGACGCGGCGATGTAGCCCACTTCCCCCGCTTCCAGCACGTCCTTGGGCTGCAATTTGGGGGTGAAGGCGCCCACTTCGGTTACGTCATACACCGCCGAAGAGAGGAAGGTGCGGATGCGCGTGCCCACTTTCACCGAACCGTCCTTGACCCGCACGAAGAGGATGACGCCCTTATAATTGTCGTAATAACTGTCGAAAATGAGCGCGGAGAGAGGCGCTTCCGTGTCGCCGTCGGGGGCGGGGAAATATCGGACGATGGCTTCAAGCACGTCGCGGATGTTCGTCCCCTCTTTCGCCGAAACGCAGGGAGCATAGGACGCATCCAGCCCGATGACGTCCTCGATCTCCTTCTTCGTCCCCTCGACGTCGGCGCTCTGCAAGTCGATCTTATTGATGACGGGCAGGATTTCAAGATTATTGTCGAGGGCGAGATAGACGTTGGCGAGGGTCTGCGCTTCCACCCCCTGCGTGGCGTCCACGACGAGGATCGCCCCCTCGCACGCGGCGAGGGAACGGCTCACTTCATACGTAAAGTCCACGTGTCCCGGCGTGTCGATGAGGTTGAGTTCGTATTCCTGCCCGTCCGAAGCGTCGTAGAACATTCTGACGGGCGTCAGTTTGATGGTGATGCCGCGCTCCCGCTCGATGTCCATGCTGTCGAGCAATTGGGCGGACATGTCCCGCTTGGAGACCTGCCCCGTCAGTTCGATGAGGCGGTCGGCAATGGTGCTCTTGCCGTGGTCGATGTGGGCGATGATGCAGAAATTTCTGAGTGTCTTTTTGGGTTTTGCCATATGGATCCTTTTTTCCCCGCCGCGCCGCGGCGGATCTTTGTCGCATGATTCACATTCATTATACAAAATTTTACCGCGCTTTGCAAGAATTTCCGCCGCGCAAAAAAAGAAAAAAGGGAACTTGCCGCAGCGCGGAAAATTCCCTTTGTTTTATATTCTCTTCCCCCGATCCTTACGCTTCTTCGACGACGGGCAGCGTAACCTGGGTCGTGCCGACGGCGGATACCGTAACGGAGAGCGTGATAGACGCCGTCAGGTCGGGTCTGCCCTGTTCCATCTGCATCGTCCCGCTTGTGGTGAAGACAAAGCCGTCGTCCGCCGCAAATGTTACTTCCGTCTTATTTACCGACGACGGCGAACTCGTGGCGGCAGTGATGTCTACCGTCTCGGTGCTGACATAAGAACCGTCTTCAAAGGTAAAATCTTCAAAATCAAACAACGACAGCACCATATCGATCAAACCGTAAGCGGGCATCATGCCGACCGACTTGATCCAACCGCCGTCGCTGCCTTTTTGGTACATGGTCCCTTCGAGCATTCCCGCCGTTTCGGATTCGCCCGTTGCCTCAAAATACATTTCGCCCGAAAGTTCGCCCGCATAATACGCAAAGCCGTGCTGCTTGTTTCCGTCAAATTCATATTTCGTACGGCTGCCGACCGCTGTTTCCCCGTCTCCCATAACGCCTTCCATTTCCGCGGTGAAATTTTCAAACCCTTGCAGGGAAAGAATCTCTTCCCATTCGGCTTTCGTAACCTGTCCGCTCCACGTTTCGTCCCCGCCGGACGAACCCGAACCGGACGAGCCCGAAGTCCCCGAAGTCCCCGAAGAACCGGAATCCTTGTCCGTGTTGCCGCACGCCGCCATGCCCAGCGCGCACACACCCAACGTAAGCGCCGCAAAGACGGCGAGCAAACTCCTCTTTTTCATATCCCTTTACCTCCGAAAATTTTTTTCTTCCCCGATGCGCGGACGCCCGTGCGGACGCGCATCGGATAGAAAAATATATTCAATATAATTTTATTGTATCACACCCCCCCCCCGCCTTGTCAAGGATTTACACGGGAATTTTTAGAAAAATCACCCTTTTTCTCTCCCCTGCCCGCGGACGCGTTCACGCCGTCGCAAAAACGGAAAAAAGCGGCATCCCCCGACGAAAAAAAGAGGGCGACAAATGCCGCGTTTACCCGTCGTTTACCGCAAAAAACTTGACTTTTCCGCCCTTTTCGGGGTATAATATAAAAAGAAAAACACAACAAGGAGAACGCCGTTGCACAAAGTTTTACTTGCAAAACTCAAAGAGTCGCTGATTTCCGTGCTCCCCGTAACGCTCATCGTCATCCTGATCAATTTCACGCCGCTGGTCGACCTGAGCGCGGAAGAAGTGGGCGTCTTTGCCGCGTGCTCCCTCTTCCTCATCCTCGGCATCGGGCTCTTTAACCTCGGCGCCGACCTCGCCATGACGCCCATGGGGGAACAGGCAGGCACGGGGCTGACGCGGTCGGGGAGTTTGCAACTGCTCCTGTCCGTCTGCTTTGCCATGGGACTTTTGATCACGGTGGCGGAACCCGACCTGTCCGTACTCGCCTCGCAGGTGGCGGGATTCATCGACGGAACGCTGCTCATCGTCGTGGTGGGCGTGGGCGTGGGGCTCTTTCTCCTCCTCTCCATCCTGCGCATGATCTTCAAAAGGAGCCTTTCCGCGCTCCTGATGTTCTTTTATATGTTCCTCTTCATGCTGACCGCGCTGGCGGTCGTGCTGGGCAAGTCGGACTTCCTCGCCCTCGCTTTTGATTCGGGCGGCGTTACGACGGGACCCATCACCGTGCCCTTCATCATGGCGCTCGGCGTGGGCGTGGCGGGGTCGCTCGGCGGCAAAAACGCCGGCGAAAACAGTTTCGGACTGATCGCCCTGTGCTCCATCGGTCCCATTCTCGCGGTCATGCTCCTCGGCATCGCTTCCTCGGGGGAAATGAATTACGAAGTGCCCGACTACTCCCTCACCCCGCTCTCCGCCCTGCCCGCAGCGATCCTCGCCGTCATGGGGGAAGTGGGATTGGCGCTCGGGCTCATCGTCCTGTTCTTTTTCGTCATTCAGATCTTCATCCTCAAACTTCCCAAGCGCAAACTCCTGCAAATCGGCGTGGGCATCGGGTATACCTTCTTCGGGCTGGTCATCTTCCTCACCGCCGTGTCCGTCGGGTTCATGCCCATCGGCTATAAAATGGGCGCGCAGTTGGCGGAAAACCATCCCGCGCTGCTCATCGCGTTTGCCTTTGTGCTGGGGCTGGTCGTCGTGCTGGCGGAACCCGCCGTGCACGTGCTGAACAAGCAGGTGGAAGCCGTAACCGACGGCACGGTCTCCCGCCGCGCCATGCTCGTCGCCCTGTCGCTCGGCGTGGGCATATCCATCGGGCTCTCCATGCTCCGCATCGTGCTGGACTTCAACATCCTCTACTACCTCATCCCCGGATATTTTCTGTCGCTGGGGCTCTCCTTCTTCGTGCCCGGGATATACACGGCGATCGCCTTTGACTCGGGCGGGGTGGCGAGCGGACCGCTGACTTCGACCTTCATCCTGCCCTTCGCCGTCGGCGCGTGCGTAACGCTGCAGGGCGCGGAAAGCGTGATGGCGGACGCCTTCGGCATCGTCGCCATGGTCGCCATGACCCCCCTCATCACCATTCAACTTTTGGGCTTCCACGCCGTCGTGATGCAGCACATGCGCGAAAAGATCGCCTTGAAGCGCATTCTGGACGCCGACGACGAACAAATCATAAACTTTTTATAAGGAGGGTAGCATGCCCGAAAACAAAGCCGATCATAAGCGGAAAGAAAGCACGGGAAAAAAACTGCGCGCCGCCGTGAAAGGACGGTGGCGGGAGCGCTTCGGCGGAAGGCAGAAAGAGGCGGAAAAACCCTCGGCGCTCAAAAAACTCAAACTGCTCATCGCCGTGGTCAACCGACGCAAGGGCGAATTTTACGCCGACTTTTTGCAGTCCTTTGAAATCAATATGCAGTTGTTTGCGCACGGGGAAGGCACGGCAAGTTCGGAAATGCGGCACATGCTCGGGCTGGAAGACGAGGAAAAAGTCGTCCTCTTCGGCTTCGTGCGTGAGGACAGGGCGGACGCGGCGCTGGACGGGCTGGAAGAGAAATTCCGCACCGTGCGCGGAGGCAAGGGCATCGCCTATACCGTGCCCCTTTCGAGCGTCGTCGGCGTCGCCATTTACAGTTTTCTGTGCAACAACCGCATGAAGCGGGAGGAGAAGAAATAACATGGAATTTGAATATGAAATGATCTGCTGCATCGTCAATACGGGATATTCGGAAGCGGTGATGGACGCCGCCAGGGAATTCGGCGCGCGCGGAGGCACGGTGCTGCACGCCCGCGGGACCGCCAACCCCGAAGCCGAAACCTTCTTCCGCATCACCGTGCAGCCCGAAAAGGAAATGGTCATGATCTTGGTGCCCGCAAAACTCAAAGACGACATTCTGCACGCCCTCTATAAGGCGGTGGGACTGAACACCCCGGGACAGGGCATCGCCTTTTCCCTGCCCGTCGACCGCGCCGTGGGGCTTGCCGAAGGGGACGAGGACGGAAACAAGACGGACGGCGGGGACGAGGACGGAAACAAGACGGACGGCGGCGCCAAAAAAACGGCGGAGAGCGGCGCGGCGGAAAAGGACTGACCGCCCCTGCCCGTTCCGCGCAAAAAAAAGACAAAAAAGCGCAAAAAACGACCCCGTTTCGCGGCGTCGTTTTTCTCTTGAAAAGGGTCGGGCGCGGGACATCCCGCGCCCTTCGGCTCTTTCTGCCTTGTAAAAGAGGCATTCCCGCCCTGTACAAAGCCCCCGCCGCGTTTTTGCGGCGGGGGCTTTGCCTCTTACACTTTTCAGCCGATGGTTTCGTATATGCCTTCCTCTTCAAATCTGTTCAAAGAACATTGCCCCGTCAACTCGGCAACAACGCCGGGGCTCGGTTCGGCTCGCTCTTCGATGCGGACGGCGCAGAGAACGGAAATGAACCAACTGTCTTCGCCCGACGATGTAAAGCTGGGAGAGATCGTGATAAAGCATGTGCCGCCTTTGCACGCAAACGACGGCATGCTGCCGAACGTATCATTCCCCGTCATGCTCTTTTCCCAGACGGACTGTCCCGCTTCGTCATACAGCGCCAGCCCCAATTCCCTGCCGTTTTCCCGCACTTCCACGCGGAATTTCCAAGGGTAGGAAACCGTGCCGTCGGCGCCCCAACCTGTCAGCGTAAGATCTCCTTCATACACCGCGTTTTTGATCTGCGTGCCCGTCTGACAAGTGTAGCCCGTCAGATCGAGCAGTGCGGGCAGTTCATAGGAAAATTCCAGCGTGCAGTCCAAGG
>CALVZM010000074.1 GCA_944372515.1 uncultured Clostridia bacterium
CTGGGCGTGGAAAAATGCGTCATGCTGACGGGGGACAATGCCGTGCAGGCCGCCCGTGCATCGAGGGCGCTGCCCGCCCTCGGCGAAGTGGGTGCGGGATTGCGGCCCGACGGAAACCTCCGTCGGGCGGAGAGGCTGAAAGAAGAGGGCGTCCTTTTGTACGTCGGGGACGGCGTGAACGATGCGCCCGTCATGACGGTCGCGGACTGTTCTTTTTCCATGGGTAAGATCGGCAGCGCGGCGGCAATCGAAGCCTCCGATTTCGTCGTTCTCTCCGACCGTCTGACTGCCGTTCCCGCGGCGGTGGCGGTGGCAAAAAAGACGCGGCGCATCGTCTTTGAAAACATTGTCTTTTCGGTCGCCGCAAAACTTGTCTTCATGGCAATCGGGGCGGCGGGCGTTCTGCCCCTTTGGCTGGCGGTCTTTGCCGACGTAGGCGTCATGCTGCTCGCCGTGCTCAATGCCATGCGCATGCGCCTTTCCCGCGATGAAGAAAGGCAAAAAGAAGCGACGCCGCCTTCGCATGCACCGCGGGCATGACCGTCCGCGTAAGTTTTTTTTGCGGCACGCCCGCAAAAGGAAAAACGGGTATCACCGACAGGAGTTTTATATATGATCAGACATCTCATCGACGTGGCGGCGGGACGGGAAAAAGCCGATCTCGTTCTGAAAAACGGTTCTTACGTCAATGTTTTTTCGGGTACGGTCGAGAAAGGGGACATCGCGTTTGCCGCGGGAAAGATCGTCGGCGTGGGAGAATATTCCGGCAGGGAAAACGTGGACATCGCGGGCATGGTGGCGCTGCCGGGGCTCATCGACGGACACGTTCACATCGAAAGTTCCCAATTGACGCCCGAAGAATTTGCCCGCCTTATCGTGCCGCGCGGCACGACGTGCGTCATTGCCGATCCGCATGAGATCGTCAACGTGTGCGGCATGGCGGGCGTGGAATACATGGCGCGGGCGGCGGAGGGACTGCCGCTCGACGTGAAGATACAACTCCCGTCCTGCGTGCCCGCAACCCCCTTTGAAACGAGCGGCGCGACGCTCGGCGCGCGGGAGATCGCCGAAAACATCCCCCGCAAAGAAATTTTCGGTCTGGGAGAGTTCATGAACTATCCGGGCGTGATCGGCGCGGATGCGGAAGCGCTCGGAAAACTGCGTGCGGCAGCCGCCTGTGGAAAGATCGTCGACGGGCACGCCCCCGGACTTTCCGGCAAGGCGCTGAACGCCTACATCGCCGCGGGCATTTCGACCGATCACGAATGCCTTACGCCCGAAGAGGCGGCGCAAAAGGTTTCGCGCGGGATGTACTGCCATCTGCGCCACGGCTCCGCCACGCGCAATCTCGCGGCGAACGCACGGGCGGTCAATGAAAATAATATGCGTCGTTTTTTGCTCTGCACGGACGATCGGCACGCCGCGGACCTGAAAAACAAAGGGCACCTCGACGACGCGCTGCGCACCCTCTGCAAGAGCGGGTTCGATCCCGTCCGCGCCGTCATCCTCGCCACATTGAACGCGGCGGAGTGCTACGGGCTGAAAGGCAAAGGGGCAATCGCGCCCGGTTACTGCGCCGACGTCGTCGTGATGGACGGTCTGACCGATTTCAACGCAAAATATGTATTCAAGGACGGCAAACTCGTCGCGGCAGACGGCAAGGCGTTGTTCCGCGTCCCGCCCCGCCTGCCCGATTCCGTGCTCCGCACCGTGCACCTGTCCGCAAGACTGCGTGCGGAAGATTTTCGCCTGCCTCTTTCGGGGAACCGTGCGCGCGTCATGCGCGTGCAGCCGGGCGGCATCGTAACGGAAAGCGTCGTGCGCACCGTATCGAGCCGCGGCGGCGACGTGGAAGTGAAGGGCACGGACCTTCTCAAACTTGCCGTCGTGGAACGGCATAAGGGCACGGGCAACATCGGCAGGGGGCTGTTGGAAGGTTACGGCTTTCGCGGCGGCTGTCTGGGCATCACCGTTTCGCACGATTCCCACAACATCATTTTGCTCGGGGATGACAATGCCGATATGGCGCTGGCGGCAAACGCGCTCGCCGACATGGGCGGCGGCATGGTCATCGCCCGCGGCGGCACGTGGGAGGGCGTGCCCCTTGCCGTCGGCGGGTTGATGAGCGACGAACCGGCGGAAAGGTTCATCGAAAAATCGGAACGGCTTGCCGAAAAGGCATATGCCATGGGTGTGCGGGAAGGGCTGGATGCCTTTCTGTCTTTGGCATTTCTCTCCCTCGCCGTCGTTCCGCAGTTGAAATTGCTGGATACGGGACTTTTTGACGTCGATCGCTTTTCCTTCACGGACATCGACGCCGATAAACCGTAAAATATTTAAGGAAGTTACAGAAAAATATGGAAAAGAAGATCATGGTCGTTGCCACGGGCAACGCACACAAACTGCGCGAGATCGCCGCGATCTTTCCCGAATACCGCATCCTGTCCCAAAGGGAAGCGGGTTTTACGGGCGAAGCCGAAGAGACGGGCGGGACGTTCACGGAAAACGCGCTCATCAAGGCGGAAACGGCGTGCAAAGCCCTCGCACTGCCCGTCCTTGCCGATGACAGCGGCATCTGCGTCGACGCGCTCGGCGGGGCGCCCGGCATTTACAGCGCGCGCTATGCGGGCACACACGGGGACGATAAAGCCAATCGGGCGCTGCTCTTGCAGAACCTGGAAAAAATGCGGGACGACGGTTCGCGCCGGGCGCATTTCGAGTTCGCCGTCGCGCTCGTTTTTCCCGACGGGAGAAAATTGACGGCGGCGGGCAGGACGGACGGACACATTCTGCACGAAGAGTGCGGCGACGGCGGGTTCGGCTACGACCCCGTATTTTTCAGCGACGACCTGCAAAAATCTTTCGGCGAAGCGACGGCGGAGGAAAAGAACGCCGTGTCGCACCGTTTCCGCGCCCTGATGTCCCTGCGGGAAAAGGCGGGAGGTGCGCTGCAATGAAGACGATGGTCGTATTGTCGGATACCCACGGCAGCCGCCGCACGATCGAACGGCTCTATCCGCTCTTTGCGGAGAACGATTATATCGTTCATCTCGGCGACGGGAACCGGGACATGGCGGAAGTTTTCAGCGCCTTTCCCGAAAAGACGTTTGTCTGCCGCGGCAACTGCGATTTTCCCGTCTCTTACGGACGGGAGGGGTGGGAACTTTCGGTGGAAGGGGTGAAATTCTTCTTCTGCCACGGGCATGCCTACGGCGTAAAGACGACGTTGGAGCGGCTCAAAGAGGAAGCGCTGCGCCGCGGCGCAAAGGTCGCCCTATACGGGCATACCCACATTGCCCGCACCGAAGAGGCGGACGGCGTTCTGCTGCTCAATCCCGGTTGCGCGGGGCTGTACACCGCACAGCCGAGTTATGCATACATCGTCGTGAACGGGGAGAAGGTTACTTCGAGCGTGGTGCCGCTCGTATAGAGCCGCCGTTTCGCGGGGGCGGAAAAGGATAAAAAATTTTCCGCCCCGCGAGGCGCCTGCGCCGCGGGGCGGAAAGAAAAATCAAAAGAAAACGGTCAAAAAATCGAGAAAAGGGGAGTCAATCCTCTTTTTTGTTGTCGTTGCCGCCGTCGTCGCCCTCGTTCTTTTTTTCTTCGGGGGCGTCCGTTTCGTCATAGAGTATGTGCCTGCCGCCGGAGAGGAGCAGATCGATGAACGCGGCGCACCACTCTTCGTTGAGCCGCAGCACAAAATTTCCCTCTTCACAGAATACGGCGAGGCGGCAGGTCTTTTTGTCGAAGACGATCTTTTGTATCCCGTCCAGGCGCCGTCGGGTGCGGATGAAGGCAAAGGAAGTGATGAGTTCCGTTTCGGTTACGGTGTAGCGGGAATCGTACACGATCAATAAAAGCAGGCAGGCGGTGAGAAGCGAGAGGAGAAAGAGCAGGATATACTGCACGGAGACAAACGGGTCGGTGAACCCGCCCCGGTCGATGCACCGCCAGAGGGTGGCGCCGAATACCGCCGCGCAGACGGCAACGCCCGCATAGGCGAGCAGAACGATGTTTTGCGGATAACGCACGCGGAAACTTTTCATATCGTCATTATAACATAAAAAAACGGCGGGGTAAATATTTTTTTCGCGGAATTTGCGCAATCAGCCCATTTTGCTTGAAAAATTTCGGGAAGTAAGGTAAAATAGAAGGCGAAATACTTTTTCGGAAAGGGGCAGATATCCATGATCAAACTCATCAGAAGCGGCGTTTATTACACGGGCGGCAAGATCGTCAAGGAAGCACAGGCATTTATGCGCGAAGAACAGAAGCGCAAAGCGGTGCGTTCGACCATTTCTTACCGCATTCTCGGCGCGCACAACCACGGCGACGAGGAAAACCTCAAACTCAAATTCGACGCCATCGCCTCGCACGACATTACATATGTCGGCATCATTCAGACCGCCAAGGCGAGCGGGCTGGAAAAGTTCCCGCTGCCCTACACGCTGACCAACTGCCACAACTCCCTCTGCGCGGTCGGCGGCACCATCAACGAGGATGACCATGTGTTCGGTCTCTCCGCCGCCAAGAAATACGGCGCGGATTATGTTCCCGCGCACCTTGCGGTCATCCATCAGTACATGCGCGAATGCGGCGCCAAGTGCGGCGCCATGATCCTCGGCTCCGATTCGCACACCCGCTACGGCGCTTTGGGCACCATGGCGATCGGCGAAGGGGGTCCCGAACTCGTCAAACAGATTTTGAACCAGACATACGACGTCAAGCGTCCCGAAGTCATCGCCGTCTATTTGAAGGGCAGACTCCGCAAGGGCGTCGGTCCGCAGGATGTCGCGCTCGCCCTCGTCAAGGCGACCTTCAAAAAACAGTTCGTAAAGAACAAGATTCTGGAATTTGTCGGTCCCGGCATCGCCAATCTTTCCATGGATTACCGCAACGGCATCGACGTCATGACCACCGAGACCACTTGCCTCTCTTCCGTCTGGGAAACGGACGAAAAGACCAAAGAATATTATGAGATCCACGGCAGGGCGGGGGATTATAAGGAACTGAAAGCGGGCGACCCCGCCTATTACGACGGCGCGGTCATCATCGACCTTTCCCGCGTGGAGCCGATGATCGCACTGCCGTTCCATCCCTCCAATGCCTACACCATCCGTGAATTTCTGGCAAATCCCCGCGAGATCCTCGAAAAGGTCGAGGCGCAGGGCAGAAAACTCAAAGGGGACGATTCCTTCACGCTCACCGACAAGATCATGCCCGACGGCAGGGTCAAGGTCGATCAGGGCATCATTGCGGGGTGTGCGGGCGGCATGTATGAAAACATCGCCGAATCTTATGAGATATTGAAGGGGAAGAACATCGGCACGGATGCTTTCACGCTCTCCGTCTATCCTTCGTCCCAGCCCGTGTTCAAGGGGTTGGTGGACAACGGCTATATCGGCGGGCTCATGGAGAGCGGCGCCATCGTCAAGACGGCTTTCTGCGGTCCCTGCTTCGGCGCGGGCGACGTGCCCGCCAACAACGGGCTTTCCATCCGCCACACCACCCGCAATTTTGAAAACCGCGAAGGCTCCAAGCCCTCCGGGGGGCAGTTGGCTGCCGTCGCGCTCATGGATGCGCGCAGCATCGCCGCGACGGCGGCGAACGGGGGGTATCTCACTTCCGCGCTCGACGTGTCCTATACCAAACGCCTCAAAAAATACACCTTTGACGCGAAGATCTATCAAAACAGGGTCTACCACGGCGCGCTCTGCCCCAAAGCGCAGGAAAACCTCGTTTACGGTCCGAACATCGCCGATTGGCCCGAACAGATCGCCCTCGGCGACAATCTGCTCATGCGCATGGCGTCCGTGCTCACCGATCCCGTAACCACGACGGACGAACTCATCCCTTCGGGCGAGACCTCTTCCTATCGCTCCAACCCCGTAAAACTTGCTTCCTTTGCCCTTTCCCGCAAAGACCCTGCCTATGTCGGCAGAGCGCAGGAGATTCAGAAGGAAGAAGGCGTCCGCCGCGAAACGGGCAGTCTGCCCGCGGAAGTGCTCTCGGCGCTCGGTTCCGTGCAGATCGGGAAAAACACCGTATACGGCAGTTGCGTCGTTGCCGTCAAACCGGGCGACGGTTCGGCGCGCGAACAGGCGGCATCCTGCCAGCGCGTGCTCGGCGGCGTTGCCAACATCGCCCGCGAATATGCCACCAAGCGTTATCGCAGTAACCTCATCAATTGGGGCATGCTGCCCTTCCTTTGCGAGAAAGAGACGTTTGCCGTGGGCGACTATGTCTATGTCGAAGGCATCCGCGAAGCGGTGGAAAACGGCGCCGAAAAGGTCATGGCAAAACACATTTCGGGCGGCAAAGTCAAGGACATCGTTCTTTCCCTCGGTGCGCTGACGCCCGATGAACGCAAGATCATTCTCGCGGGGTGTCTCATCAATTACAATAAAAACAAAGCCAAAGAATAATTTTCCTTGATTTTTTGGGTCAAAACGAAAAGAACAGACGCCGCCGCGGGAGGATTTCGGGCGGCGTTTGTCTTTGCCGCGTCGGCGCCGGCGGAAAAGATTTGTCCTTTTGCCGCGGAATATCCCGCCGCCAAGGAAGATTCTTATAAAAACTCCCCGTAAATTCTTGATTAAAAACAAAAAAAGTATTAAAATAGTAAAGTTAATAATTTTTTACGTTAATGAGATTTTTTGAGGTAATCCTATGATCAGAAAAGATTTGCGCAACATCGCCATCATCGCACACGTCGACCACGGCAAGACGACCTTGGTCGATCAGATGCTCAAACAAGGAGGCGTATTCCGTGAAAACGAAGCGGTGCAGGACCGCGTCATGGACTCCAACGCACTCGAACGGGAGCGGGGCATTACCATTCTGGCGAAGAACACGTCCGCGCACTACAACGGCGTCAAGATCAACATCGTCGACACGCCGGGGCACGCCGACTTTTCGGGCGAAGTCGAGCGCGTTCTGAAAATGGTCAGCGGCGCACTCATCCTGGTGGATGCGGCGGAAGGACCGCTTCCCCAGACCCGTTTCGTCATGCAAAAGGCGTTGGAACTCGGCTTAAAACTCATCATCGTCATCAATAAGGTCGATCGTCCCGACGCCCGCATTCAGGAAGTGGTGGACGCCGTTCTCGAATTGATGATGGATCTCGACGCCACGGACGAACAGATCGAAAGTCCCATCGTCTATTGCTGCGGACGGCAGGGCACTTCATCGCTTGACCCGGACAAGCAGGAATCCGACCTGACCCCGCTCTTTGAAACGATTGTCAATCACATTCCGCCCATGGAAGTGGACGACGAAGGGGACTTGCAACTGCTCGTTTCCTGCATCGATTACAACGAATTTGTGGGGCGGATCGGCATCGGAAAGATCGAGCGCGGCACGGTGAAGGCAAACGAAACCATCACGGTGTGCAATTACAACGACCCTTCCGTGAAAAAAACGGCGAAGATCGTCAACCTCTATCAGATCGAAGGGCTGAACCGCACGCCCGTGCAGGAGGCAAAAGCGGGGGACATCGTCGTGTTTTCGGGTATCGAAGGGCTGAACATCGGCGACTGCATCTGCGAACTGAACAAGCCCGATCCCGTTCCTTTCGTCAAGATCGACGAGCCCACCATGGAGATGACTTTTTCGGTCAACGACAGTCCGTTTGCGGGCAAAGAGGGAAAATTCGTAACTTCCCGCCAACTGCGCGACAGGCTCTACCGCGAATTGCTGCGCGACGTCTCTCTGCGCGTCAGCGACACCGAACAGTCCGACTCCTTCCGCGTCTGCGGCAGGGGGGAAATGCATCTGTCCATCCTCATCGAAACCATGCGCCGCGAGGGCTATGAATTTCAGGTCTCCACGCCCAAAGTGCTCTATAAGGAGATCGACGGCGTTCTGAACGAGCCGATGGAACGGCTGGTGCTGGACGTTCCCGAGGATATGACAGGGGCGGTATATGCGGGCATGGGTACCCGCAAAGGCGAACTTATCCGCGTTTCGGCGATCGGTTCGCGGCAGCGGTTGGAGTTCATCGTTCCTTCCCGCGGGCTCATCGGTTATAAAAACGAATTTCTGACCGACACCAAGGGACAGGGCATCATGAATTCCCTCTTTTTCGGCTATCAGCCCTATAAGGGGGACATACAGCGCCGCAACACGGGTTCGCTCGTGGCGTTTGAAACGGGCGAAGCGGTTACTTACGGGCTTTTCAACGCCCAGGGCAGAGGCAGACTGCTCATCACGCCGGGCACGGCGGTGTATGAAGGCATGGTCATCGGCATCAACCCCAAGAACGAAGATATCAACGTCAATGTCTGCAAGACCAAACACCTGACCAATACCCGTTCTTCTTCTTCCGATGACGCGCTGACGCTCATTCCCGTGAGCCGTCTCAGCCTCGAAGAGAGCCTGGAATTCATTGCAGACGACGAACTTCTGGAAGTTACGCCCAAATCTTTGCGCATCCGCAAGCGCATCCTCGACAGCGAACTGCGGGCAAAGGCGTTCTATAAGGAAAAGGCGCGCCTGGAAGAAGCGGCAAAGAGCAAAAAATAATTTTTTTCGGTGCATTTCGGGGTTAACATTTTTGAGATAAACTAAACCGCATGCGGGCATCTGCACGGTTTATTGCCGGAAAATCGGATAAAAAAAGGATACGGACGTCCGAAGTTAAAAGACTTCGCGCGTCCGTATTTTAATATAAAAGAAAAAACAAACCCGTTTTCAGAGTTCGTTTTATTCCCTAATGGCGGAAGACGAGGGATTTGTCTTTTTCCTGTATCGGCAAAAAACATCAAAAATCATCCAAATACGCGCTTGCATTTTTGCCGATAATATGATATATTGATAAACGAGGTGTTGTATGAAATATCTATCCGTAACCGAAACGGCTAAAAAGTGGAACCTTTCCGAACGGAGCGTTCGCAATTATTGCGCTTTGGGAAAGATAGACGGCGCGTTTTTAACGGGTAAAACTTGGAATATTCCCGAAGGCGCGCAAAAACCCGATCGTGCCAATAAGAAAGTCGCATTGCCGACCACTCTTTTGGAAGTGCTTTCGGCAGAAAGAAAAGCAAAACTTTCGGGCGGCATTTATCATAAGGTACAAATCGAATTGACATACAATTCCAACCATATTGAAGGAAGTCGATTGACGCACGACCAAACCCGTTACATTTTTGAAACGAACACCATCGGAATCGACGGCGGCTCGGTTAAGGTTGACGACATTGTGGAAACGGCGAATCACTTTAAGTGTATCGACTTGATCATTGAAAATGCCAAAAAACCGATTACGGAAACATTCATAAAGGAATTGCATCGCACGTTAAAAAGCGGAACAACGGATGCCCGCCAAGATTGGTTTGCCGTCGGCGATTATAAACGGTTGCCGAATACAGTTGGAGATATGTTTACGGTGCAGCCCGAAGAAGTCGCCCGAAAAATGAAAGAGTTGCTTTTTGAATACAACGCAAAGAAAGAAAAGACTTTTGACGACCTCTTGGATTTTCATTATAAATTCGAGTGTATCCATCCTTTCCAGGACGGAAACGGGCGTATCGGCAGACTGCTGCTTTTCAAGGAGTGCTTAAAATGCAATATCGTGCCGTTCATTATCGACGAAGAACTGAAACTGTTCTATTACCGCGGCTTAAAAGAATGGAGGAACGAACGCGGTTATTTACGCGACACCTGCCTGACGGCGCAAGACAAATTCAAACTTTACCTTGACTATTTTAAGGTGCCATACTAACAAAATTATATTTATAGTTGAAACAATTATCAAAAATATGATCGTTTGTTAGATAAACAGCAAACATATTAAAAACGAACCCCCAAATAAGGGGTTCGTTTTATTCCCTAATGGCGGAGCGTGAGGGATTCGAACCCCCGTGGGCTTGCACCCAAACGGTTTTAAAGACCGCCTCGTTATGACCGCTTCGATAACGCTCCGTGTTGTTTCATCTTATCATACTCCGCAAAAATTGTCAATAAATAATGCCGCATGCGGGTAAAATATCTTGCGCGGCGTCCTTTTTTCGTGTTACAATAAACTATATGGAAAAATATACGCTGATCCGACAAAACCGCCGCACGATCTCCATGCGGCTGGACAAAGACGGCAACATCACGGTCTTTCTTCCCGCCCGTTTGCCCGCGGCGGACGCCGATCGTTTCATCGAAGAGCATGCGCGGTGGCTTTCCCGCAAGCGGCAGGAACTTGCCGCCCGTGCGCCGTTGCCTGCGATAGAGGGGAAAGAGGGGGAGCATGTCCCGTTTTTAGGGGAAGAATATGTCGTCCGCCTTTGGAATAAACGCCGTGTTTTTTTAGGGCAAGGGGAGATCTTTTTGCCCGAAAACGATCCGTTGAAAGGATTGATACGCTTCTATCGCCGCCGTTTGAAGGAATTTCTTTTGCCTCTCGTTTGCAGTTATGCGGCAAAGGCGGGTGTTTCGCCGCAGCGGCTGTCCGTCGGCTCCGCGCGCACGCGCTGGGGGTCGTGCAGCGGCGGCAACGCGCTTACCTTTTCCTTTCGCCTGGCGATGTGTGCGCCGTTTGTCGTCGAATATGTCGTCGTGCACGAACTTTGCCACATCCTGCACAAGAATCATTCCCCCGCTTTCTGGCAGGCGGTGGGGACATATTTCCCCGCATACAGGGAGGCGAAGCAATATCTGCGCCAAAAGAATTATTTCATGGAAATTTTATGACACCCGACATTGATTTTTTGTTGCGGATATGCTATAATATAATATATTTTTCAAAGAAAAGAAAGGTGTACAGACATGAAAATATCAGAAATTCTGCGTTCGGACGTTCCGACGCTCTCCTTTGAAGTATTTCCGCCCAAGACGAGCGATTCCGTCGAAAAAGTGCGTGCGGCGACCGAGGAGATCGCGGAACTGCACCCCGCTTTCATGAGCGTAACTTACGGCGCGGGGGGCGGTACGGGGGAATATACGCTGGAAATAGCGCAAAATCTCATCCGCAAGAAAAAAGTGCCCTTGCTGGCGCATCTCACTTGCGTCGATTCCACGCGCGAAAGCATTCTCGCCCGTCTGCGGGAATTTCGGGCGGCGGGGGTGGAAAACGTCATGGCGCTGCGCGGGGACATTCCGCAGTCTCCCCGTCTGCCGCGCGAATCGTGGGCGTATGCGCACGCCAACGACTTGATGCGGGAGATCGGCGCGTTCGGCGGTTTCTGCATCGGCGGGGCGTGTTACCCCGAAACGCATCCCGAATCGGTCTCCCGGCTCGAAGACATCGCCTATCTTAAAAAGAAGGTGGAGTGCGGCTGCGAATTTCTGACGACACAGATGTTTTTTGACAATAACATTCTGTTCAATTTTATGTATCACCTGCGCGAAGCGGGGGTCAATGTTCCCGTGCTCGCGGGTATCATGCCCGTAACGAACGCGGTGCAGATACGTCGTATCATGCAGATCTCCGGCACCCAGTTGCCGCAGCGGTTCAAGTCGCTTTTAGACCGCTTCGGTTCCGATCCGGAAGCCATGATGCAGGCAGGCGTGGCATATGCCACCGATCAGATCATCGATCTGTATGCAAACGGCGTGGAGCACGTGCACGTCTACACGATGAACAAGCCCGCCGTTGCGCGTCGGATCACGGAAAACCTTTCGGCGATTTTACGGCATTGACGGAGAGGGGACATGGGCGCGATTTTCACCCGTTTTTATGACGGCGGCGCATTGCCGTTCGACCGCAGAGAGGCGCTGCGCTATTTCGGCGCGCCGCAAGGCGTTCTTTCGCCCGAAACGGAAGAACTCTTCGGGACATGCGTGCAAGAAGCGCTTGCCGCCTGTGTCTATCGCGTGTGTTATGCCGAGTTTGATATTGCCCGCGCGGGCGGCGTGCTCGATCTCGGGTTCATGAAGACGGACAGCCGGGCGCTTTTCCGCAATCTGGAAGGCTGTGAAAAAGCAGTCGCCTTCGCCGCGACCGTCGGGATGGGCATGGAACGGCTGATCGCCCGTTATTCGGCGCTTTCTCCCGTGCGCGGGTATGCCTTTCAGGCGATCGGCGCCGAGCGTATCGAAACGCTCTGCAATGCATTCAATCAAGATATCGCGCGGGAATATGCGGCGGCGGGATGGTATGCGCGTCCCCGCTTTTCCTGCGGCTACGGCGATTTTCCCATCGCTGCGCAGGCAAATTTTATCCGCGCGCTCGACTGCACGCGCAAAATCGGCATCACGCTGAGCGACGGGCTTTTGATGACGCCGTCCAAATCGGTAACGGCGCTCATCGGTTTTTCTTCGTCGCCCCGCTCGGAAGAAAGGGCTCGTTCTTCCGCCGTGCAAAAAACGGATAATGCCGATCAACAAACGACCCATGTCCGCGAACAATGCGAAAATTGTTTGGCGAAGGATTGTCGGTTCCGTCAAGAAAAGTAAGCCCGTAACGGCAGGAGGATATATGCCGAAATCACCTATACTTGAAAAAATCGGAAAAGAAGTCATATTTTTTGACGGCGCCATGGGCACCCTCTTGCAGGATGCCGGGCTGAAAGCGGGGGAACTGCCCGAGCGCTGGAACGTCTTGCACCCCGAAACGATCCGAAACATACATTGCGCCTATCTGCAAGCCGGGGCGGACATCATCAAGAGCAACACATTCGGGGCAAACGGATTGAAATATTCGCCCGAAGAACTGCGCGAAGTCATAACGGCGGCAATGCGCCTGGCGAAAGAGGCGACGGCGCAATGCAAGCGGGGATATGTGGCGCTCGACATCGGTCCGACGGGCAAACTCCTCAAACCTTACGGCGACATGGAGTTTGAACGGGCGGTGCGGTTGTTCGCCGAGGTCGTCAACATCGGGAAGGCGTATGCCGACTGCATCCTGATCGAAACGATGAACGACTCCTATGAAACCAAAGCGGCGGTTCTGGCAGCCAAAGAAAACAGCGATCTGCCCGTATTCGTTACCAACGTCTACGGTGAAGACGGCAAACTGATGACGGGCGCCGATCCCAAGGCGATGATCGCCATGCTGGAAGGGCTCCGCGTCGATGCCGTCGGCATGAATTGTTCGCTCGGACCGCGGCAGATGTTGCCCCTGCTTCCCGTTTTTTATGAATATGCGTCCCTGCCCGTCATCGTCAATCCGAACGCGGGCTTGCCCCGCGAAGAGAACGGCAAAACCGTTTACGACGTGGACGAAGCGCAGTTCGCTTTGCTGATGGAAGAGGCGGTCAGTGCGGGCGCGTCGATGGTCGGAGGGTGCTGCGGCACGACGCCCGCATTCATCCGCCGTCTGCGGGAAACGCTCAAAGACGTGGCACCCATGCCCGTGATAAAGCGGGAACATACGTTGGTATCTTCCTATACGCACGCCGTGGAGTTCGGCGAAAAAACGGTATGCATCGGCGAACGGATCAATCCCACGGGTAAGAAACGCTTTCAACAGGCATTGCGCGAAAAGGACATCAATTATGTCCTGCGCGAAGGCGTAAAACAGCAGGACGAGGGCGCGCAGATCCTGGACGTGAACGTGGGACTGCCGGACATAGACGAAGCCGAAACGCTGCGCGACGTTGTGGTGCGGCTCCAAGGCGTGAGCGATCTGCCTTTGCAACTCGACACTACCGCGCGGGAAGCGCTTGCGGGCGCATTGCGCCTGTATAACGGCAAAGCCATGATCAATTCCGTCAACGGCACGCGGGAGAGCATGGACGCCGTATTTCCGCTGGCGGTCAGATACGGCGGTCTCATCGTCGCGCTGACGCTTGACGAAGACGGCATTCCCGCAACGGCGCAGGGCAGGCTGGCGGTGGCGGAAAAGATCGCCGCCGAGGCTGCAAAGTACGGTATCGGGAAGAAAGACCTCATTTTCGACCCGCTGGCAATGACGGTCAGTTCGGACCCTCACGCCGCTTCGGTAACTCTTGCGGCTTTGCGCCTGCTGCGCGAGCGGGGGTATAAGAGCGTTCTGGGCGTTTCCAACGTTTCTTTCGGTCTGCCTGCGCGCGAAGCGGTCAATGCCGCTTTCTTCACCCTTGCAATGGAAAGCGGGCTCAATGCCGCCATCATCAACGTATATTCCGTCGAAATGCTCAAAGCGTACCACGCCTTTGCCGCATTGCACGCGACCGATGAAAACTTCAAGGAATACATCCGTTTTGCCACCGAACGGTTGCCGCTGCTCTCTTCTTCGGCACCGACGGCGCCTTCCCGCACGCCCGCCGCGGACAGGATAGGAAGGACGGGGAAAGAAGAGGCGGAAGGCTCTCCTTTGCGCCGTTCGATCGTTCGGGGGCTGGACGGCGAAGCGGGGGCGCTGACCAAGTCGCTCCTGCAAAGCGTGCCGCCGCTGGAAATCATCGACGGGGAGATCATTCCCGCGCTCGACGAAGTGGGCAGGGGATTTGAGAACAAGACCGTCTTTCTGCCCCAACTTTTGATGAGTGCGGAAGCGGCAAAGGCGGCGTTTGAAGAGATCCGCCGCTTTTATGCCGCCGCGGGAACGCCGCGGAAAAAACGCTGCACTTTCGTCATTGCCACGGTTAAGGGCGACATTCACGACATCGGCAAGAACATCGTGCGCGTACTTTTGGAAAATTACGGCTTCGACACCGTGGACCTCGGCAAAGACGTTCCGCCCGAAGAGGTCGTGCGCGCCGTGGAAGAGCATCATGCCCCGCTCGCGGGACTGAGCGCGTTGATGACGACCACCGTTCCCGCCATGGCGGAGACCGTCCGTCTGCTGCGCGAGCGCACGCCCTGGTGCAAGATCGTCGTGGGCGGCGCCGTCATGACCGCGGAATATGCCGACAGGATCGGCGCGGATAAATATGCCAAAGACGCCATGGAGACCGTGCGTTATGCCGAAGAGGTCGAACGCGCGCTGCAAGGAAGGCGCTGAACCCCGTTTTTGCTTTTTCGGTCTGCCGACGGGCGGAACGGAGGGGCGGGCACGGCGGCGCGTCCGCATCAAACGAAAAAATCCCGACAAAAAATTGTCGGGAAATTTTTTTTGCCGAAAGAGGATAAAATCGCTTTACTTAATTAAAGTAATAAAGTATAATGATTGCATTGAAAAATTTATATAACAGGAGTGATTATCATGAAAAAATTGGCATCTTTATTGTTGGCGGGCATTGTTGGGGCAGGATTTGCCGTGGCAGTGTCGTCCTGCGCACAGCCCGAAGAATTGGCAGTGGGAAAGGAATTGATGCGTTATAGTTCGCAACTTGATGCTCTCACACAATTGCAGACGGGCTCCGTGGATGTGGCGATCATTGATTCCGTCATGGCGGGCTACTATACTTCTCAGGGCGATTTTGCAGACGACTTGCAGACCGTACAGGGAATTGTTTTTGCGGAAGAAGAATACGGTATTGCGGGCAGAAAGGATGACAAGGCGTTTATGTCCGAAATCAACAAAGCACTCATTGCGCTTCGCACGACGGAGTATACTTCGATTGCCGAAGATTTCGGGTTGGAAACGGAATTGACGATCACGGCGGAAACGCAGAATCCGCTCGCTTCTGCAACGGATGACAGTTGGGAAAAAATTAAGACTTCGGGAAAAATCATCATCGGATATACGGTTTTTGCTCCGATTGCATTTACGCAAAGCGGAACGCTTACCGGTTTTGACATTGAACTCGCTCGTGCGGTTGTTTCGTATCTGAACGAAACGTATTCCATTGATCTTAGCGTTGAATTTCAGGAGATCGATTGGAATTCAAAGGAAATGCTTTTGAATAACGGCACGGTCGATTTACTATGGAACGGTTTTACCATTACGGAAGAAAGAGCGCAGAATATGTGCATGTCCGTTGCTTATCTTTATAACAAGCAAGTCGCGGTGATCCGCAAAGAAGACGCAACAAAATATACAAGCAAAGAAAGTATGTCGGATGCGATCATCGGCGTGGAGAGCGGCTCCGCGGGCGAAGACGTTGCGTTGGGGAAATAAGAATAAAGCCATGGAAGAATTGGTAAAAATTTTACAGGAACTGGCGAGCGGATTCGGTACGACCGCACTGTTGTTTTTTGTAACGCTGGTGTTTGCGCTGCCGCTGGGACTTATCATATCTTTCGGTTCTATGTCCCGTTTCAAACCGTTGAAGTATTTGATGAAAGCCATCATATGGGTCATTCGCGGTACGCCGCTGATGTTGCAGATCTTACTCGTCAGTTTTTTGCCGCAATTTGTTTTCCGCATCATGAATAAAGATCTTACGGCATTTTTCGGGATCAGCATGAACGCATTGATGTTCATTTTCGTTGCGATAGCATTTATTCTCAATTATGCCTGTTATTTTTCTGAGATCTTTCGTGCGGGGATCGAAGCCATTCCGCGCGGGCAGTACGAGGCGGGACAGGTACTCGGCATGAAAAAAAGCCGTATTTTCTTTTCCGTCATCCTGATGCAGGTTGTCAAACGCATCATTCCGCCCATGAGCAACGAGATCATCACGCTCGTCAAGGACACTGCACTGGCTCAGGTGTTGGGAGTAGTGGATTTACTCAACGCCGCCAATCATGCGGTAAATGAATACGTCGTTTTGACGCCCCTTCTATACGCGGCTCTTTTCTATTTGATTTTCAACGGGCTCCTTACGATCTTGTTTAACGTGGCAGAAAAAAAATTATCATATTATAAGGTATAGAGATCATGTCTTTTCTGGAAGTGAAAAATTTACATAAAAGTTTCGGCGGCACGCAGGTGCTCAAAGGCATTGATTTCTCCTTGCAGAAAGGGGACGTCGTTTCCGTCATCGGCTCTTCGGGCAGCGGCAAAACGACGCTTCTCCGCTGTTTGAATTTCCTCGAACTTGCGGACATGGGTAGTGTCTGTGTCCACGGAGAAGAGATTTTTAACGCAACGAAAAAATATGCCGATCGGGATCTGCGGGAAAACCGCCTGCACTTCGGGCTGGTCTTTCAGGGCTTCAACCTCTTCCCGCAGTATACGGCGCTCAAAAACGTCCGCCTGCCGCTGGACATCCAGACGGGCGAGCGACTGAAAAACGCGCGCAAAGCGCGGAAAAGCGGGAAAGACCCGGCGGGCGCGGCAGAAAAAGAAAAAATCTCTGTTTTGAGAAAGATTCGGGCATGGCTGGCGGAAAACAAGGCTTGCGCCGAAGAACGGAAGCGCGCTTTCGCGGACAACGCCCTCAAAGCCGAAAAACTTCTTCGCGACGTGGGATTGGGCGAAAAGATGAACAATTATCCCTGCGAACTGTCCGGCGGACAGTGTCAGCGCGTGGCGATCGCCCGCGCCCTCGCGCTCGAACCGGAGATCCTTTGTTTTGACGAACCGACTTCGGCGCTCGACCCCGAACTGACGGGGGAAGTACTGCGGGTCATCCGCAGTCTGAAAAGTCCCGACCGCGCCATGATCATCGTTACGCATGAAATGCAGTTTGCAGCCGAGATCTCCGACAGGATCATTTTCATGGCAGACGGCGTCATCGAGGAGGCGGGCACGCCGCAGCAGATTTTCCGCGAACCGAAGAGCGAAAAACTCAAAGCCTTTTTACGCAATTATGCGGAGAACCGCTGAGGAGACGAAATGACAGACAAACGTGTGATGTATGAATATCTTCTCGATCGGCTCACGAAACTGGAAACCCGCGAGGAGTGCGAACTTTTGCTCGAAGACCTCTGCACATATGCCGAAACGGAGAACATGGCGCAGCGGCTCTATTCCGCCAAATTGGTGCTGGAAGGCAAGACGTATGCCCGCGTGGAAGAGGAAACGCAGATCTCTTCCGCCACGCTCAGCCGCGTTTCCCGCTGCATCAAACACGGCAGCGGCGGTTATCGCATGATCATAGAGAAAAAATGACCTTGTTTTTTGCTTTTTTGCATCGTCTTTGCGTCGGACGGGAAAAATATGCAGACGGAGAAAAGGAGACGGAATGCGCAGGAACGCTAAGAACAAACTTCTGAAAATCACCCTCGGCATATTCGTCTCGCTTCTTTCGCTGGTCGTGGTGCTGCTGCTCGTTTTGCAGATCGGCATGTGCGTCGCGCATGCATGGCGTCCCTGGCACCCCGATTATGCCAAGGTCGATCTTGCGCCGATCCTTTCCGCCGAAACCCTTTTTTCGTCCGATTATGATTTGCTCTACCGTCAGACGGGCTTGACGAAGATCGGCGTCGACGGACTGATCGAGCGGGGTCAAACGGATACGATCTATGCCATCCAGGACGACTTTTTCGCCTCTTACGATTATTATGAGAGCGGGTTCGGTCCCTTCACCTGCGCCGAAAAGTTGTATGCGTCCGACACGGTGCATTTTGCCGCGTTGGAAGACGGGGATGTCATCGTAACGCCCACCACGCATTTTTCCTTTGTCCGCTTCGGGCACAGCCTGCTCGTCGTGGACGGGGAAGAGGGGATATATCTGAATTCTTTCGGATACGGTTCCCGCAGCGGTCTGACGGACAGCCCGCAGCATTTTGCCAACCGTCCCGCCTTTTTGATCCTTCGTCCCAAAGCGGAAAAAGAGGTGCGGGAGGCGATCGCCTCCTATGCCGCCGAGAACCTCGTCGGCATCGATTATTCTATTCTGGCGGGCGTGTTCGGCGGTCGGTTCGACCCGTCCGCGCCGCCGAGCGTAACGCAGTGCGCGCACATCGTGTGGTATGCCTTCCGTCAATTCGGCATCGACATCGATCCCGGCGGCGGCATCGTGTTTCCGCAGGACATCGCCAATTCCGATGTCTTTGCGGTGGTGCAGGTTTACGGCATGGATCCCGACAAATTGTGGAAGGATTGAACGGGCGAAAAAGCGGCGTCTTTGCCGTTTTTTTCATGCCTGCCGTTCCCCGTCTTTTCGTCCGTGCGGAAAATGAAAAAAAGTATTGACGGGAAGTGCGATT
>CALVZM010000075.1 GCA_944372515.1 uncultured Clostridia bacterium
CGTCCCGCACCACGAAACGGGGGATACCCGTCTGCGCTTCGGCGATGAGATACTCATCGATTTCGGGTGCAGGAAAGAGGGTTACTGTTCGGACATCACGCGCACCTTCCTTTTCGGCGACGATAAAAGGCATGAAAAATTCAAGGAATCGTATGCCCACGTTCTGCGGGCGCACGAACTGTTCAAGGAAAAATTTCATGCGGGCATGACGGGCAGAGAAGGGGACGCTATTGCGCGGGAATATCTGAAAAAATACGGATTGGATCAATATTTCACCCATTCTTTGGGGCACGGCATCGGGCTCAACATTCACGAGGAGCCGCGGCTGTCGCCGGGGAGCGAAACGGTCTTTTCGGACGGCATGGTGTTCTCGGACGAGCCGGGGGTCTATTTCGCGGGCGAAGCGGGCATCCGTATCGAAGATACCGTTTTTCTGCAAGGTGGCAAAGTGCATTCCTTCATGCATAAGACGGATAAAAAACTGATAATTATTTGAAAAAATAAAAATAATATTATAGAAACTCTAAGGAGACGATTGATTATGGGACAGATGTTAGCAGGCGATATCAGAAAGGGCGCAACGTTCGAGTATAAGAGCGGTGTCTACACCGTTACGGACTTCCAGCACGTCAAACCCGGCAAGGGCGCGGCGTTCGTGCGCACCACGCTCAAAAACGTGGTAACGGGACAGGTGCTCTCCAACGAGACCTTCAACCCCACGGCAAAGTTGGAAACGGTGGACGTCGAGACCAAGAAGATGACCTATTCCTATTTCGACGGCAGCGAATTTTATGTCTTTATGGACGATGAATTCAACACCATCGAACTGACCAAGGATCAGTGCGAGGATGCGCTCAACTTCATCAAGGAAAACGATGTGGTTACGGTGCGGTTTTTGTACGGCAAGGCTTTTTCCGTCGAACCCGAAAACTTTGTGGAACTCAAAGTCATCGAGGCGGATCCCGGCGTAAAGGGCAACACGGCGACCAACGCCATGAAAAAAGCCAAAGTGGAAACGGGATATGAATTGCAGGTGCCCATGTTCGTCAACGAAGGCGAGACCATCCGCATCGACACCCGCAGCGGCGAGTACATGAGCCGCGTATAAATCTCTTTTCGCTTCGGTCCGGAAAAGCACGGCGCATGCGTCGTGCTTTTCGGCGTTTTTATTGCGGATACGGAAACATCACGGGGAGGAGAAAGAAATGCGTGCGGTGGTACAGCGCGTCGGCAGGACCAGGCTGACGGTGAACGGCGAGACGGTCGCCGAGATCCCCCGCGGACTGACGGTATATCTCGGCGTCGGCCGCGGCGACGGGGAAGCGCAGGCGCAGAAGGCGGCGAAAAAGATCGCGGCGCTGCGCATATTTTCCGATGCGGCGGGCAAAATGAATGTATCGGTCGGGGAGGCGGGCGGAGAGATCCTGCTGGTGTCCCAATTCACGCTGTACGGCGATTGCAGCCACGGCAACCGCCCTTCCTTCACCCAAGCGGAGGAGCCTGCCGCCGCCGCGCGGCTCTATGAGCGCACGGCGCAGATCCTGCGCGGGTACGGGCTGATTGTGAAGACGGGCGTGTTCGGCGCGGATATGCACATCGAACAAAACAACGAGGGACCCGTTACCATCCTTCTGGAATTTTGCTGACCCCCTTCGGGGCGCCCCGGCGTTCGGGGCGGGAGAAAAAGACATATGCAGATCACTTATCTCGGAACGGGTGCGGCGGAGGGCGTTCCCGCACTGTTCTGCAATTGCGCCACTTGCCGCGCCGCCCGTGCGCTGGGCGGCAGGGAACTGCGTTCCCGCACGCAGATACTCATCGACGGAAAACTCGGCATCGACTTTCCGCCCGATGCGTTTTATCATGCTTTGCGCGCGGGCACCGATCTTTCGGGGTTGGAACACCTTTTCATCACCCATTCGCACATGGATCATTTCTATGCGCACGATTTCATACTGCGCGGGTATAAGTATGCCGCCGATATGCGGGCGGAAAGGCTGCACATCTACGGCAATGCGGAAACGGGCAGGGTCTTTGCCGAATGCACCCGCCGCGAAATGCGCGCGGATGTCAAAAAGAACATACCCATGACCGAGTTGAAGCCCTTTTCCGTTGTTGAAGCGGGGGGATACCGCGTTACGGCGCTGCCCGCCGTGCATTCCGAGGCGGAAGAGGCGCTTTTGTTCCTCGTCGAGCGGGACGGCAGGGCGTATCTGCACCTGCATGACACGGGCATGCCCCCCGAATCCCTGTTTGCATATTTGAAGGACGCGAAAAAAAAGGTCGGGCTCGTCAGTCTGGACTGCACCCTGATCGACACGCATTCTTCGACGAGCGGGCGGCATATGGGTCTGGAAGAAAACATCGCCGTTATGGCGCGGCTGCGGGCGGACGGGGTCGCGGACGGGCATACCCGTTTCGTCATTACGCATTTTTCGCACAATTCCGCGCCCTTCACGGCGCGCCTGCGCCCGATCGAGGCGCGATACGGCGTCATCGCCGCTTACGACGGCATGACGGTGGAGTTTTAAGCGCGGCGGGGACAACGCATATTTTTTCCGCGGCGGGAATATATTATTCCCATGAGAATGCGCGGGAATGCGGGAAAAACCATTTTTCTTGCGGGGGTTTTGACCCTTTGTTTTTTCTTTACGCTCTCCGTCTGTCTGTCCGTGCTGGTGCAGACGGCGGTGGACACGCAGAGCATCACGGTGGTGCTGGATGCCGGGCACGGCGGCGTCGACGGCGGCGTAACGGGGGTCAATACGGGCGTGAAGGAGAGCGAGATCAATCTCGCCGTCGTCAAAAAATTGCAGGTCAAATTGGAAGCGGCGGGCATCAACGTCGTGTTGACGCGCAAGACCGACGCGGGATTGTACGGGCTGGCGGTCAAGGGGTTCAAGAAACGGGACATGCAAAAGCGCAGGGAGATCATCGAACGGGCGTCGCCCGCCGCCGTGGTCTCCGTGCATCAGAACAGTTATCCCCGTTCCGCCCGCCGCGGGGCACAACTTTTCTACCGCGCGGACAGCGCCGAAGGGCAGACGCTCGCCAACAACATCCAGGCGCAACTCAACGATATGCCCGAATGCGTCAAAAAGAGCACGCCCCTCGCCGGGGATTATTACATACTCAACTGCACGGAATACACGTCCGTGATCTGCGAATGCGGCTTTCTTTCCAGCGCCGCGGATGAAGCCCTGCTCGTTACCGATGACTATCGGGAAAAACTTGCCGACGCCATTTATCGGGGCATCCTCGCCTATCTTTCCTCCGCCGCGTCCAACCGGTAAGGAGGAATTTTTTTGCGTCGAACGCCGCGGCGCGCGCCCGCGCCGTTTTTTTATGCCGATGCGGGGGGAGGTCGTGCTGTGCGTTCGGAATTCCTGCAAAATACTTGAAATTTCTGCGGGGATGTGGTATAATGACAGGAGAAAAAAATCCGTTCGGAGCGTCCGAAGAGGCAGAAGGCATGTTTTCCCTGCGCACCGCCGTCGACAGACAGACGGCAAGACAAATGAATCCCGTCGTGCTCGCTTTCGTGGGCGACGCCGTCTATTCCCTGTACGTCCGTGAAAAACTCTGTCTTTCGGCGGGCGTGGGAACGGGGGAACTGCAACGGCGGAGCGTGCGGTTCGTTTCCGCCCGCGGGCAGAACGAACAACTCGACAGGATCGCGCCGCTCTTTACCGAGGAGGAAAGCGACATCTTCCGCCGCGCCCGCAATGCCCGAAAGGGCACCCGCAGCAAGAGTGCGACCGTCGCCGAATACAACCGTTCGACGGGGTTCGAGGCGGTACTCGGTTTTTTGTATATCACGGGACAGATCGGACGGATCGACGAACTTCTCGACGTCGCGGAGAGCGGGAACGCCGCTCCCGCTATGGAAAACGCCGCATCGGAGAGAGAAAAAGAGGAATGACAGCATGAAGACAGAGGGCAGGAACGCCGTACTCGAACTGTTGAAGACGGACAAAGAGATCGAAAAGATTCTGATGGAAAAGGGCGCACAGGGCACGTTGGGGCGCATTTTCGCCATGGCGCGGGAGCGGGGCGTCCGCGTGCAGTTCGTCGAGCGGGCGGCGTTGGACAGGGAAAGCCTTTCGGGGCGGCACCAGGGCGTCATCGCCTTTACTTCCGCATATGAATACGTCGATCCGGAGGAGATTATCGCCGCAAAAAAGAACCCCGCGGGCGGGTTTATCATCCTCTGCGACGGCATACAGGACGTGCATAACCTCGGCTCTATCCTCCGCGTGGCGGAATGCGCGGGGGCGGACGGCGTCATCATCCCCAAAGCGGGGAGCGCGCAGGTAACCGAGGCGGTGCTGCGCATTTCCGAAGGCGCCGCCGAGCACATCGGCGTGGCGCGGGTCGCCAACCTTTCCCGCACCATCGAACAGTTGCAGGCGGCGGGGTATTGGGTGTACGGGCTGGAAGCGGACGGAGAGGATATATACAAGCAGGACTTCAAGGGCAACATCGCGCTCGTGGTCGGCGGAGAGGACAGCGGGCTCAGACGCCTGACGCGGGAAAAGTGCGACAAAGTCGTTTCTCTGCCCATGTACGGCAAGATCAATTCCCTGAACGCATCCATCGCGCTCGGCGCGGCGTGCTATGAAGCGGTGAGGCAGCGGCGATGACGGACGTGCGGCAGCAGACGGACGAGGCGTTGGTCGTCCTTGCCAAGGCGGGGGACAGCGCGGCGATCGAGACGCTTTTGGAACGGTATAAGAGCGTCGTGCGCGCCCGTGCAAGACGGTTTTTTCTCGCCGGCGGTGAAACGGAAGACCTCATTCAAGAGGGCATGGTGGGGCTCTATGAAGCCATCAATGCATATGACGAAGCGCGCGCTCCCCGCCTGAGTTTCAAAAATTTCTCCTATCTTTGCATCAACCGCCGCATCATGGACGCGGTCAAGAGCGCGGCGCGCGGCAAGAACGGACCGCTCAACAATTATATTTCCATTTTTTCTCCGCATTTTGATCTGACGGGCGGATGCAGCGCCGAGGAAGAACTCATCCGCGTGGAGGACAGGACGGAACTTCTGCAAAAACTGAGCCAGGCGCTTTCCGCGCTTGAATTTCAGATCGTCGTCATGTATATGGACGGGCTGACCTGCGCGCAGATCTCCGAAGCGACGGGGCGGAACATCCGGAGCATCGACAACGCCTTGCAGCGGAGCAAGAAAAAACTGACAAAAATCATTGCCGTCGGCGCAAAGCGCTGAAACTTTCCGACGGCGTTCAAGAATACGATCAAAAGGAGACGGTATGGCATATCTTGCGCTTTATCGCGCCTTTCGTCCGGAACGGCTGGACGAAGTGGTGCGGCAGGAACATATCATCAGGATCTTGCGCAATCAGATAGAGAATGACCGTGTGGGACATGCCTATCTGTTTTGCGGTCCGCGCGGAACGGGCAAGACGAGCATTGCCAAAATTTTTGCGCGCGCCGTCAACTGCGAACACCCCGTAAACGGTTCTCCGTGCGGGGCATGCCCGTCTTGTAAGGCGCTTGCCGCGGGGAACAGTCTGGACGTCGTTGAGATCGACGCCGCTTCCAACAACGGCGTCGACGAGATGCGCGATCTCAGGGAAAAGGTGCAGTATCCGCCCGTCAACGGACGGTATAAGGTATACATCGTGGACGAAGTCCACATGCTGTCGGCGGGGGCGTTCAACGCGCTTTTGAAGACGCTGGAAGAGCCGCCCAAACACGCGGTGTTCATCCTGGCGACGACCGAGGCGCAGAAAATTCCCGCCACCATTCTCTCCCGTTGCATGCGTTTCGATTTCAAACTCATCCCGCAGGAAGATCTGGAAGAGCATTTGAAGAAGATCCTGAAAAAATTGGGCAAGCCCTATGAAGAGGAAGCGGTCGCCGCCATTGCCCGCGCGGGGGCGGGGAGCGTGCGGGACACGCTCTCCATTGCCGATGTCTGCGTGTCGTACGAAAGCGGCAAACTGACCTATGCATCCGTCAATGCCGTGCTGGGCAGCGCCGATTTTTCGGTGATGGCGGATCTGAGCGAAGCCGTCCTTCGCGGCGATATGCCCGCCGCGCTCTCGCTGACCGAAAAGGCGCTTTCCGAAGGGAAGGGCGTGGGCGTGCTGACGCGGGACATTCTGCGCTTTCTCAATCACTGCGCCGTCGCCAAGATGTGCCGCGGCGCGGACAAGATTTTGGCGTTTCCCGCGGAAATGTTTGAACGGATCAAGACGGCGGCGGATGCCGCCGACGGACACAGGCTCCTGCGCGCGACGGAAATTTTTGCCGAAGCGGAGAGCCGCCTGCGCTATTCCTCTTCCGCCCGCATCGTGCTGGAAACGGCGGTCGTCAAGGCAAGCATGCCCGAAACGGACAGGGACGTTCAGTCTTTGTTTGCCCGCGTGAGCGCGCTCGAAGCGCAGGTCAAAGATCTTGCGGGCGGCAGCGTCGCGACGGGAACGGAGAAAACGCCCGCCGCACCCGTCCCTGCATCTCCCGTTTCGGAGCGTGCGGAGAGCGCGGAGCGGGAAACGGCGGCAACGCCTTCCCCTTGGGACGAAGAGGAACTGCCCCCTCTGCCCGACGAGCCGATATTCGACGGCGGGGGCATGCGGGAGACGGACGGCACGGTCTTCGGCGGGGCAAAAAAGGAAACGGAGACGCCTTCTCCCGCGGCGATGCCGCATGAAACGGCGGCGCCTTTTGCGGCGGCAGGATCGCATGAGACCGTCATGCCTTCGGAAACGGCGGCGCCCGCTGCACCGCCCGTTGCACCGCCCGACAAGGGCAAGGCGTTCGGCATGTTTCTGCGTTCGCTGCGCAAGAATTCCCGCAACGGCGTGCTCTTCACCATGTGTTCGGAACTCGATTGTGCCTTTGAGGGGGAAAAGATGGTGCTGACCACGACGAGCGAGACCATTTTCCGCTCGTTGGAACGCGCCGAGCACCGCGCGGCGGTGGCGCAGTCCTTGCAGGCGATCGGCATCACTTCTTTCGATATCCGTCTGCGCGGCAGGACGGAGGAAAGTTTCGCGGAAAAAGCAGAGCGGCTCAAAGCCGATTTTGCGGATATTCCCGTGGAAATCAAATAAAAAAAATTGCTTTTCGGGCGGGGCGCGCTTCCGGGCGGTGCCCGTCGGAGGACGATCAGGATTCAAAAACAGGAGAATAAAAAATTATGGCAGGATTCAGAGGCGGTATGGGCGGCATGGGCGGAGGCATTCAGAACCTGATGAAGCAAGCCCAGCAGATGCAGGAAAAGATGAAGGAAAAGGATGCTTTGATGGACGATTGGGAGATCGTGGGCACGGCGGGCGGCGAGGCGGTCGTCGTCTACATGAATGCCAAAAAGATCATCAACGGCATCGAACTCGACGAATCGATCGTCGATCCTTCGGACGTGGAGATGCTCGAAGACCTCATCATGGCGGCGATCAATGACGGCTACAAAAAGGCGGACGAGGTCTATAAAGAGCAGATGGGCGAATTTGCCGCGCTGGGCGGCATGGGGGGATTGCTGTAAAATATGGACGGATTCATCGATCCCATCGGGCGGCTCATCAACGAATTTTCCAAACTGCCCGGCGTGGGCAGAAAGACGGCGCAGCGCTATGCCTATCGCATCATCGACATGACCGACGCGGAAGCGGCGGCGTTTGCCTCTTCCGTCCTGGACGCCAAAAAGAAGGTGAAATACTGCAAGATCTGCGGCAATTTCACCGAAAACGAGGTGTGCGACATCTGCCTGAAACGGGACAGGGGCACGATCTGCGTCGTCAAGGAACCCAAGGACGTCGTTGCGCTCGAAAAACTGCATGAATATAAGGGTGTATATCACGTCCTGCACGGGGTCATCGATCCGATGAACGGGGTCGGACCGAACGACATCCGCATCAAGGAACTCCTTGCCCGCATGGGAGAGGATACGCGGGAGGTCATCATGGCGACGGATGCCAACGTGGAGGGGGATGCGACTGCCATGTACATCGCCAAACTGTTAAAGCCCCTCGGCGTCAGGGTTACCCGCATTGCCCGCGGCGTGCCCATCGGCGCGGAGATCGAATATACCGACGACGTTACCCTTTCCCGCGCGCTGTCCGAGCGCAAGGAGATTTGAAAAAATATTTTTACCGACAACGCATTCTTTACGGGCATGCCCTGCATGTATTTACCGTTTAATCAATTTATCGAAGGGGGAAACCAACCATGAAAATTTCCGTTCTGGGCTGCGGCAGATGGGGGTCTTTCATCGCCTGGTATCTGGCGAACAAGGGATATGACGTGTATTCCTGGGGACCCGAGGGAGAATATTCCTATGAAGTGCTCAAAAACACGGGCAAAAACGAATATGTTACGCTGGATAAGCGCATCCGCCTGACCTGCGACTTGCAGGAAGCGGTGGAACATGCCGAGATCATCGTCATTTCCATCAGTTCGCAGGGCGTGCGCGGGTTCATGAAGCGCATCACGGCGTATGACGTTTCGCAAAAGAATTTCGTCCTGTGCATGAAGGGCATCGAGGTGGACACGGGTTGCCGACTCTCCGAAGTGCTGGTGCAGAGCGGCATCGATCCCATGCGCATCGCCGTGTGGGTGGGCCCCGGGCACATCCAGGCGTTCACGCAGGGCATCCCCAACTGCATGGTCATCGATTCGCGCAACGAGGAACTCAAACATCGCCTCGCCGACAATTTCCTCAGCGATCTCATCCGCTTTTATTACGGCGACGACCTCATCGGCACGGAGATCGGCGCGGCGGCAAAGAACGTCATGGGCAGTCTCGCGGGCGTTCTGGACGGCTGCGGATACGTCTCTTGGAAGGGGGCGCTCATGAGCCGCGGCGCGCGCGAGGTCGCCCGCCTCATCAGGGCGATGGGCGGCAACGAATTGTCCGCTTACGGGATCGCCCATCTCGGAGATTACGAAGCCACCCTCTTTTCTCCCTATTCGAACAACCGCCGTTACGGGGAGAT
>CALVZM010000076.1 GCA_944372515.1 uncultured Clostridia bacterium
CGATGAGTTCTTCGTTGACGATCTTGATGACCTGCTGGGAAGGGTTGAGGGACTGCAATATCTCCTGCCCGACCGCCTTTTCGGATACGCTTTGAATGAAATCCTTCGCCACGCGGATGTTGACGTCGGCTTCGAGGAGCGCCACGCGCACTTCCCGCATCGCCGTCCTGATCTCCAACTCGGTCAGTTTACCGCGCTTGGTCAGTTTGGAAAAGATATGATTGAGCCTTTCGGCAAGAGAACCGAACAGTGCCATGCCTGCCCCCTTTATTCCTTGATTTCTGCGCGCTCTTCTGCCCCGCCCGTGAGGTTTTCGAGGGCGGAAAGCGCCGCCGCCCATTCGGGACGGGCTTTCTTCTGTTCCGCCGCCCAGCGCTTTACGCGGGTCATATAGAGCGAATAAGACAGCCGGGCTTCATCTAGCATTTTGGAAAAATGCAGTTTTTCCTCCGCCTCTTCAAGTTGCTTTCTGCACTTGTGCAGGCAGTCGGAAACGCTTTGGCGGGAGACCCCCTTTGCCTCGGCGATCTCCGCGGGGGAAAGATCGCAGTTGAAATAGAGACGGGTGATCTCGCGTTGGTTATCGGTCAAAAGTCCGCCGTACAGATCCCACAGCCGCAGGAACTTCACGTCCCTTTGCATGAGTTTTTCGGCTTCCTCCGCCTCGATGACCGTGCGCTGCATGCCCGCCCCTCCCCTGTCTTATGCCGTCCATTGTATCAGAAACAAAAACGCCTGTCAAGCATTTTTACTTGACAGACTTGATTTTTTATTATATCGTTCACTCCTCTCGTCCGGGCGGGGTGTATTTGGTACGAAAACCGCGGTTGATTTCGGGTCGCAGATCGTTGGGGAAGGCGATGTCGGTCTTGATGTCATGTACGATCCGTTGGATTTCCGAAAGCAACGCATAGGGGTTTTCCACGTCGAACAGCACGCTGCTCTGGCTGACTGCCTGTATGTAAATATCCCCGACGCGGCAGATGCGGTCGATGATCCCGACTTTCAGATTGACCCCCTCTATATCGCTGTAATAAATGTTCTTGAAGTCGATGCCGATCAGTCCCGAGCGCAGAATGATACGCTTTTCGGTGAACACATATTCGATGTTTTTATACTCCCCCACGGCGCGGACGATGCCGCTGACCCACATCCAGAGGGGGGCGAGATGAAGCGCAAAGAACGCGACGATGAACAGGCTGAACCAGCCGAGTGCGGCAAACACGCCGTTGGCAAAGAGCATGACGATGAAGAAAACGTCGAACGCCGCCCAAAGCAACGCGACGGGCATCATTTTGAACACCGCATTGAGAATGTACGCCCTGCGATTTGGCACGGCGCGCAGCAGAACGGTTTCTTCGCCGTCCAGAATGTCCTCCACCTTGTTGTACTGCATCTCGTTCGGCATCCTGAAATACCGTTCGTCCTTTCGCATATCCCTTTCCTCCTGCTTTTGACATTCGCGCGAAAAAATCGTTCTTCGCGGGCATGCCCTTTTCATTTTTATTCTTTTCAATAGGTAAGAAGTTCGTTGTATACCTTCACGGCAAACCGATCGGTCATACCGGAAATATAATCGAGAATCGCCTGCGCGTACAGCTCCTTTTTTTCCAGCCTGCCGTATATTTTGAAATTCTCAAGGCGCGACGTGCGTTCTTTTAACTCCCCGTCGGGCACGAAATCGGGCTCGCAATATTTTGCCAGCCATTCGCCGAACGCGGAAAGCAACGTGGGGTAATACCTGAGATCCCTTTGGAGATTTTTCCATACGTCTCCCGCTCCATAACTCCAAAGGGTGCGGAAGATTTCCGTCAACACCAGCTCCGCATACCGCTGAAAGGCGGAAAATCGGGGGTTTTTATAGATATATTCGTAATTGAAACGCTTTATTTCGTTCAGCTGCTCCAAATATTTCCCGCTCATGCAGATGCCGTCCGACGGATTGCTGTTCTGACAGATGTCGATGATCATGTTGTGCATAATGACCGTGGTATTGAGTACTTTTTCGTCGTTCGCCTGCGCCAATTTCCGAAGTTGCGCCAACTGTTTTTCCCCGAGGAACCCGAGGCTTGCCGCGTCCTCGATGTCCCTGCCGATGTAGGCGATCTTGTCCGCAAGTTTGACGACGCACCCCTCCCAGGTCGCGGGCTGATACTGCCCCGCCGTGCGAAACTCCTCCAAATCGATGAGTTCCCCGCGGGGACGGATGCCGTTTTCATCCACTTCGCCGCAGTGGGACACGATGCCGTCGCGCACGGCATATGTGAGGTCGAGATTGCGCTCAATCTTATAATTATCCTCCAAAAGTTCCACCCGATCGACGAAACGCAAGCCGTTGCGCTCGTGCCAGAAGGTCTGCCCGAGATATTTTCGGCTCAGCGCGCCGAGGATCTGTTCTCCCTGGTGTCCGAAGGGGGCATGCCCGAGATCATGCCCGAATGCGATCGCCTTTGTCAACTCATCGTTGAGCCCCAACTTCCGCGCGATGGTGTTGCTCACCGACTCGACGTGCGCGACGTGCTCCATGCGCGTGCAGATGTGATCGTTGTCGATGTTGAAGAACACCTGCGTCTTGTGTTTGAGCCGCCGATAGGCGCGGGAATGCAGGATGCGCGTATAATCGCGCGCGAAAGGCGAACGGATGTCGTCGCCGCGGCTGTAAAGTTCGCTCTGCCGCGCCGTCAGTTCCCGCCAGCGCGGATTTTTCTCTGTCGCCGCTTCCGCGGCAAACGTCCTGCCCTGCATGTATCCTCCTCTTCTCCGCTGCGGGAGAGGCGCGGCGAAAAATCTCCCGCGCAGATGTATTATAACACACTTCCCGAAAAAACGCAACCCCGCAGGGCAAAAAAGCCCCCTTCCCCGCACGGCAGCCGCCCGAAAGCCGCGTCGGGAACGGCAGCCGCCCGCCGATCGAAAATTGATTTTTTGCAAGAAATATCCCTTCCCGCGGGAAGGGATGCGGCAGACGATATTTTTACAGGTCGAAGGCGATCGCCGTGATGTCGTCCTCAAACGAACCGCCGCAGAATTCTTTGAGAGCGGACTGCAACGATTCGATGAACCGCTGCGCGCCGTCGCTCCGCAAAAGAATGTTCTCCACGCGCTCGATGCCGAACAGTTCGCCCGCGGCGTTGCGGCTTTCGGTTACGCCGTCCGTGAGCAGGACGAGAATGTCCCCCCGACGGTATTCCATCTGTCCGTCCTCGTACAAAAAGGGGTCGAACCAATTGGAAACGGGCGGTGCCGCCATCTCGATCTCACTGACGTTTTCCCCGCTGCGCAGAAGCAGCGGCGCATTGTGCCCCGCGATGCAGTAATGAATCTTCTGCGCGGCGGCGTCGATGCGCACCGCCGCCACCGTGATATATGATTTCTCATCGAGGTGCATATCTCTGAATTTTGCGTCCAGCCGTCGGAGCGCGCGGGCGGGCGACGGCTCGTCGCGGTCAAACCCCGCACGCACAAAGGAGGACAGCATGCCCGCGGCAATGCCCTTGCCCGATACGTCCGCCAGAACACCGAACGTGTTTTTGACCCCGCCGCAATCGAGTTCGTAAACGTCGGGAAGATCCCCCCCTATCTCACGGCAGGGGAGATACATATAGGCATAGGCGACGCCGCCCGCCTCTTTGCCCGCGGGCAGAAGGCGCTGCTGAATGAAATGGGCGTTGTTCAGTTCCTTGACCAATTCCTGTTCGTATACACTCTCCACCAAACCCAGGCTGTGCTTCCGATCGAGCGCGACGGCGTATATCCGCAGAGAGACCTCTCTGCGCCTGCCGCCGTCCGTCAGCGAAACGGGTATGTCTTCCGACTGCGCCCGCGCGCCGCCAGCCGCACCGTCGAACAGCCTTTTCAGGCGGCAGGACGCGCACGCCGCGCCCTTGCCGCATACCCTTTCGGCGCAACCGACGACGTCTTTGAGTTTCTTGCCCCGTCCCGCGGCAGACGGAAAATAACGGCGGAAGGCGGCGTTCGTGAAACGGATGCACCCCTTTCGGTCGCAAACGATGACCGCCGTCGGCAACGTATCGAGTATTTTCTTGTAGAGCGAAGAAAAAAACATGCCTTTCTCCCTTTTCCGCCGTGGCTTTCGGTGCCCGTCCGGGGCGCCCCGCCCCTGCCGCCCGTAGAGTTTTTACGTCTTTATCTGTATATCTGCAACCCGCGCACGATCTTGGCGTCCAGAACGCGGCAATCGGCGTATAACTCTCCGTCGAGTTGCACGGTCCGCGCGCGGTCGGGCAATATTTCCGCCTCGTCGCAATAAAAATGCAGCGTATCCCCGGCGGAGAGTATCTTCCCCTGCATGAGCGCGACAAAGGTGCGCAGCATGCCCAAAAAATTCATCTGACGCACGAGAACGACTTCCAACTTTCCGTCATCGACCGACGCATCGGGGCAGATGCGTATGCCCCCGCCGATGCGATCGCCGTTGCAGACGGCGGCAAACAGCGCCTTTTCGTTGTACACCTTCCCGTTCACCGACAGACGGACGTTGCAGCCGCGGAAGGAGAACAGACTGACGATCAGGCTCCAAAGATATTTGACCCTGCCCTTGATGCTCCCCCGCGCACACCGTTCCAGCACGTCCACGTCCATGCCCAGCCCGCCGACGTTGAGGCAGCGGCGCCCGGAAAACTCTATGTAATCGACGGGCTTGACGTCGCCGCGCAGCAGAGGCGCCATGGCGGTGTCGGGGTCGAAAGAGATGCCCGCCGCCGCGCAGAAATCGTTGCCCGTTCCCGCGGGAATGAGCACCATACGCACGTCCAGGGGATTTTGCAGTCCGTTGAGCACTTCGTGAAAGGTGCCGTCCCCGCCGACGACGATCAGTTCCCGCGCGTCGGGCGGCAGGCTCTCGGCGATGGCGCGGGCATGCCCGCGATAAAGCGTTTCATACACCTCGTATTCCCTGCCCGCTTCCCGCAGTCTTGCGCAGACCTTTTCCATGACGGAACGGCTTGCGCCGCTCTTCGCCGTCGGATTGTAAATGATATGATGCTTCATATCCCGCTCCTTTGCCATATTCCGCTTTCAGTATACAACATTTTTCCGCGAATTGCAATTTATTTTGAAATTTGCTATACTGTATTTGAAAAAATTTTATAAAACAGGCAACCGTATGCCTGTTTTATATGGTATACTGTATACATCCGAAAAAAATAAGGAGAACAAAAGCATGGAATTTTTACTCGTCATCGATCTGATTTTAACGGCGGTCTGCCTGGCGGCGGTCGTCGCCCTGCTGCTGCGCCGCGGGAACAAGGGCGGGGCGGAAGCCGAAAGGGAAACGCGCATGCTCGGCGAAAAGATCGACAAATTGGGGAGCGTTGCCGATTATACCAACCGCCGCGTGAGCGAACTCGGCGACAAGACCGAATACCGCCTGGACATGATCCGGCAGCAACTCAACGAGGACATCAAGTACATGTCCCGCGCCAACGCCGAAAATCTGGAAACCATCCGCCGCACGGTGGACGAAAAACTCTCCTCCGCGCTCGAAGGCAGACTCGGGAAAAGTTATTCGCTCATCAACGAACGGCTGGAAGCCGTCTATAAAGGGCTCGGCGAAGTGCGGGAAGTCGCCCAGAGCGTGGGCGACATCAAAAAAGTATTCACCAACGTCAAACTGCGCGGCACCTGGGGGGAAACGCAACTCGACGCCCTGCTCTCGCAGATGCTCTCCCCCGAACAATACGCCGCCGGCGTGCGGCTCAATCCCCTCTCCGGCGCGATGGTGGACTTTGCGGTGAAGATCCCCTCCAAGGACGACGAACTCGTCTGGCTGCCCATCGACAGCAAATTCCCCATCGAGGAATACCGCCGCCTCCTCGACGCTTCCTCCGCCCTGGACAAAGCGGGGGAAGAACGGGCGCTCAAAAACCTCGAACGCGCCGTGAAAGTGCAGGCGGAATCCATTGCGGAAAAATATATCCTGCCTCCGACGACGACGGACTTTGCCATTATGTACCTGCCCCTCGAAGGACTGTATGCCGAACTGCTGAAAATGCCCGGGCTCTTTGAATTCCTCTACCGCAAGCGGATCATGGCGTGCGGACCGACCAACCTCGGCGCCCTTCTTTCCACCGTGCAGACGGGGTTCAAGACGGCGGCGATCGAAAAGCGCTCGGGAGAACTCTGGCAACTGCTCAACACCTTCCGCCATGAATTTTCCCGTTTCTCCGAACTCCTCGAAAAGACCCGCAGAAAGTTGCAGGAAGCGCAGGACTCCATCGATTCCGCGGCGAAAAAGACCCGCACCATCTCGCGCAAACTCAGTGTCGTGGAAGGGCTCGGAACGGAAGAATTTCCGCCCGAAGAGGACCCGCCTTCCGCGCCGCTGCCGCCTCAGCCGCACACTCCCGAAGACTGAGCGCCGCCCCGCCCTGCCCCCGCAAAAATTTTCCGCGCCCGCAGGACAGGCAAAAGACTTGCTTTTTTCGGAAAAATGATTTATACTTGCAACATGATGAAGATAGAAAAAACAACGGAGCCCGTCCCCTTTCCCGACCGCAGCGATTTTTCCATGCAGGAAAACGCCGTGCAGGGCGCGCACATCGGCAAAAGCGGCAATGCCCTGCTCATCGTCAGCCCGCGGCGGTATAAACTTTTCACCGAGGGCACCGACCGCGTGAAAATCCTCGAAGGAGCGGGATTTTTCAAATGGAAACGGGGCGAAATGCCCTTCCGGGCGGGAGACTGCTTTGCCGTCTGCAAGGTCGGAGAATACGAACTCAACGGCGCGGGCACGTTCATCGTGCTCCGCGGCTGAACGGCATATCCTGGCGCCGAAAGAGCGGGCGGACATTCCCTTTGTCCGCCCGCTCTTTTCCTAAGATAAAAAAAATCGGTCCGATTTTTGAAAAGGTACTTGACAGTTTCGCAATTATGATGTAATATAATTACATAACCAATATTTATTTTTTATGATAAGGAGAAAAATGCCATGCCTTTCTGCACGCTGACCGAATCGGAAGTCCTCGACCAAATGAAGTATACCTTTTCCCACAACGAATCTTTGCCCGGACGGGCGGACCTCGGATATTTTTATGCCCAACTCCCCTCGATGGACCGCAACAACATCGGGCAGATCCGCGACAAGACCGTGCGGTTCGGAAAAATAGAGTTCACGCTGCGGCTCTTCGGGCATCGGGAAAACGCCGACCCGTCCAGACCCACCAGGCTGGAAGAACTGCATTCCCTCTCCGTTTATGCCTGCAACGACCCTCTGTTTGCCGCCGCCAATGCGGACAGATATTTCTATTCCCCTTCCGTCGGCGAAGAGACCTTTTCCTCCGACGCCGCACTCGCGCTCGCGCAGGAAGTTGCAGAACGCCTCTTTGCGGAAAAGATGCAGGCAAAGGGATATTCCTATGAAAACACCGTCATCGAAAGTTGGGAATATGTCGGCCGCGGCATTGAAAATTACACGGAATATACCTTCTGCTATACCTGGAAGGGACAGAACGCCGACAACATCAAGGGCATCGGCTACGGCAAAAAACTGACCATCTGCAACGAACCCTATGCGGATGCCGAGCCCGCCGCCGAAGTGCCGCAGGAAGAAGCCGAAGCCCCGCAGGAAGAACGCGCCCCCGTCTGGCCGTTCGTGCTGGGCGCCGTCCTCTGCGTTGCCGTCATCGCTGCCGCCGTTGCCGCCATCCTGATCTTCGTGTAACACGCGGCGGTTGCTTTTATTGCCGATATTTTGCCTTCGCAGGACGTCCTGCGAAGGCGTTTTTTTATCCGCAAAACGCATCCGGACGGGCACACCGCCCGCAGAAAGAGCGGCGCCTGCGGGAAAATACCGCACATCGGAACGCGGCGGCATATGTGCCCGCATGCAAACGGCAAACAAACGGCGCGGGGAAAAACGGGACAAAAAAGCCAAGAAAAAAACAGACCCGACATCGGACGATCGGTCTGTTTTTTTTCCGCCGCAGCGGTTTTGTTTTTTGTCGTTCCCTTTATTTTTCCGTCGTTTCGCGCGCAGGGAAAAATTCGTTGTAGATCGCCTTGATGGCGCGGCTGCAATCCTCGTCCGCCACGCCGACGATGATGTTCAGTTCGGAAGAGCCCTGATCGATCATGCGGACGTTGACGTTGGCGTCGGAGAGCGCCTTGAACAGCCTGCCCGACGTGCCGATGCTCGAAGACATGCCGTGTCCGACGGTGGCGACGAGCGCAATGTTGTTGTACACGCGCACATGGTCGGGATTGACCGTCTGTTCGATTTCGGTGAGCAGCCTGTCGAGCATGCCGAGTTGCAGCATGTTGCTGTCGATGACGAGGGACATGGTGTCGATGCCGGAAGGCATATGCTCGAAGGAAATGTTGTTCTCTTCGAGGATGGACAAGATCTTGCGCGTAAAGCCGATCTCCCCGTTCATCATGGATTTTTCGATGTGGATGACCGTGAAGTTCTTTTTTCCCGCAATGCCCGTTACGATGTTGCCCGTATAGCGGTATTTGGAGAGCGGCACGATCATGGTGCCTTCATCCTCGGGGCGGAAGGTGTTGCGGATGTTGATGGGGATGTTGGCGCCGCGCACGGGGAAAATGGATTCGCTGTGCAGGACGTTCGCCCCCATGTAGGACAACTCCCGCAGTTCCTTATAGGAAAGGACTTTGATGCCCTGCGGGTGTTCGACGATGCGGGGATCGCAGGCGAGGAACCCGCTGACGTCCGTCCAATTCTCATACAGATCGGCAAGGACGGCGCGGGCGACCACCGCGCCCGAAATGTCGCTGCCGCCGCGGGAAAAGGTCTTGACCTTCCCGTTTGCATAAGCGCCGTAAAACCCGGCGACGACGGCGCAGGGCTTGTCGGCGAGAGCGCGGGCGACCAGTGAATAACTCTCCTCGGCGTTCAGCGTTCCGTCGTCATTGAACCGAATCACGTCCTGCGCGTCCACGAAGGGCACGCCGAGCACTTCCGCCATGATGCGCCCGCTGAGATATTCGCCGCGGGAAGCGGCGAAATCCGTGCTCTTTTCCTCGCAGATGCGCCGTTCCGTTTCATCGAGCACCCCGCCGATGTCCATCGCCAGCCCGAGTTCGGCGACGATGTTTTCAAAGCGCTGCCGTATTTTGGAAAAGGGCGCGGCGCAATTGCCGGTATCCGCCGCCGCACGCGCGCATTCATAGAGCATATCCGTTACTTTGACGTCGTTGCTGAACCGTTTGCCGGGTGCGCTGACAACGACGTAGCGGCGGGATTCATCGCTCTTCACGATGTTTGCGACGCTTCGGATGGTGTTGCCGTCCGCCATGGACGTGCCGCCGAATTTACAGACCTTGATCGACATTCCGTTTATATCTCCTTACATTCCGTATAATATCTCTTTTCCGTTCCTTCCCCGATGGAGAAAGTTTTGCGCGGGAACGCTCCGTTTTTCCGTATATATTCAAAAAAGCCGTCCTTGGAAACGGGCGGAAAACAGATCCCCGCCCGATCGGCTGCCCCGCCGACGAGAGCGCGGAGAGCGTCGTCGCCGTGGATATAATCGTTTTCGCCGCCGTGCGCCCCACAATATTCCGCAACAAACGAGTCGGTGAAGGTGATCGCCTGCACGACATCGGCATCTTCTTGAAAGCCAACCAGCCGCCCCGTCCGCGTTACGGCGCAGGGGCATGCCGCGATAAACTGCGTTAAAAACGTCTCGGCGTCCACGCCCGAAACAAAGCGGTGGATGGGGTGGAAAGTAAGCGCACGGGAGTGCACGCTGACTGCTTCACAGAGGGCGTACCGCGCGGGGTGCGATGCCCGCTCCGCCGCCGTCAGACCCTTTTTCTTCTCTTCCCAGCAGAGTTTCGCCGCCGCCAGGGAATGGTTACCGTCTCCCACGGCAAAGAGCAGCCCGTCGGGCGCGGAAGCATACAGCCGCCGACGGATCTCCCGCGCGCTTTCTTCGCTCAGGAATCTGCCGCGCAGGTGTCCCCCGCCGCGGTTGAGTTCAAAATCATAGAGCAGCCGCCCTGCCGCATCTCCGCCCGAAAGCCCTTGCAGGATCTCTTCCTCGGGGGCGTTATATAAGAGCATGGTATGCGGCAATTCAATGACCGCATTCCGCCGCACGGCGGCACGGGGCGGCAGGCGTTCGGGCACGGTCGCTTCCGTGGCACGGATCGCCGCGCGCGTTCCCCCGTCAAAGGCATATTCTTCCAGATCGACCGCCAAAAGAATGCCCAAGCGGCGCTCGGAAGAAAATGCCGTGGTGCGCTCGGTGAGGACAAACCCCTTGCCAAGGTGTCTTACAATGCCTTTTTGCAGGTATTCCCGCATGGATTTTGTTATCTTTTGCATCCGCAGCGGGGCGTCTTTGTCTTTCAGATAGACCTCGGGCAGAACGAGCCGCAGAGAGGACGGTGCATCCCCCGTCTCTTGATCCAGGCTGTCCCAATATGCCCGATCCGAAGTGAACTGATCGCAAGCAATGACCGACCATGCCCGCATGAAAGCGGGATCTTCCGCCTGCGCGGGCAGGAGGATGTCGGGGATCTGAATGGTGTTTTCTGCAAACATTACGGCGTCCAGGCGAGCATATTGAAGACGATGACGCAGAAAAACGCCACCGCGAGCGCCAGGATGCAGATGCCCGCGTTGTTCGTGATTTCGTCTTTGAGCCACTTAAAAAATTTCATATCCTTTTCCTCCTCATTTCCCTGCGTTCTTTTTGCGCCCCGACTGCGCGGTGAAATCTTTCCAATAATACTCCTGCAACACGGCGCGGAGCATGTTGTAATCGGCATAACGGGTAACTTTGCCCTGTTTGACGATGGAAATGATGCCCGTCTCTTCGGAGACGATGAGAGAGGTTACGTTGGTAACTTCGGTGATGCCGATGCCGGCGCGGTGGCGGGTGCCGAGGTCCTTGGGGTATTTTTCGTTGTTCTGGGTGAGGGGGAGAAAACAGCCCGCCGCGAGGATCTTGTGCTCTTCGATGATCATCGCGCCGTCATGCAGGGGCGCCTTGGGGAAGAATATCCCCTCGATGAGCGGCTGGGAGATGTCCGCATCGAGCATGGTGCCGCTTTCCAGGATCTGCTTGGGCAGATTGCCGTTGGAGAGCACGACCAACGCGCCGATGTCATTTTTGGACATGTTCTGCAACGCCTTGATGATCGATTCGATGCAGGCTTCCGTTTCGGGTCTCGTCCAACTCATCGCCGCGGCGCCCGGCAAAAACCCGTTCTTGCGCTCACGGATGCTGCGCTTGATTTCGAGGCTGAAAAGCAGGAGCATGAACATGGACAGAAGAAGCACGGACAGGAGGAAGAGCACCAGCCCGGAACCCTTGACGAACAGGCAAAGCACGCCCATGAGCACGATGACGACGACATAGACGACAATAAGACGGGTCGCGTCATTGTTTTTCAAGACCTTGAAGACGTAATAAATGAGCAGAAAGATGAGTATCGTCTCCAAAATATAGACGGGCGAAAAGCCGGTGAACACGCCGACAAACGCATCGGCAATCTCTTTCCATGTCATACCCTGACACCTCCTGCGCCGACGGGACGCATCGCGTTTTCATAAAACGCACGCGGGCGCGGGGCGTGCCCCGCCCTTTCCCGCACTTCGTCCGCGGTCGGAAAAAATCTTATAGTATCATTATATAGAAAAAAGCAAAAAAATCAAAATAAAATTCAATAGGTTTTGAAAAATATTTTGCCGATCGCCGTTTCGAGCGCCGCGGAAAAGGTGATCTCCCCCGCCCGCGCCGATGCAAGCGCCTCATAGAGATCGGCATAGTATCCCCCGAGCGCGTCCGGGGGAAAACGCGACGCCTGTTCGCGGCTCTTGCGGACGGCATATTCCTTCATCCCCAGCGCCTGCGCCGCCTGCCCGTCGCTTCCCCTGTACGACGACACTTCAAACAGCGTGCGGAAATGCGCGCACAGCGCGTTCAGAAAGGCGTTCTCGTCATAGCCTTTGCCGACCATGCCGTCCATGACCTGCACGAAACGGGTATAGTCCCTGCGCGCCGCCGCCTGCGAAAGTTCATACAGTTTATATTCCGGGTCGCGGTAAACGATTTGACTGACCGTTTCCGCCGTAACGGCGCCCCCGCCGTCGGCATACGCCTTCAATTTTTCCGTCTCTCCCGCAATGCGCGCCATGTTGCCGTTGCAATAGCGCACGATATCCGAGCAGACCGCCCCGTCCGCCTCGATGCCCGCATGGCGGAAGGTCAGAAAGACCCACTTCACCGCATCCCGCTCGTCGGCGCGGGAACAGTCCACAACGGTTATATTCGGCTTTTTTTTCCAATCGCAAGCGCCCTGTTTCGGCTTGCCCATGCCCGTGTTGACAAGCAAAAGCACCGTGCTTTCGACGGGCTTTTCAAAGAGGGGACGCAGATAGGCATCATATTCCCGCTCGGACGGGTAAAACTCACTGACGAGCACCACGCGCTTCTCGCTCAGGAAGGGCAGAACGCAGACCGCCTCGGCAATGCGGGCGATCTTGTCCCCCTTTGCCGCCCCCCCGTCGAAGGAAACGTAATTGAGTTCCGGACGGGAAAGGCAGACGTTTTTGATCATCTCCACGCCCTTGTCGCGGAAATAGAGTTCCTCCCCCTCCAACAGATAGACGGGCTGCACCCCTTCGCTCTGCAAATGTTTTTTCAATGCCGTGAATTTCATGCCGAAATTTTTCCTCCCGACCGTCCTTTGCCCGATACCATGCCGCAGACAAACGCCCTTTTCCTTAAAAAAGAGCGGGGCGCGGGAAGGCGGCTTTCCTTCCGTCCGCGCTCATCGGCTCATTGAAAGTATACCACTTTCTATCCGAAAAATCAACCCGTCGCGCCCCTCTGCAGGAAAAAGAGAGAAAGAAGCGTCGGCGGCGGCAGCGGAACCGACGGCGCCGAACGCGCCCGTTACGCCCGCATAAGAGATCGAAAGCGAACCGTCGGCAAAGAAACGATATGCCGCGCCGTCCACCGAAAAGGAATCGGAAGAGACCGTCCCGCGGTTTTGCAGCGCCACATCGACGCCCGCGGGAACATAGACCGTTTCAAACGAGGTAAAGAGCAGACTGCCCGCCACCGCGTTGGCGTTTTCGGCGGCGATGACAACGGCGTCCGGCTCCGCCCCGTGCAGGAACAAAAACGTTTGCAGGCGGGAAGAAGAGGTCTCGCCGTTGACGATCAGCACGTCCATATCCGCCGTCTGCACCAGCGCGCAGCAATAGTCGCCGTAATAGCACATCTGCGCGATGCGGCAGACGCCGGACGGGATATGATTGACCAGCCCCGCCTGCACGAGCACCGTCGCCGCCAGGAAACAGGCGACGGGCGCGCGCAAGCCGCCCCTGACGTTGACGCCGCCGCTGCAAACAAGAAGCAGAAGATAAAAGCAAACGCACGCCGCGAAGGACAGCGAAAAACCTTTGAGCAGGGGCGAAGAAAAGTCGGAAAAGCGGAAGAAAACGGCAAAGAGGCGCAGTCCGAGCGCGGGCAGAAAGAGCAATACGGGCGCGGCGGGCGGGAACAGACAGGAGAACAGGATACCCGCGAGCAGCAGCGGAAAGCCGAGCGAAAAGAGAGGCAGGACGACGAGATTGAGCAAAAGACCCCAGACGGAAACATAGCCGAAGGCATTGAGCATGACGGGCAGCACGCCCGCCTGCGCCGCACAGGTAACGGCGAGAGAATCGAGCGGCTTTTTCAAAAACGGGATCCTGCCGGTGATCCCCGCGCCCAAGCGTTGCAGCGCGGGCGCAAGCGCGACGATGGAGATATATGCCGCCGCGGACAACTGAAACCCGACGGAGAGAAGATGCACGGGATCGAGGAGCAAGATGACGC
>CALVZM010000077.1 GCA_944372515.1 uncultured Clostridia bacterium
CCTCTTGACTCATCTCCTCGGCGTTGACGGGCAGGACGGGGCAGGCATACTTTTTTTCGAGTTCGGCGCACAGCGCCGCCGCGGCGTCCGTCTTCGGTTCGCGGCAATTGAGCAGCATCACGAAAGGTTTGCCGATCTCTTTGAGTTCCCCGACCGACTGCTCCTCGGCGCGCACATAATTTTCACGGGGGATATCGGTGATGCTCCCGTCCGTGGTAACGAGCACGGCGACGGTGGAATGGTCGCGTATGACCTTCTGCGTACCCATCCCCGCCGCCTCGGTGAAGGGGAGCGGCGCTTCCTGCCAGGGCGTGCTGACCAGCCGTTCCCTGCCGTCCTCTTCCGCGCCGAACGCACCGGGTACGAGAAAACCCACGCAATCGATGAGCCGCACCGCGGCGGAGGTGTTTTCGCCGAACTGTACGGCGACGGGCTGCGCGGGCACAAATTTCGGCTCGGTGGTCATGATGGTCTTACCGCCTGCGGACTGGGGCAGTTCGTCCTGCATCTGCGAGCGCTTTTCCCCCGCCGCCGCGGGAATGACAAGTTGTTGCACGAACCGCTTGATGAACGTGGATTTACCCGTCCGCACGGGGCCGACGACGCCGATGTACAACGCTCCCTGCGTGCGCGTGGCAATATCCTCGTAGATATTATAATTTTCCATACAAAACTGAGCCTCCGCTTCACTAAACTTACTTGTTTAATGTATGCGCGGGGGCGGCGGAATATGACGGACGTTCCGCGCAAGCGCGGCGGCGGGAAACGGTCAAACGGTCTTGCCGCAAACTAAAAAAGAAAGATTTGCATAAAAAATGAGGGCGCGGACTGCCTTGCGGCGCTTCCGCGTCCTCTCTTTTCGTATTCTGCGATCCATACGGAAGGCTCAGGCTCGGTCCGGGTTTTCCAGCGCCTCTTCCCGTTCCCGACGGCGCTTTTCTTCCTCGCGCGCGAGCGCGACATATTCCTCATCTTCGGAAAAATCCCGTTCCCGCACGCTCCCGCCGAGCGCTTCCGCCGCCAGACGCATGGCGCGCCAGGCAAGGTAGCCCGTTTCCTGCAATGCCGCCTTGCGCTCGATGTCCGGCAGTGCGCGCTCGTCGCCGTAACGCCCCAGCCGCGCCGCACAGGCTTCCGCCGCCGCGCCCTCCGCCGCGCGGAAATCTTCGAGCAGGAGCGAAAATATCTCCTCCCGCGGCACCAAACAGCGGCTCAGGATGTCGGCAGTTTCCTCTTTTTTATGCCCCCGCGCCCGCACGGCAAGCAGTTCGTCCGCCAGCAAATCGGCGTTTTCCGCAAAGATCTCGGCAAGACGGTCCCGCACCGCCGCGGAATCGGTGTGTTCAAAGAGGGAAAGATAGCGCGGGAAAAGGGCGCGGTCCGCGCCGAGCAGACCGAGCGCAAAGAGCACTTCCTCTTCTCCGCCGCTGAGAAGGGCTTCCGCTACGCCCTTATTGGAGCCCTCTTCGAGCGCGGCGCGCAGAAAACCGTCCACGGGCACCTTTTCCGCAAAATGGGCGCGCGTTACGGCAAGCAGTTCCTCTGCGGACATGCGGCGGTAATATTCCGCGGGCGTGCCGCCCAGGCTCTCGATGTACGTTTCGCCGAATTTGCGGTAGAGCCGTGCAACGGCGTCCTCCCACTCTTCTTCGGTATATTTATTCTTTTTCCGTCGGAGATATTCTGCCACGCGGGCATCGAAGGCACCGTCCAGGTCAAATATGCGCGGACGCTTTTCTCTCGGATCGTTCATGGCTCACTCCTCTTTGCCGTCCCCGTCCGACGGCACGTCGGCGGCGCAGGGCGGTTTTTCCTCTGCGAAAGACGGCTTTGTCCGCCTGACGGGCTTCATTGCGTCCTGCTGCAACACTTCACCGGTTACCGAGCGGACAATTTCCAGCATGCCGGACACTTTTTCCTCCTCCGCACCGAAGAGCGCCGCCGCGTCGGAAACGCCTTTGCGCGATTCGCGGAGTTCGGAGAGCATATAGATGGTGCTGGCGATATTTTTCGGCACGTCGGCATAATCCGTTGCATCCCGCAGCGCGAGACAGTTATACAAAAGTTCGGCGGCAGCCTGCATTCTTTTGGCATGGTTGCCGGAATAGGCGGCAAACTTGGCAAAGACCATCGCATATCCCCGCAGGAATTTCTTTTTCTTCTTCCCCTTGATTTTCAGAGGGAAAAAGTGGAGATGGCGGTAGATGTGATAGATCGCGATGCCGTATTCCGTCTCCTTGTTCTGTTCGACGATCATTTCCAGCGTGCGCACTTTGACCACGTCGGAAACGTCCGGATTGAGCAGCGTCTCCTCCACGAAACGCTCGTAGCGGCAATGCACCGCCGCCTGCATGGCGAGCATTTGCAGATCGCCGTCCGCGCCGTCCATCTCGTCGAACGCCCACTGCAACACCCCGATCACCTGCGGTTCGTCCGAAAGTTCTTCCGCTTCCCGCACACCCAGCCCGTCGAGGAAACAGAGCATGTCGCAATAGGCTTCCCGCACCGCGGGCGGCACGCGGTAAAAATAGGTCAGTTCGGGCGCGGCTATGTCCGCCTTGTCCTTTTCTTCGAGCCAATGCCGCAAAAGATCGTAATAATACCGCGCCACCGCCGCATCGGGATAGATCACCAGCAGCCTGTCAAGGGTGTCCAGCGCGAGCGCGACATCGCCGCTGTTGTAAGCCGCGACGGCTTTGAAATAGAGAAGGTTGGCGTCGTTGGGCATTTCCTTTTCCAACTGACAAAACTTTTCGAGCGCCGCCGCGTGCAAGCCGTTTTCGCAGCAGACCGTCGCGATCTTGTACAACTCGTCCGTATCGTCCGTGTGCATCCGCGACAGTTTCAGCGCCACTTCCGCCGCCTTTTCCCGTTCTTCCGTCTGCCCCAGCACGGCGGCATAGGTCGTGTACGCCTGCACGTCGCCGTCATCCTCTTCGATCAGTTTTTCGCAGAGGGCGCGCGCCTCTTCCTTCCTGTCCTCCAACAGCCAGGAAACGGCGATCAGATTCTGCGCCGTGCGGTACTGCGGAGCGCCCGCTTCCACGAGCGAAAAATCGTTCCGCGCGGCGGAAAAATCCCCTTCCCGCATGGCTTTCAATCCCCTGTCGATCTCGGGCGTGTAATCGGCTTTTTCGGGCGGATAGATCAGACGGAATCCCGTTTTTTTGGGATGGGAAAACATCTCGATGATCTCCATCTTGCTCTCTTCGCTCAATTCTTCGTCCACCCGCAGCAACTGATTGTAATAATACGCCGCCTGCCCCTCCTTTCCGAGGTTCATGTAATTGACGGCGATCCCCTCATACGCTTCCGCCTCGGAATCCTCGTCGACCTCGTTGAGGAAGAGATACCACGTCCTGAGCGCACGGGAATAAACTCCCAGCGTCTCATACAGATCGGCTTGCGCCGCATAGGAATCGGGCGTCGGGTCGAAAAATTCGTTGCGGCGGTTGGTGAGCCGCAACGCGCCGATCGCGTCCCCTTCTTCCGTCCGTTTGCGGATGCTCCTGTCAAGGCGTTCCTCGCCGTCGTCGAAATAAAGCACCTTATCCGGGCGCGTTGTCTTTTTCGGTTTTCGTGTGTTCTTCATATCCGTTCCGTTTCCCGTCCGTCGCCTTTTCCCGCTTCCTCCCCTTCGGGCGCGTGCGGGAACATTTTGTCTATATCGCTTTCAAAAAAATCGTAATCGCTGCCGCAGTAATGGCAGTGCACGTTGATCTTTCCCTCGCTGCGGAGTATGTCGCGCAGTTCTTTCTCGCCCATCGAAGAGAGCACGCCCGCGATGTATTCCCGCGAGCAGCGGCACCCGTATGCAAAGGGCGTTTCCGTCCATTCCTTCACACCGAAAAACGCCTTTAAGATGCCGTCCATGCCCTGTTTTTCCAGCCTTTCCCCGAAATCGGAGAGTTGCTCCCGAAAATTCTGCGCCGCCTGCACGGCGATCTCGCTTGCCCCGGGCATGGGTTGCAGGAAAATGCCGCCCGCCGCTTTGCAAAGACCGCGTTCGTCAAAGAGGACGTCCGTGCGGATGTATGTGGGCAGTTGCTCGCTCAGGCGGTAATAATATTCAAAATCCTTATCCGCGTCGCCGTCCACGAGTTCGCAGGTGCCGACAAACGGTTTACCGTAATCGTCGTCCCGCACGACGGTCATATATCCCTTGCCGAGAACGTCCGTCGAAGCCGCGGGGTTATAGATATACCCGCGCATGCGCAGGCGGCTGTCCCCCGACACGCAGACTTCCCCCGCCTCGCCGCGGTGCTTGATGCTTGCCGAAAGTTCGCCCGTTTCCTCTTTGAGCCAGCAGGACATATACGTCATCGCGGTCAGGACCCTGCCGAACAGGCGCGCCGCAGGCGCGGACATGCCGTGAATGATTTGGGCATGGCGCACCGTTTCGGTGCTGTTCACGGCGACGAGCGAAACCTGCCCGTCCTCTATCAGTGTGCGCAAAAGTTTATCGGACATGTTGTTTTTTTCTCTCCGTTTTTTTATTTTTCCGCTTTGTTCCCGTGCGCAAAGCCCTCCCCGCATCGCAAAGATACGCGCGAGGCGGAAAAGCCTTATGCTTTCCTCGCAAGAAATTCCAGGCGGTCGGCGTCTGCGGGATCGGTGCCGAGATGCCCGCCGTACATCAGCGGTTCAAACCCCGCCAGGGAGAGGGAGAACAGGATCTCTTCGGCGTCATAGATATACTGCGTGTGCGTCTCATCCCGCCGCACATACCGCTCCCCTTCTTCGCGCACGAACAGACTGACTTCCATGGTTACCCGTTCCCCCTGCACGCGGTTGAAAGCAATGTACGTTACGTCGTCCCGATCGTCGATGCTGACGGGCGGAAGGGCGTTTAATTTGCGGGAAGAACTGACGTCGAAGAAGAACAGACCGTCCTTTCTGAGCGCCGCGTGCACGCGGCGCAGGGCGGGCAAAAATTTTTCTTTGGGAATGTAATTGAAACAATCGTTGAGCGAAACGACGCAGTCCACTTTGTGCGGCAGGGAAAACGAGGCGGCATCCGCCTGCAAAAACGGGATCTGCAAACCCTCTTTCCGGCTCCGCTCCGCCGCCGCGGAAAGCATGGCGGGGCTGATGTCCGCGCCGAGCGCTTCATATCCCGCCTTGGTCAGCGCGCGGGTGAAATATCCGCTGCCGCAGCCCAGGTCCAGAACGCTCTTCCCCGCGCCGTGGGCGGAAAGCAACGAAAGCAAATACTGCGACCATTCTTCATAGCCGCAGTCATCGTTGAGATATTCAAACCATTCGGCGAGCGCGTCGTAAGCGCCGCCGGCGTCTTTCCTGCGGGTCAACTGCTTTCCCTCTCCGAAAAAAATTCCTTTCTCTCAAAAGTCCGCCGCGGCGGACAAAGTGCGCCTGTTCCCGCCATCACTCCCCGAGCGAACGGGGCACGAACTTCTTGCGTCTGCCGCGCTTGTCCCGCTCTTCGAGCGCCTTGTCGCGGTCGGCAAAACGGGCGTTGTATTCCTTATATTTCGCATCCTCGGCATGCCGTGCCGCAAAGGCGCGACTCTCCTCCTGCATGGCGCGGCGGGTCTGTGCCAGCCCTTCCAGATCGGACAGGGAAAACCTTTCGGGCAGAAGCGCCGCCTGCCTGCCTTCGCCGAGGGGCTGCACGGCGCGGGAAAGAAATTCATGCCGCCCTTCCGCCAGCAAAAGCCCCATGACGTCCTCTTCGGACGCGCCGCCGCGCGCCGCCTCTTTGCGCGCCGTCTCCTGCCGCTCGGTCTGCAACGCGGTAAATCCCGCATAGCGGTCGAACGCCCAGTCCGAAAAACTCGCCCAGACCAGCAGCGCCGCCGCACCGCCGAGCAGGACATAGAAAATTTGAAGGATAAAATTCAGTATGCTCACATGGAAGAAGGCGAA